>CAZSBO010000103.1:0-14212 GCA_964605265.1 uncultured Prosthecobacter sp.
GTTCCAGCGCTTGAGCTGGTGAAGTTCGGCATCGGTCATGCGCCATCAACGCGGCGGCAGGATCGGGTTTGCTGGTCAATAATGTTGACCAGTTAAACCAGCCCGGATCCAAACTGCATGGAACTGCCGACGGGACGCGGGCTTCGAAGCCGGCAAACCGAACCTTCACGGCGCCGCGCGTTTCAGCACGGCATCGGCAGGTTCGGGCAGGGTCGCCGGCCCCTGCAACAGGCCGAGCCGCTGCAGGAAGGCATCGGCCGCGCGCAGGGTGGAACTGCGCCAGGGCTCCTTGTTGAAAAAGCTGTGCGCCTGGCCCTCGGCGATCCACAGTTCGGTCGTCGTGTTGCCCAGTTCCCGCAGTTTGGCCTGGGCGGCATCCCAGCCGGGTTTCCAAGTGTCCTTGTCGCCAAAGAAGGCGATGGCCGGTGCCAGATCCTTCCTCAGGAAGCGCAGCACATTGACCTCGGGATCCTTGACATCGTCGGGGGCGAAGGCCGGATTGAACCAGAGGTAGGCGACCACCGAGGTGTCGAGGCCGGCCGGATCGGCAGGGTCGTCGAGGCCGGGTTGCAGGGTGGCCAGAGCCGAGATGTGGCCACCGGCCGAACCACCCCCGGTGATGACGCGCGCCGGATCGACCCCGAGCGCCGGTGCCTGCTGCTTGAACCAGCGGATCGCGCTTTTGGCGTCGGTGATGCAGACGCGCTTGCGGGTCTCGCCCGCCGGCAGGGCGGCGGCCTCGGCCTTGCTGAGCATGCGGTACTCGGCCGTGGCGCAGACCAGACCGCGACTGGCGAAGTAGGCGCAGGCGGCACGGAACTGCCCGAGACTGCCGCCGCCCCAGCCGCCGCCATGAAACAGGATCAGTCCCGGCACCTTCGCCTTGGCCGGATCGTGGTTGGGCGGAAAATACAGTTCCAACTGGCGCGGCTTGCCGGCCGAATGCTTGTAGATGTGCACCTCGCCCGCGGGGTCGTCGGCACCGAGACCCTTGCGGGCCGGTTCGGCGGCGAAAGCGGGTTGGAGCAGGGCGACAAGGGCAAGGCAAACAAGGGGGCGCATGACCGCAGACAACGGCCGGCCGGCGCGAATGTTGCGACCCGGCTTCAGCGGCCCGCGGCAAGCTTCTGCCAGGCCATGGCCATGCGCCGGCCAATTTCCTCCTGGGCGGCGGTGTCGAAGTGCACGCGGTCGCCGATGTGGCTGCGCAGGTCGCGGGCGTCGACACAGGCCGTGCCCGGCACCGCCGCCGGCAGGGCGAGCAGGATCTCATTCATCGCCTGCTGATCGGCACGCCGCGCCGGATCCTCGTTCATCTCGCCAATGGTGCAGGCGATGAAGGGCAGGTCGGGCTGAGCAAGATCGGCGCGCAGGTCGGTCACCAGTGCGCGCAGCCGCCCGGCATGCAGGGGCAGATCCTCGGCCCTGGCATTCGCCTCGCCCTGCAGCCAGAGCACCCCGCGCAGGCGCACCCTGCCCGGCGCGCCCTGCAGCGCCAGGCGGGCGCGGCGCACGGCGTTCTCATAGAGCTTCGCGCCCTTCTGCCAGAGCTGGATCGACGAACCGCCGACCGCGCAGGGCACCAGCCCGATCGCCGTTTTCTCAGCCAGCACCTGCTCGGCAAAGGCCAGGCCCGGGCCGACGCCGGCATTGTCATGACCGGCAAAGGTTTGGGCATCGCCGGTCAGGTGCAGCGGATGGCGCGCCAAATACCAGCGGTCGTCGCGCAGGTGCAGCAGGAGCAGGCGCGGATCGCGCTTGGGCTCGGCGGGCATGACGCCCCTGCCCTTCATGTTCGACTGACCGATCAGCAAAAAGAGATCCAGATGTTCCACGCCCTCCGGCAGCTTGGCGGGATCGACGGCCTGCAGCGGTGGCTGGGTCGGCGGCGGCGTGGCGATCTTGCCCGCACGCTTGGCCGGGGCGGGTTGCTGGGCCAGCAGCGGCAGGGCGGCGACGAGGAACAGGCAGAGGCGGTGCATCGGCTGGCAACGCCACCGCCATCCCTTCTGTTGCCGGAAAAACGCCAGGCGTCAGGGCAACCGGCGCAGCTGGATGCGGCGGTATTCCATCTGACCGCGATCGCCCTCCAGCCCGATCGGCCCGGTGGCCGGCACGGCCAGATCCTCGACCAGCAGCTCGCCATTGCAGGTGGCGCGGGCGACCCCGCCCTGCACCGTCACTTCCAGGGCGTTCCAGTCCTGCGGCTTGTAGTTCTTCAGCTCAAAGTACGGCCCGGCCAGCGGGTAGTCGCGGCACTGCAACTGCGGCTGGCGGAGGAAGACCCCGCTGTCGGCATTCGGCGTGGCGCGAAACTCCAGGCGCAGGATGAAATCGCCGGCGAACTCATGCGTCGTCCAGAGCTGCTGGATGCGGCGCCCCTCGGCCGGGGTGGTGACGACCAAGCGACCGTTGACCGCGCGGTAGCGGCCGTCCAGGCTGGCGGTCTGGCCGTCGAAGGCCGCGGCTTCCTTGACCTCGACAAACACCGGCGCATCCGGCCGCGGCTTGGCGGGCGCCTTGCGCGGCGGCGTGGGTCGCACGCCCCAGCCGGTCAAATCCCTGCCGTTGAACAGGCTTTCAAAACCTGGCTCCGGCGTGAAGGCCTCGACTTCGGTCTCGAGGAAACCGAGGGTGGCAAAGATCGGTCGCAGCGCCGCCGCCCAGCGGGCATAACCGGCCGGGTTGAGGTGCAGCAGATCCTTGGCCCAGGCGGGATTCATATCGCCGGTCTGCGGGTCGGCAAACAGGGTCCAGGTGTCGAGCACAGTGACGCGGGCATCGCCCTTCACCGCCGCCTCGTACAGGGCGTTGACCTGGCGGATCGTCTCCGCCGGCCGATTCTTGCTCGCCGAACTCGGGAACATCCGGCACAGCACGATCGGCACCTGCGGCAAACGGGCCTGGATGGCGGCGAGAATCTTTTGGAAATTGCGTCCGATCGCCGCCGGCTCGATGCCGACCTCAATGTCGTTCGTGCCGAGCAGCAACACGATGGCGGACGGCTGCAGCGCCAGCACGTCCTCCTCGAGTCGGATCAGCATGCCGCGTGTTGTGTCGCCACCGATGCCGCGGTTGGCCAGTTTCATGCCGGGAAACAGGCCCTTGAATTCGGCACCCCAGCCCTGGGTGATGGAATCGCCGAGAAACACCACCGCTCCCTGATCCTTGGCCACCTCGCCAGCCCAGCGACTGCGCGCCTCCTGCCAGCGTTTGACATAGGCGTCGTAGCGACGCAGAGCACCCTCGCCGGGCAGGCCGGTTTCATCGGCCGGCAGGGCCTTGTCGGCGAGCAAAGGAACGACGGGGGACTGGGCCGCCAGCGGCAGGGCACTGGCGGCAAGGAGGAGGATGGCGGGGAGAAAACGACGACGCATGGCGAAGACAGCGCAACGTCGCCCGGCGACCACCCTTGCGGGGAATCGCGCCGCCGGCCTCAGAACGGCAGCGGTGTGTTCGGCGCCACCGCGTCCTTCGGCCATGGCTGACGATCGTTGAAGACCAGCATCTCCTCCTCGGTCTCAATCTTGACGAAGGACTCGTTGATCGGCTCCTCCTTGCCCCAGAGTTTGAGGGCATCGAGGCCGAGGTGGCGGGTGAAAAAGGGATAGGCGGCGAGTCGCTTGCTCGGGCCGTAATCGTGGCCTTCGAGCGGGAAATGCGCGTTCGCCACACGGTCGGCGGCGCCATACAGGCTGTAGATGTGCTGGATGTAGGGGAACTCCATTTCCGGCATGTGCTTGGTCCAATCGGCACCGTTGGAAATGACCAACTGCGGCCGCGGGGCGGTCATGGCGGCGATCTCGGCATTGTTGGTCTTGTGGTTCGGCCCCCAATGGATCGGCATGCCGCTTTCGCAGGTGCAGCCGCCAAAGAAGTGCGCCGACACCTGGCAGCTCGGCACGGACACCGCCACGCGTTCATCCAGGGCGGAGGTCAGGAAGGTCTGCGTGGCGCCGCCGGAGTTGCCGGTCATGCCGATGCGCTTGGGATCGACCCCCTCGATGGAGGCCACGAAGTCGAGCGCGCGCAGGCTGTTCCAAACCGTCATGCGCAGGATTTCCGGCACGTCCTTGTGGCCCCAGCCCGCGCGTTCGCTGTCGCCATAGCCAACCATGTCGTAATGAAACACCACCGCGCCCATGCGCGCGAGCACGGCGCAGCGGGTCTGGCGCGAGGGCAGGAAGCGGCCGCCGTGACCATGTGCCGACACCACGCCGGCATAGGGTGGCTTGATCTCCAGCGGTCGGTACAGTGTGCCGGTGATGTAGAAACCTGGCCAACTGCGGATGTACACGCTCTCGGCACTGTAGCCCTCGTAGACGCGCTTGTTCGAGAACACCGGATCGAGCGGCGGTTTCTTCGGCAGTTCAGTCAGGCGCATGGCTTCCAGCATGCCGCGGCGGATCGCCGCCTTGCGCTTCTCCCAACTCGCCAGGTCGGGCGTCGCCGCCTTGAAGGCGGCCAGTTCCGCACGCGCCTGCTCAGGCGTCTGGGCATGCCCCACGCGCAACTGCCAGCCATCGCCCGCGCCACGTGCCGGCATGGCAAGGCCGCCGAGCAGGGCGGCGGCGCTGGTTTGCAGGAAATGGCGGCGGTCGGGATGGGACAGGATGTTGGACATGCTTCAGTCTTACGGCGGCAGCGACCGCATTTTGCGTCGTCACCCACGTTGCAAGGCCGCCCCGCGCCGCAGCGTTCGACCTATCGCCCATGCGTTCCTCCCTGCTCCTGCTGCCCTTCCTCGCCGGCCTGCTCTCCGCTCAACAGGCCCCTTACGACCAGGCCCCGCCGGTCAAGCCGCCCTACCACCGCGTACGCTACGAGGCCTCGTCCGCGCCCGGCGGCCTCATTTTCCCGGTGCAGTACACCGCCTGGATCCCGCCCGGTGTTGCCACCCTGCGCGGTGTCATTGTCCATCAGCACGGCTGTGGCGAGGGTTCTTGCAAGTCAGGCCAGACCGGCGCCTTTGATCTGCACTGGCAGGCGCTGGCGAAAAAGCACGGCTGCGCCCTGCTGTCGCCCTCCTACGAGCAGCCTGACAAGGCCGACTGCCAGATGTGGTGCGACCCGCGCAACGGCTCTGGCGCCGCCTTCCAAAAAGCCCTGGCCGATCTCGGCGCGCAGTGCGGGCATCCCGAACTCGCCACCGTGCCCTGGGCTCTCTGGGGGCACAGCGGCGGCGGCCACTGGGCCGGCGGCATGACCCTGCTGCACCCCGACCGCGTCGCCGCCGCCTGGCTGCGTTCGGGCGTGCCCCTGCTCGAAGCCAACCCGGAACGCGCCACCATTAAACCGCATGTCATTCCCGACGCGGCACTGACGGTGCCGGTCATGTGCAACCCCGGCACCAAGGAGGGTGTCAGCGTCAAGGAAGGCCGCTTCGCCGGTGTCTGGCCGGCCAACGAAACCTTCTTCAAGGCCATGCGCGGTCGCGGCGCACTGATCGCGGTCGCCGTCGATCCCCTGACCAGCCACGAGTGCGGCAACCAGCGCTACCTGGCCATCCCCTGGCTCGATGCCTGCCTGTCGGCCCGCCTGCCGGCCAAGCCGGGCGAACCCCTGCGCCCCATGCCGCTGGCCGAAGCCTGGATGGCGCCGTTGCTCGCCACCGAGGCCGTGCCGCTGACCCGTCTCGACGGCGATCCGCGCCTGGCGATCTGGCTGCCCAACGAGGCGGTGGCCAAACAATGGATGCAGTACGTCAAGGACACCCAGGTGACCGACAGCACCCCACCGCCGGCGCCGACGAATCTGCAGGTCAAAAACAATGTTTTGACCTGGGAAGCCGAGGCCGATCTGGAGAGCGGCTTGGGCCACTTCATCATCGAGCGCGACGGCAAGCCGCTTGCCACCGTGCCGGAACAGCCGAAGAACCCGTTCGGTCGCCCCATTTTCCAGGGCCTGCAGTACAGCGACACCCCCGCCGCCCCGCTGGTGGAGATGAAATACACTGACACCACCGCCAAGCCCGGCCAAAAACACGCCTACCGTGTCATCGCCGTCAACACGGTGGGCTTGAAGTCGAAGTAAAGTACTCCCGCGCTTCAGCGCGTCTTGACTGGGACACGCCACAGGAGCTGGCCTTGTGTTCCTTGCGCTCTTTTGCGGCCAAAAACAGACAACCCCTGACCTTCGTGAAATTCGCACCCTTCGTGGTCGCCTGGCAGATGTTGAACCGCTGATGAGACGCTCCTAGGACGCTGATGGGTCCCCGCAGGAAAGTTCCAAAAAGCCCACGAAACCGCCCTTTGCCCTCCGTGCTCTCCGCGTCCTTCGTGCGAGACCCGATTTTTGAGACTAGGGCGCCCTCACGCCAGCCTCACTTCGCGGCCAGCGCGTCCAGTTCCGCCATGGTCAGGCGCAGGCTGACGACCGAATGCTTCTCCGGACCGGGGCGGTACTTGAGGTAGGTGGTGATGACCAGCGTGCCGTCGGCAAGGCGCTCGACGCCGGGGTAGCCGCAGTCGCCGACGCGGCTGGCATGGCTGTGCAGCAGTTTGACGCGATACTGGCCGGGGCGGCCCTGCTTGAGGTCGTCGTAGCTGCCGACCCAGGCGACGAAGTGCCCCTTGGTCGGGCTGCCCGGGGCCTGATCGCGGAAGGCGAAGAGCCAGCGGCCATCGCCGGTGGCCACACCGATGTGGCGATCGCCCGTCAAACCCCAGTTGGTGTCGACTGGCCGGCTCCAGGTCGCGCCCTCATCGGTCGAAAACATCATGAGGCTGCGGCCCTTGTGGGTGTTCTCGCGCATCAGGCAGCAGAGTTCGCCGCCGTCCGGCGAGCGAAACACAAAGGGTTCGCAGGGGTTCTTGCCCTCGACCGCGGCGACGACGCGTGGTTCCGACCAGGTGAAGCCGCCGTCGGCGGTGATGGTTTGCAGCACTTCAAGCGGCGCCTTGTCGGCGCCTCCGGGCCCCTTGTGGTAGAGACCGAGGTAACGACCGTCCTTGAGCTGGACGATACTGCTGAAGGTCATCACGCAGGGGAAGTTCAGTGGCGGCATTTCGCGCCAGGTTTTGCCCTCGTCCTCGCTCAGGATCGAAGGCATGCCGGGGCCGCCGCGCTTGCCGAGGGCGGCCGACCAGACCCAGAGGCGCGCCTTGCCGTCGGGACCGACCAGGCGGTAGATGCTCGGGCAATTCTGATGGGTGGCGAAGCCGGGCGGCAGTTGCGCGTCGAGGCGTGTCCAGGTGCGGCCGCCGTCGTCGCTGCGCGCCATCGGTCCGGCCGCACCGCCGTGGTTGATGCACCAGACGCAGAAGATCGTGCGACCATCGGGCAGGGTCACGGTGGTGGGATGGCCCTGATACACCTCGGGCGTGCCTTGGGCGATGACGACATGACGGGCGGTATCGCCGGAGAGATCGAGCAGCGGCAGGTCGGGACCTTCCTCGGCAGCAGCAGTGAGGGCGAAGGCAAGCAGGGCCAGTGGGGCGAATTTCATGGTGGGCAAGGGTGGTCAAAAAGCAGGGCAATCGTCAAGGCTGCTGTTCCAGCCAGGCCAGATTGAAGCGGGCGAGGCGGAGCGAAGAACCGGAAAAGCTGAGCTTGGAGCCGGCGCCGTAGAAACACAGGATCGTGCCGGCCGGTGTCACCGCCAGGTCCGAGTAGGCGCTCGGACCGTCCTCCAGCAAACGATTGACCGGCCAGTTCGCGCCCTCGTCGCGGCTGATCTTGACGCTGAGGTTTTTGCGCGCGCGACTCTTGCCCGGCTCGGGTTCGCCGCCGCGCCCGCCCTCGAGGTTGTGCGGATTGGAGAACAGCAGCAGCCGCTGGCCGCCGTGATCGTAGCGGACCAGTCCGGCCATGCAGATCGGTTCCAGCAGGGCCTCGTCAAACTTTGGCTCGCTCCAGTTCGTCGCACCGTCGGGACTCGTCGTCACCAACCGGCGGTGCGCCTTCGACTCGCTGCGCACGTTGAGCATGACCCGGCCGTCGGCGAGTTCGACCGCCACCGTCTCGTTGGGATTGATCCAAGTTTCCGTGCAGGGCACGGCGATTTCACCCGCCAGCCAGGTGCGGCCGCCGTCATCGCTGAACACCGTCGCCGTGACGCTCGGCCGATGGGCGTTGCCGCCCTCGCCGGTCGACAGCCAGACCGGCACCACGAGGCGGCCGCTCTTGAGCTGGATGCCGTGGTTGGGTCCGGTGGCGAGCACCTTCCAGGCATAGTCCTTCTTGAAGGCGTCGAAGCAGGCGGTGATCTCCACCGGCGCTCCCCAGGTGACGCCGTCGTCGCCGCTGCGCTGGCAAAACACCCGTTCGTACTCCAGGCAGAAGAGCATGTGCACCGTGCCGTCGCGATCGGCGATGAGCACCGGGTTGTTGTAGGTCACGTCGTTGGGATCGACGTTCTTCATGCGCAGGGCGAAGGGATTCTTGCGCTTGGGTCCATCGACCTGGGCGATGCTGCGCGGCGGGCTCCAGGTGCGGCCGTCGTCGGTACTGCGGCGCAGCAGCAGGCGGATGTCATCCCAGTCGCTGACGCCAGCCGCGCGCTTGCGCGCCTCGCACCAGGCCAGTACGCTGCCGCGGGCGGTGACGACGATGCCG
Source organism: uncultured Prosthecobacter sp. (assembly GCA_964605265.1). Lineage (GTDB taxonomy): Bacteria > Verrucomicrobiota > Verrucomicrobiia > Verrucomicrobiales > Verrucomicrobiaceae > Prosthecobacter. Next base: position 8,557 of record CAZSBO010000103.1, read on the forward strand.
GGAATGTGGTAGAGCTGGTAAGCGGGGTCGTCGCCCACCGCGAACAGATCCTGCTTTTCGAGAAAAGGTTCAACGGCACCCGCCACGGGAGCGGCGAGCAGAACGAGGATGCAGAGGCGGCGAAACAGGTCAGCGATCACATCCCCCTCAACGTTCACCGCTCTGCGGATTCACTGGTTCATTTCCTTGACCAGTGGCGCGGCAGGTGCGTTTTTGACGCATGCCAACCCGTCTTCCACGCCCCTCGTTGAGCAGTCAGGCCGCCGCCGCCTTGCGCGCGGAGATTGAAGACGGTGTCTGGGGTGAGCGCCTGCCGGGTGAACGACTGCTGGCGGAGCGTCTGGGGGTGAGTCGCCCGACCCTGCGCGCCGCGCTCGACACCCTCGCTGCCGAAGGCTGGCTGGAGCGTCGCCAGGGCCTGCCGACGCGCGTGCTGCGCGGCGGCCGACACCCCGACGTGCAGCCCTGCGTCGTGCGCGTGCTGACCCCGGTGCCGTTGCGTGAGATGCCGCCGCTGACCGTCTGCTGGTTGGATGAATTGCGCGAGCGCCTCGCCACGGCCGGTCATGCGCTGGAGTTGGTGGTGCGACCGACGATCTCCACGAGCCGCGGCGCCCGTGCACTGGCGCATCTGGAGCGCAGCCACCCGGGCGGTGTCTGGATTCTGCATCTCGCGCCGGAGGCCCTGCAGCGTGCCTTTGCCGCGCGCGGTCTGCCAGCCCTGGTGGCCGGTTCGGCAGCGACGGGCGTTGATCTGCCCTCGGTGGATCTCGACTACCGCGCGGTCTGTCGTCACGCCGCCGGCCTGCTGCGTGCGAAGGGACGTCGGCGCCCCGTGCTGCTGCTGCCCGACACCGCGGCACCAGGCGACGCCGAGAGTGCCGAGGGTTTTCTCGAAGGCTGCCCCTCCGCGCGTGTGCTGCGTCATGACGGCAGCCCGGCCGGGCTGTGCCGACTGGTGCGCAGCGTCTGCGCGGGTCGCGAGGCCGCCGACGCCTTGGTGGTGGGTCGCTCCGTCCATGCCCTCACCGTGCTGACCTGCCTGCTCGGCGAGGGCCTGCGCGTGCCGCGCGACGTGGCGTTGATCGCGCGCGATGGCGATGCCTTTCTCGCCCATGCCGTGCCGGCGCCGGCGCGTTATGCGAGCGATCCGCGGCGCTGGGCGGCCGCGGTGGCAAGGCAGGTGTTGCGCCTGGCCGAGGGCGTGCGCACACGCAGCCAGCATCGCCTGATGCCGGACTTTGTCGCCGGCGGCACGCTGTGATGGCTCAGGCGAGTTCCAGGTTGTCGATCAGGCGTGCGCGCCCGAAAAACACCGCCAGGGCGAGCAGCCCTTCGGCATCGGCCTGGGTCTGCGTCTCCAGGGTGTGGCGATTCACCAGCGCGGCGTAATCGATCCGGCCCAGCGGCGCTGCGACGGCGAGGTGGTTGCGCACGCCGGCCAGCAAGGCCTCCGGCTCGGTGACCCCTTCGCGCCAGGCCACGCGCGCGTTTTGCAACGCCGCCTGCAGGGCCGGTGCCTGGGCGCGTTCCTCGGTGCTGAGGTAGCGGTTGCGCGAGCTGAGTGCCAGACCATCCGCTTCGCGCACGGTATCGAGGCCGTGCAGTTGCACCGGAAAATCAAGGTCGCGCACCAGTCGGCGCAGGATGGCGAGCTGCTGGTAGTCCTTCTTGCCAAAGACCGCGTCGTCGGGCTGGACCAGATTGAAGAGTTTGGCCACCACCGTGCAGACGCCGTCGAAGTGCCCTGGGCGACTGGCCCCGCAGAGCACGCGCGAGAGCCGGCTTTCGCTGACCTGGATGCTGCGGTCGGGCAGGTAGACCTCGTCGACCGGCGGCGCGAAGACCAGGTCGGCGCCGGCCGCGGCGCAGATCGCGAGATCGGCGTCAAGCGTGCGCGGGTACCGACTGAAGTCCTCGTTCGGACCGAACTGCAGCGGATTGACGAAGATGCTGACGGCGACGCGTCCTTCGGTGCCGGCGAGTCGGCGCGCCTCGCGCACCAGGGCGGCGTGGCCCTCGTGCAGGGCGCCCATGGTGGGCACAAAAACAACCCGGCCGGCGCGGCGACGCCAGTCGCGCAGGTCGGCGACACGATTGATGTGATTCATGATTTCAGATCCCTGGAAGTGAAGACGGCGGCGCCGAGCACGAACAGGCTGGCATTGACCGCGGCGATGACGGTGTAGCTGCGCAGCACGACCGCCCACGGCACCTCCTCGGCGAGCAGGCGCGCCCAGCAGGCCATGTGCTTGGTGAGCAGCAGGTGATCGTAATCCTCCATGAAGCCGGTGTTGCGCAGGATCATGTCGACCAGCACGTAGGAGAGCGCGCCAATCGTCGCCGCCGCCGGCTTGATGGGGAAGCAGGACAAGAAAAAGGCGACACTGCTGACGGTCGTCATCGCCGCGGAGAGGAAGATCGAGGCGACGGCGTAGTGACGCAGGCCGTCGGCCCAGTCGTGGAAGACCAGCAGGCCGACCTCCGGTGCCATGGCGAAGAAGCCGCCGCCCCAGCCCTTGAGCGCCACACCAAGGGCGAAGGCCGACCAGGCGATGAACTGGATGAGCACGACCGTGTAACTCAGGCAGGTGAGGTACTTCAAGCCGAGCAGGCGCACCCGGCTGACGGGTCGGGCCAGCAGCAGCCGGTAATGACCGTCCTCGCCCTCCTTGGCAACGATGTCGCCGGCAACCAGGGCGAGGTAGATGGCGCCCAGGATGAGTACCGAGAAACCGAGGATCATGTGCCCGAGGGTGAGCGCTGAATAGTAATCGGCAAAGGCCTGGCCCTGGCGCGAGATGAGGCGTTCGAAGAGTCGCTCCACGCCCTGCAGCCGAAAGACCAGCAGCAGCACCAGCTCAAGCGCCAGGAAGGCGGCGAAGCCGAGGTAGGTGCGCCGGCGGGCGAAAAGCTTGAGCCATTCGCCACGCCACTGCTGGAAGAAAAGGGGCATCCGGCGAACCTGAAACCGGAACCGCGAAACTCAACTGCGGAAAAAGGCTGACAACACGACAGCCCGCCTGTTACACTGATCGGCATGATGCAGATCAAGCGCCTCACCTTGCCTGCCTATGGCTTCGCCAAGAACCTGGATGCGGAGCGTCGGCAACTGCTCGCCATCTGCGGCGAGTTCTGGACCTTCGACGAGGGGGAAACCCTCATTCAGGAGGGGGATACCCACGCCGAACTCTTCCTCGTGCTGGAAGGCACGCTGGTGCTGCGCCGGCGCATCGACGAGCATTCCTACGCGCCCATCGGCACCGCCAAGCGCGGCAGCAGTTTCGGCGAAATGAACCTCTTCCATCCACAGCCCTCGCGCACCACGATCCAGGCAGTCACGGCCGGCGAACTGTGGAAGATCCGTCGCGAGCAGTTCGACGCCATGCTCGCGGACGACCTTCTCATCGCCCGCGAGGCCCTGTCCTACCTCTGTCAGAGTCTGGCCACCCGCCTGCGCCGCGCCACCGAGCGCTACGTCACCGCCAAGGAGGAGTACAACCAGATCTTCGATGAACTCATCGAGGAACAGGCCGACACTCCAGAGCCGCCGCCCCCGGCCGAACCGCCGACGGTCGGCGAGGCGATGGGCGCCGTCGTCACCGCCGTGGTCGCCGCAGCCGGCGAGGTACTGGGAACGACCGAGGAACCCAAGCAGGACTGAAGCACGCCAGCCTCACCAGAGATCCCGGGCCGCCGCGCGCTCGAGGATAGCGACCACGTCCTCGGCAAGCAGGAAACCCTCGCGCTGCAGCTCGAGCGCCACGCGGGTGATTCGGGCGAGGTAGTCGGCGCGGGTCGGGTAACGCTCGTGCACGGCGGGCCGCGGATCCCCGGCGCGGTCGGCGGCGGTACGAACAAACGGCAGGAACATGCCGTCGAGGGGCGACAGCATGGTGGCCGCGCCGAACTCGGGCGCGCGCAGGTTCCAGCCCGTGTAGGTACCGAGCGGCACGGCCACCTCGGGCAGCACAATCCCGCTCGTTTCATTGCCATCGGCATCGACCGCCGGCAGCAGGGTTCGATAGGGTTCGCCGACCACCGGCGGCACGAGGTCGGCGATGCCCTCGCGATCGAAGCGCGGGCCAAAATCGAGACGCGGTGGTTCGTAGTGATGGGTCGGCAGGTTGAGGCCGGGAATCTTCGGGAAGGCGGCGAGCACGGTCGCGCGCGGGACCAAGGTGCCATCGGCCAGCCGCGGATGCCGGCTCGGCGGCGGCTCGCGTCCCTCGGCCAGCCAGCGTTCCAGCGCCACCAGCAGGGCGCGCAGCACCGGGCCGCGGTCATCGAGCGGATTGCGCGGCTGCTGGCAGATGCCGCGGGTGGTCTCACCGCCACCAAGATGCTGGGCACCGGCAATGTGATAGACGCGCACCTCCGGCGGCAGGTCCAGATCGCGACGGCCCTGCGGATCGGTGTGCAGGAGCGAGGCAGCGCGGCTCCAGTACTCGGTCGCCGACTGGGTGAAAATCACCTTCGGCACCTGCCCCGCGGCACGCGCCCGCGCCAGGCTGTCGCCGCTGCGACCGGTGGCCGCATCCGTGACCGGCAGCGGCGCAAACGGGAAGAGTTCCGAGCCGGACATCTGCCCCTCGTGCTGGGTGCCGTAGTCGGTCGTCATGCGGAAGCGATGGTTGAAGGCCCCGCGACCGGCGCCGGCAACATGCAGCAGGGCGCCCTCAAACACCTGGCGCCCGGCCTCGTCCGTGTTGAAGCCCTCGTGAAGGAAATGGTGGCCGAGCCGGCCCGACTGCGAGATGCCGAAGATCACCGCCTGGCGCAGCGCGCCGTGTAGCGGGTTGGCCGCTCCCTGGGTGTCGCGTTCGGCATGGCGGAAAAAGGCGACCGCATCGCGCAGCGCCGCCAGACCGAAACCGTTGACGCGCGGCTGGCTGGCGGTGTACACAAGATCGTACAGCCAGCCCGGCTTGAAGCCCTCGCGGACGTGGACATGGGTGGCATCCGGCACCGCGCGACCGTCCTCCCAGCGGGCGAAGGCCCAGGCGCCGGGCGACAATTCAACGGCCGGGGAAAAACGGTCGGGGCGCATCGTCAGACGCGCCTTGCGGGTGTCGAGATCCGCCGCCGGGAAGGCCGCCGAGATGCCCCAGGGACTCCAGGAAAAGGCGCGGCTGAAGACTTTTTCGGTCGTGCTGATCTCCAGATGGGCCGGCCCGGTGATCCCCTGCCCCGCCGGCGGCAGACCGGCGAGCAGGCGGTTGCTGCCGTCGTCCTGAACCTCGCCGTTCCAGCCGGTCCAGAGCAGCGACCAGCCGGCGCGCATCAGGAAGCCGTTGCCCACATGCGCCTCGCTGCGCGGGTCGTTGCTGCGCTCGCCGCCATTGAAGGTCCACAGCGCCAGCTTGTTGCCGCGGTTGGCGACATCGTAAAGCAGGCGGCCGTTGCCCTTGCCCGGTTGCACCGGTTTGAGCAGGTCGAAGTCGGTCCAGCCCTCCACCTGGCCGGCGGCATTGCGCGGCGCCAAACGCAGGTCATGCACGCGGGCGTTCGCCGGCGCCTCAGGGTCCAGGGCAACCCAAAGCCGGCCGCGGATCCGTTCGTAAGCACCGGCGGCACCGAATTCGCGACCGCCGGCGAACGAAATCGTCTCGCGGATTTCCAAGCGGACAACTTCCGCGGCGACCGGCAGGACGGT
>CAZSBO010000104.1:0-1312 GCA_964605265.1 uncultured Prosthecobacter sp.
GAGGTTGAGGATGGTGTCCATCATGCCCGGCATCGAGTCGCGGGCGCCGGAGCGGACGGCGACGAGCAGCGGCATGCCCTTGGCATCGCCGAACTTGCAGCCCATGATCTTCTCCATCTTGGCGACGCCTTCCTCCATCTGCTTCTGCAGATCGGCCGGGTAGCTGCGCTTGTTGGCGTAGTAGTACGTGCAGACTTCCGTCGTGATCGTGAACCCCGGAGGCACGGGCAGTCCGATGCGGCTCATCTCGGCGAGGTTCGCGCCCTTGCCGCCAAGCAGCGACTTCATGGAGCCATCACCATCTGCTTTTCCTGCTCCAAAGGAATAGACGTACTTCACTGCCTTGCCGCTTTTGCTCGCTGTTTTTGCCATAGGGGGGTGTTCGTGATCGGGCTTGTTGTTATGTTGTCGTCGGGAGACAGCACCGATAATTGTCTTTGGATTATAGGATGCAAGCGTTTGTTGACAATGAAAAGTTGCGCGCGCCGGCGCGGCCGCTCGGCGCCGCAACGCGGGCCTGACCACAAGCGTGGCATGCATCGCGATCGCGACCGCCGCTGAATCACACGCGCCACGCAACAAGTGTTGACGGCTCCGCCGGATTTTGATTTAACATGGAAATGCGAACGGCCGCCCGCCACGCGCGCACCGCCGCAACCCATCCCCCATCCGCCGTCATGAAAACCACCCTCCGCCCCGCCCCGCGCGGCTTCACCCTGATCGAGCTGCTCGTGGTCATCGTCATCATCGCGATCCTCGCCTCGCTCGCCGTTCCGGTCGCCAACCTTGTCATGCGCAAGGCCGACCAGGTGCGCACGCAGAAGACGATGAAGGACATCGTTGTCGCCATCAACCACTACCGCACCGAGTACAACCGCTTCCCGATCAATCCCGAGGACGCCACCAGCGGCGACACCGACCTGGAGCCGTTCCTGACCGACGGCAACAGCACGCCGATCATCAACATCCTCATGGCGAACACGACGACCGGCGCCGACGACATGAACCCGCGCAAGGTCAAGTACCTCGATCTGCCCAATGCCAAAAACAACAACCAGTTCGGCATCATCGATCCGAGCGGCGGCTCCGGCGACGGCACGCCCGTCCGCCTCGTCGACATCTGGGGCCTGCCCTACGTGGTCGCGCTCGACACCAACTACGACAACCGCATCGAGAACCCGGACAAGCAGAGCAACGACATGCTGATCTCCAGCCGCGCGCCGGAGTTCCTGTCGGCCAGCGCCCTCGTCTTCAGCTATGGCCCGGACAAGCAGCGCTCGACCAAGGACGACATCGTCTCCTGGCGCTCGAC
>CAZSBO010000104.1:1412-13886 GCA_964605265.1 uncultured Prosthecobacter sp.
TCGGCCGCCTTGGCCGGATCGACCTTCTCATGGAAGTCGTCCTCGACCATGCAGACGGGGCCGAAGCCGCAGCTCGCCAGGCATTCGGCGAACTCGATGCTGAACTTGCCATCCTCGCCGACGGCGATGGGGTGATGGTGATCGCAGTGGCTGCGGTCGATCTTCGCCGCCTGGCAGAGGGCGTCCATCAGCTCGTAGGAACCGGCCATGGCGCAGGACAGGGTGCGGCAGACGCGGATGTGGAACTTGCCGGGGGCGGTCTGGCGGAAGCCGGGGTAGAAGGTGACCACTTCCAGCACCTGGATCGGCTCGAGGCCGAGCTTGGCGGCCACCCAGTTGACGATGTCGTCGCTGATGTAGCGGAAGTGCTCCTGCATGAGGTGCAGCAGCGGCAGCACCGCACTGCGCTTGGAGACGGGGTAATGCGTGATCACCTCATCCATCTTGCGCTCAAGCTCGGCGGGAACTGCAAAGGCCATCGGTCTCGGGGGTGGGGGTAAAAGTCGGGGCGGCCTCAGCGGTCGCATTCGCCCATGACGAAGTCGAGGCTGCCGAGCACGGCGGCGATGTCGCTGAGCATGTGGCCGGGCAGCATCTTCGGCAGAATGCTGAGGTTGACGAAGGAGGGGCTGCGGATCTTCAGGCGGTAGGGGACGCCGCCGCCCTTGCTGTGGATGTAGAAGCCGAGTTCGCCCTTGGGGTTCTCGGCACCGAAGTAAATCTCGCCCGCCGGCGCGTCGATGCCCTGGGTGGCGAGGATGAAGTGGTGGATGAGCTCCTCCATCTTCATCAGCACGCGGTCCTTCTGCGGCAGCAGGTTCTTGGCATCGGCGACGTTGATCGGGCCGCCGGGAAGCTGGGCCAGCACCTGGCGCAGGATGCGCACGCTCTGGCGCATCTCCTCCATGCGCACCAGGTAGCGGTCGTAGCAGTCGCCGGTGGTGCCGATGGGGATGTCGAACTCGTAGCGGTCGTAGTGCAGGTAGGGATGCACCTTGCGCAGGTCGTGATCGACCCCGGAGCCGCGCAGGTTCGGGCCGGTGAGGCCGAAGGCGACGGCGTCCTGCTTCGAAATGACGCCCAGACCCTGGGTGCGCGAGATGAAGATGGCGTTGCGGCTGAGCAACTGGTCGATCTCATCGATCACCGGCATCACCTCGTCGAGGAACTTCGACACGGCGCCAGTGAAACCGTCGGGCAGGTCGCGGATCTGGCCGCCGACGCGGGTGTAGCTGGTGGTGAAGCGGGCGCCGGTGAGCTGCTCGCAGAGGTTGTAGATCTTTTCGCGCTCCGTGAAGGTGTACAGGAAGGCGGTCATGGCACCGACATCCATGGCGAAGACGCCGACCCCGAGCAGATGGGCGGAGATGCGCGCCAGCTCGCAGCAGATCACCCGGATGGCCTGGCCGCGCTCGGGCACTTCCCAGCCCATCAGCTTCTCGACCGCCAGGGCGTAGGCGACGTTGTTCGCCAGCGGCGCCAGGTAGTCGAGCCGGTCCGTGTAGGGCACGAACTGGTTGTAATGCATGTTCTCGGCGATCTTTTCATCGCCGCGGTGCAGGTAGCCGATGTCGGGATCCGCCTTGGTGATGATCTCGCCGTCCAGTTCCAGCACCAGGCGCAGCACGCCGTGAGTGGCCGGGTGCGAGGGGCCCATGTTGAGGACCAGCTTCTCGCCGACGATGTCGGCCGCGGTCTCGTCCAGCGCCTCGAGCTGCCGCGCAGCTTTCGCGGCGGTGTCCGGGGCTTCGTGTTCTCGGGTGACCGTGGGCATGTCTCTTCGGGGGCGGTTGCCAGTATTCTACGCCCGGAAAACCCGGGCAAGGCGAATTTGTGAAAAATTTCACAAGCTCGGCGGCCCGGCGGTCGCCCGCGGCGCTTTCGCCCGCCCCCGGCCCTGCCTGCCAATCCAGCCGGCACCGCCCCTGCTGGGTTCCCGCAAGCCGGAGTGGACAGGGGTGAGAAACGCGGGCTAGGGTCGCCGGGTCCGATGTCCGATTCCTTTGTCCATCTCCACGTCCATTCCGAGTTCTCCCTGCTCGACGGCGCCGTGCGCCTTGACGACCTGGTGAAGCGGGCGGGCAAGCTGGGCATGCCGGCGGTGGGGCTGACCGACCACGGCAATTTGTACGGGGCGATCGACTTCTACATGGCGGCGAAGAAGGCCAAGATGAAGTCGATCCTCGGCTGCGAGGTCTACCTGGCACCGGGCTCGATGTTCGAGCAGAAGGACGTGGCCGGCCGCCAGCGCGCCTCGCACCTGACCCTGCTGGCGGAGAGCAATGCCGGCTATGAAAACCTGTCGCGCCTGGTGACGCTCGCCCACCTCGACGGCCAGTGGCAGGGCGTGCCGCGGATCGACAAGGACGCCCTGCGGGAGCATCGCGAGGGGCTGATCTGCCTGAGCGGCTGCCTGAATGGCGAGATCAACGAGCTGCTGCACAGCGACCGGCAGGACGAGGCCGAGCGCAGCCTGTGCGAGTTCCGCGACATCTTCGGCCCCGAGCACTTTTTCCTCGAACTCATGGACCACGGCCTCGAGCAGCAGCAGCGCAGCACGCGCCAGCTGGTCGAGTGGGGCAAGAAGTACGGCCTGAAGACAGTCGCCACCAACGACGTCCACTTCCTCCACCGCGCCGACCACGAGAGCCACGACATCCTCGTGCGCCTCGGTGTCGGCGCCAGCGTGCACGACACCAACCTGCGCACCTACTCGCCCGAGGTCTATTTCAAGACGGCCGAGGAGATGCGCGCGCTCTTCCACGAGCTGCCGGAGGCCTGCGACACGACCCTGGCGATCGCCGAGCGCTGCGACCTCAGCCTGCGCCTGGATTCGACCAGCATCGACCGCTACCCGCTGTTCAACCCGCCCGACGGCAGCGACCGCAACGACTACCTGCGCCGGCTGTGCGAGGAGGGCATGATCCGCCGCTACGGCCGCGACCGCGCGCTCAACGACGAGGCCCTGCGCGCCCGCCTCGACAAGGAGCTGGCCCTGCTCAGCGAGAAGAACTTCACCAGTTACTTCCTCATCGTCTGGGACTTCATCAACTGGGCGCGCGAGCAGGGCATCCCGGTCGGTCCGGGCCGCGGTTCGGCCGCCGGCTCGGTGGTCGCCTACGCGCTTGGCATCACCGACATCGACCCGATCCGCTTCCAGTTGGTGTTCGAGCGCTTCCTCAACCCCGAGCGCGTCAGCCCGCCCGACATCGACATCGACTTCTGCCAGACCCGGCGGCCGGAGGTGATCGAGTACGTGCGCCAGAAGTATGGCGAGCGCAGCGTCAGCCACATCATCACCTTCGGCACCATGGGCGCGAAGAGCGTCGTGCGCGACGTCGGCCGCGTGCTCGGCTGGAGCTATGGCGACGCCGACCGGCTGTCGAAAATGATCCCGGCGGAGCTGAACATCACCCTGGCCGGCGAGGACAAGGTGGACAAGGCGACCGGCAAGACGGTGCACACCGACGGCGCCATCGACAAGAATCCGGAGCTGAAGGCCTACATCGAGAACGACGGCTCCGCCCAGGAGCTGTGGCGGCACGCGCTCTTTCTCGAGGGCCTGACGCGCGGCACCGGCATCCACGCCGCCGGTGTCGTCATCGGCGACAAGCCGCTGTCGGAGTTCATCGCCCTGACCCGCGGCAACGAGGGGGAAATCGTCTCCCAGTTCGCCATGAAGACGCTCACCGTCATTCATGAGGCCGAGCAATGGGTGCGCCGGCGCGTGCCCGACTTCGACACCGGCGCGGTGCCGCTCGACGACCCGCCCACCTTCGACCTGCTCAAGCGCGGCGAAACGGTCGCGGTGTTCCAGATGGAATCCGGCGGGATGATCAACACCTGCAAGCAGCTCGGGCCGGACCGAATCGAGGAAATCATCGCCATCCTGGCCCTGTACCGACCGGGGCCGATGCAGTTCATTCCCGACTACATCAAGCGCAAGAAGGGCGAGGAACAGGTCGAGTACCCGCACCCGCTGCTGGAGACGATCGCCAAGGAAACTTACGGCATTCTGGTCTATCAGGAGCAGGTGCAGCAGGCTGCCAACGTGCTCGCCGGCTTCACCCTCGGCCAGGCCGACCTTCTCCGTCGCGCCATGGGCAAGAAGGATGCCGAGGAGATGGCGCGCCAGCGCAAGATCTTCGTCGCCGGCTGCGAGACGACCAACGGCATCCCGCCCAAGCAGGCAAACGCGGTCTTCGACCTTCTGGAAAAGTTCGCCCAGTACGGCTTCAACAAGTCGCACTCGGCCGCCTACGGGGTCGTCACCTACCGCACCGCCTACCTGAAGGCGAACTACCCGGTCGAGTTCATGGCCGCGGTGCTCAGCTACGAAATCAGCAACACCGACAAGATCGCCTTCTTCGTCAGCGAGTGCCAGCGCATGGGCATCACCATCCTGCCGCCGGACATCAACCGCTCCTCGCTGAAGTTCGCCCCCGAGCACCACGAGGACGCCGCGCCGGACGGTCCGCCCAACGCCATCCGCTTCGGCCTGAGCGCCATCAAAAACGTCGGCGAGGCCGCCATGGCCGCGGCAATCGAGGAGCGCGAGCGCAACGGGCCCTTCACCGGCGTCGACGACTTCGCGGGGCGCATGGACAGCCGCGCGGTGAACAAGAAGATGCTCGAGGCCCTGGTGAAATGCGGCGCCTTCGACTTCTCCGGCGAGGATCGTGCGGCGCTGTTTGCCCGCCTCGACCAGTCGCTCGCCGCCGCCTCCTCGATGCAGAAGGACCGCAAGGCCGGCCAGGGCGGCCTGTTCGACGACTTCGACCTGGCGCCGAAGAAAGCACCGGCCAAGGGCGGCGCGCCGGCGGTCGCGCCATGGACGATCGACGAGGTGCTCGGCTTCGAAAAGGAACTGCTCGGCTTCTACGTCAGCGGCCACCCGCTCGACAGCTACCGCGGCCACTACGACTCGCCGCGCATCACCCGCATCGGCGCGCTCGATGATGTCGACACCTCCGCGAAGCCGGTCAGCGTCTTCGTGGTCGGCATCGTCAAGACGCTCGACGTGCGCTACTCGAAGAAGGACAACCGGCCCTTCGCCATCTTCACGCTCGAGGATTTCAGCGGCGCCGCCGAGATCATGGCCTGGAGCGACGAGTTTGAGAAGTTCAAGGAACAGCTCAAGGAGGGCAACGTCATCGGCCTGCGCTGCCGCTGCGCCAAGGATCAGCGCGGCGAGGGCAACCGCATCACCCTCGGCGGCGACGTCAAGGAGCTGAAGCCGAAAAAGGCGCGCGATCCGAATGGCGCGCCGCCGGTCGCCGCCGAACCCAAGCCGCCGGCACCGCCCAAGCCGCTGCTGCTGCGGCTCGACTGCCGCCGCCACAGCGACATCGATCTCGACCGCATCCTCGAGGTGCTGATCAGCCACCCTGGCGACCTGCCGGTCATCTTCGAATTCAGCCGCCCGGGCGGCGGCCGCATCCGGCTGCAGGCGGGCGATGAATTCCGCGTCAGCCAGACCCGCGAGCTGGTGCAGGCGCTGATGATCTGGCTGTGACCGTCAGCCGGCGTTCTCGCCCTCGGAACGGGCGATGACCACCGCGCCCACCGTGTCGCTGAAGACGTTCACCGTCGTGCGCGCCATGTCGAGCGGGCGGTCGATGGTCAGGATCAGGCCGAGGCTGGCCTTGATCATGTCCTCGCTGAAGCCGGCGTTCTGCATGATGATGATGATGGCCACCAGGCTGGCGGCCGGGATGCCGGCGACGCCGATGCTCGACATGAGCGCCAGGAGGACAACAATGAACTGCTGCGACAGGCTCAAATCGACCCCGAGCACCTGGGCGGCGAAGACCACGACCACGCATTCATAGAGGGCGGTGCCGTTCATGTTCACCGTTGCCCCGAGCGGGATCACGAAGCTGGCGACCTTTTCGCTGACCCGCGAGTTCTCGGTCAGGCAGCGCATCGTCACCGGGATGGTGGCGGTGGAGGAGGCGGTGGAGAACGACATCAGCAGCGAGTCCTGCATGTTGCGGAAGTGCGCCGCCGGACTGACGCCGGCCACAAACTTCAGCACCAGCGGCATGATGACCAGCAGGTGGAAGAGCAGGGCGCCGGCGACGGTGAGCACGTAGGGCACGAGGTTCTGCAGCACGCCGAGACCGACGCTGGCGATGGCGGGCACGACCAGGCAGAAGACCGCGTAGGGCGTGAACTTCATGATCCAGGTGGTGATCAGCGTCATCACATCGGTGAGCTGGTTGAAAAGATCCTGCAGGGCGCGCGGCGGCCCGCCCGGCACCAGCACCATGGCGACCGCGAACAGGAGGCTGAAGACAATGATGGCGAGCAGGTCGCCGTTCGCACAGGCCTCAATGACATTGGTCGGGATCGCCCGGCGGATGATGTCGAGCAGGGAGGCCGTGCCGCCATCGGCACGCTTCATCACCTCGCCGACCTCGCCCGCCTCCTTGCTTTCGAGGGCCGCGTCCATCGCCGCGCGCAGCGTCGGATTCGGTGCACCGTCGCTCATCCCCGGCTGGACCAGGTTGACGAAAGCAAGCCCCACGCAGACGGCGACCAGGCTGCCGCACAGGTAATAGGCCCAGGTCTTCAGGCCCATGCGGGCAAAACCCTCGAGCGATTTCAGACCGGCAATGCCGCTGATGATGCTGGCCACCACCAGCGGCACGATGACCATCTTCAGGGCGCGCAGGAAGAGATCGGCAAAGAAACGGCAGCCGGCCAGCACGCTGCCGGTCCAGGCGGCGGGCTCGCCCTCGATCGGACTGGCAAAGGGCTGCAGGACCGCGCCAGCGGCGACACCAGCAATCAAGGCGATGACGATCGGCCAGTGGTGACCGCGGGAAGAGCTCGACATGCCCGCGTTTATGCCGCCTTTCAGCGCCAGCGGCAAGGGTGAATGCACCCCGACCGCGCGCAGCGCTTTGGAGTCAACCGGCTCAAACCATGGCTCGCACGGAGCACGCGGAGGGCACGGAGTTCCGAGGCATCGGTTGGGTCCTGCTCCTCCGTGGGCTCCGTGTCCTCTGTGCGAAACCTCTCTGCCAAAAAGATCGGCCGATTTGTGCAGCCGCCCCTCGGACGAAATCAAGCCGTGGGGAACCGCTGACGGGACGCGAATCCGAAGAATGACCCCCCAAGCCTGATTGCACCGCAGAGATGGCTGAGGACGCAGAGAGGGTTTCAGGCACCCTTCACCCCTCTGCGGTGCTCCCTCCGGATGAAGCGGGCAAGAGTGGCCGCGCTGCCTTCCAAACCCAGTTCCATCCCACAAGCACCCAGCCACCCGCGTTTGCTTGTCGGAGCGCGAGTGTGCCGAAGGTCACTCGCTCTGGAACGGTGGCCGCGCACTCGACCCCGAGCGAGCAGGCTAACGCCATGCTCGCGCTCCGGGGATTGCCATCAATGATTGAACAGGAAGGCCGGGGAATTGATCAGGGCCCAGGCGAGATCCTGGGCGGCGGTGAGGCGGCGGTCAGTGAGCTGTTTCTCGCTGAGCCCGGCGTCACGACGCAGCTGCAGCAGCTTGGGATCGAGCAGGATCGGTTTCTCCGCCTCGGCCACCTTGGCGGTGAGGGCAAGCTCCTGCGGATCGGCCGGCAGCGGCTTGCGGGCGATGACCAGGTTCTCCTTCTGCACCTGGAACTCGCGCGCCTGCTCTAAGTAATGAGCGGTCAGCAGCGCCTTCTGCGCGGGCGCACGCTTGTCGGCCGGCAGCTTGAGCGCCGCCGCCACCGCGGCCGGCGCCCCGAAGCGCACCACCGGCGCGGTGGTGACCCAGAGACGGAAGCGACCGAGGTTGTATTTGCCGTTCTGGAAGAAGTGGGTGAGCTGGACATTGAGCAGGGCACCGCCGTCGAAATCGACCGGCTTGTCGAACTCGAACACCGCCTCATGGCGCAGGCCGGCCTCGGGGCTGACCGCCCAGCCGCGATCGCGATTGCCCTTCTTGAGCGAGTCGACGACACGGAATTTGTCCTGCTCGAAATCGGCGCGCGGGTTGCGCAGACCGATCTGCACGCCGGCGCGTTTGGCACGCTTGGCATCGGCCGGGCTGGCGCTGACGAGGATCTCGCTGAGCACAAAGTTGCCGTCCGGGGCGAGCCCGGGGCCATTGCTGGGCAGGCGGTCATCGGGCAGGGCTTCCAGCTTGATGGCGGTGATGCCCTTCAAGGCGGTGCGACCCTGCAGCTGGTAATTGCCGGCGGCCATCTGGCCGTCGGGCAACGGCGTGGCGAACAGGCTCTTGTCGGGCTGCAGTTCGAGCTTGGCGACCCCGCCCGCGCGCACCACCTTCACCTCCAGCGGTTCCCAAAGCGTGGTCAGGTCGAGGTACTGCTCCCAGCGCGACTGCTGGGTGAGCGCGGTTTCACCGGCCTTTTTCACCGCCGCCTCGGCCTTGGCGATGGCGGCCAGGCGGGCGTCCTCCTTCTTCTTCACCTCCGGTGCCATCTTCGTCTGGTAGGCGGCCAGTTCCTGCTTCGCCGCGGTGATCGCGGCCGCGCGCTCGGCCTCGGCCTTGGCGATGACCGGCTTTTGCTCGGCCTCCTTCGCCTGCCATTCGGCGCTGAGCTGCTGATGCTCGGCCTCCATGCCCTGCATGCTCGCCAGCGCGGCCGCGATCTCCTTGTCGCTCGGCAGACGGTTGAGCACGCGCACGAAGAGTTCCTCCACGAGCTTGCGGTCGTCGGTCACGGCCTTGGTGAGCTGGGCGATGGCGTTGTTCGGGTCGCTGATGGCATCGCCAACCGTCGGTCCCGACATCAGGGCCATGACCGGGCCGAGGTTGACGTCGTTGCTGCGTTCGCACTCGCAGACCGACTCGCGCGCGGGTTTGCCGAAGTTGGCGAGGAAGCCGTCGGCCGGCTGGATCTGGCCGTCGGCGAGCTGGGCGGCGCGGGTGCCCTTGGGCACGCCAGGGATGTTGGGCTGCGAGCCGGTGGCGGCGAAGACGGCATCGAACAGCACCTCGGCGGGCAGGCGGCGTGCCTTGGCATGGCTGTAGTTGACGGTGTCATCGGCGTTCCACTTGTTCGTGGCGAGGCTGAGCTGGTAGGTGCGGCTGGTGGTGATCAGGCGCATCAGGTGGCGCACATTGAAGCCGCTCTGCACGAACTCGTTGGTCAGGTGCTGCAGCAGCTCCGGATTGCTCGGCGGATTGCCGGCGCGGATGTCGTCGAGCGGTTCAATGACGCCGGTGCCGGTGAGGTAGCCCCAGATGCGGTTGGCGTAGCTCATCGCAAAGTAATCGTTGTCCGGGCTGGTCATCCAGGCGGCGAACTGCTCGCGACGCGACTTCGGCGCCGACGGTCCCTGGCGAATGAGCTGGGTGTCGTAGGGCACGCGCGGCGCCACCGGCTTGCTGGTGCGCAGGTGGTTCATCTCGCCCTCGGTCTTGTCGCCGACGATTTCATAGAGCGGCTTGGCGCCCTCGACCGCCGTGCCGCCAATCGTTTTGCCGGCGCTGGCCGGATCGGGCTTGAGATCGATCTGGGCGAAGAAGGCGGCGGTCTCGTAGTATTGGTCCCAGGTCCACTTCTCAAAGGGGTGATCGTGGCACTTGTTGCAGTTGAAGCGCGTGGCCAGGAACAGGTGGGTGGTGTTCTCCACCAGGTTTTCGGCGTCGCGGACGATCTTGTAGTAGTTGGCCGCCGGATTGTCCTTGGTCGAGCCGCTGGCGGTGACGATGCGGTAGGCCATGCGGTCGTAGGGGGTGTTCTGCGCCACCTGCTCGCGGATCCAGGCGCGCAGGCTGGCGGCGCCCTCGGCCCCGAGGAACTTGCTGTTCACCTGCAGCATGTCGGCCCACTTGTTGGTCCAGTGATCGACAAAGTCCGGGTTGCCAATGAGCTTGTCGATGACCGCCTCGCGCTTGACCCGTGATTCGCGGGTGTCGGCCAGGAAGGCGCGCACCTCTTCGGGCTTCGGCGGCAGGCCGGTCAGGTCGAGATGGATGCGGCGCAGGAACTCGTCGTCGCTGCACAGGCCGCTCGGCTCGATCTTCATGCGCTGCCACTTCTTCGCCACCAGCTCGTCGATCCGGCCCCAGGTCTCCGGCTGCTTCCAGACAAAGCCGGTGCGGTCGCCCATGACGGTGATCGTGGTAGCGGCGTAGGCGCCCTCAAAGCGCGCCAGGATGGCGGCCTCGCCGCGGCGCAGGCTGTTCATCAGGCCGGTGCTGTCGGCCTCGATGACATCGCCGTTGCCGCTCTCGACAAAGGCCTCGGCGGTGACGTCCTTGACGTAGCCGTCGGCGTAGCGGGCGACGACGCGCATCTGCTGGCGGCCGCCAATGCGTTCGATGACCGGGTTCTTCGGAAAGATCTCGATGCTGGCGACACGCGGCGTCTTCAGATCGAGCTTCGCCCCCTGGCCGATCCAGGCCTTCAGGGTTTCATAATAGAGTTCGCCGGGCACCGTGAGCTGGCCGCCCTCGTGCGGCACGGAACCGCTGGCCTTGAGCAGCATGAGCGAGTGCTCGGGCGAGGCGACGTTGGCGCGGCGGCTGGCGAGTTCATCGGTGAAGGCGAGCACGTCGAAGATCGGGTCATAACCGCGCAGGCTGAGCTTGAAGCCGGCCTTGCCGTCCTTGGCACCGTGGCAGGTGCCCATGTTGCAGCCGAGCTTGGACAGCACGGGCATGACGTCGCGCACGTAGTCGGGCTTGAGCGACTGATCCATGCCGCTCACCGTGAACGGCACCTCGGCCGTGCGGCCCATGAAGGCGATCTTGACCGAGCCCTTGCCGTCCTTGGCGGGGCGCACCAAGCCGCGCGCATTGACGCTCGCGGCATCGGCCGTGGCGGTGAGCTTGGCCAGGCGTGTGATGTCGGCCTTGCTGCCGTCGCTCATCGTCGCAGTCACCAGCAGCTGGGCATACTCGTTCGGCTTGCCGATGGCGATCTGCTTCGGCTCGACCTCGAGCGAGGCCACGGTCAGGCCGGGCACCAGCGTCTCAACCTTGTCGTCCTTCTTCGCCGTGGCGCGCACGCTGTCGTCGGCGATCACCTCGCTGGCGGCCAGCGCCTTGTCTTCAACGAGCGGCACGCTGACGAACTCCCTGGCGACCTTGCCGGTCGCGGCGTCAATGAGACGGATGCGGCCGTCCTGACCGGCGGCGGCGACGGTCTTGCCATCGGGACTGAAGCTGACGCTGAACACCCCGCCCGGCACGGGCGTGCTGCTGAGCAGCTTGACGTCCTGGGTGACCCAGTCATCGAGTTCCTTGCCCTTGCCGTTGACCGTCTCGACGATCTTCTTCACGGCCTCCGGCATGGCGCTGTCGTAGTCGCTCGCATAGACGTTCACCGCGCCGCTGCCCTCGAACGAGGCACCGGCGGCGAGGCGCTTGCCGTCCGGGGCGAAGTCGACCCCGAAGATGCGACCCTCCATGGTGGGGAAGCGGCGGATCAGGTTGGCGTTGTCGCCGATGACGCGCTTGGTGATGCGCTCCATGCGGTAGATCGCCGGCACGCCGTCGGTGCCGCCGATGAGCACCTCGTTGCGCAGCGGGTGCCGCGCCAAAGCCTGCACGCCGCCCTTGAGCGCGCCCGGAGTGATCGAGGTGATGTTGTCGATGAAACGCTGGCTCTCGACCTCGGTGAGCTTGACGCTCATGTCGCGCCCGCAGGAAACCAGGTGCTTGCCGTCGACGCCCCACACCGTGTCGAGCACCCAGTCGCTGTGGCTGCCCATGAACACGACCTCCTTGCCGGTGGCGGCCTCGAAGGCGCGCAGGCCGTTGTCGCCACAGCCGACGGCGACGAACTTGCCATCCGGCGACCAGCTCGCGCCATAGAGGGTGTCGAAGGTGAGCGGCTTGGACAGCTCCAGCTTCTTCGTCGCCACGTCCCAGATCTGGATCTCGCCCAGGCGCGCCGGGCTGCCGCCGGTGACGAGGATCTTTTGGCCGTCGGGCGACCACGCCAGCTTCTGGATGCGCTCGGACAGACCGACCAGACGCGCGGCGATGCCGCTGCCGTCGGCCTTGTGGATGAGCACCTCATGGTAGCCGGCGACGGCGAGGAACTGGCCGTCGGGCGAGTGCTCGATCGAGGTCACCGCCGGCGGTGTCACGTAGACCGGCGGGCGGTTCATGTCGTAGTGCGCCAGCGCCGAGGCCGGCGTGTCATCTTTCGCGCCCTCGGCGATCCAGCGGCGGATCAGGTCGAGCTGGCTGGCATGCAGGGGGTCGCCCTTGGGCGGCATCTCGGCCTTGCCATCGGCACCGGGGCTCGAAACGGTCAGCAGGTTCGAAGCCTCCGGTTTGCCGGGCACGATCGCGCTGCCCTCCTCACCGCCGGCGAGCAGCTTGGCGAAGTCGGTCATCACGTAGTCGCCCTTGGCCTTGGCCGGCTGGTGGCAACCGGTGCAGTTCGCCTGCAGGATCGGGCGGACGTGCTTGTAAAAGGAGACCGGCTGGTTCGGGTCCACGGCTTCCTCCTTCGCCGCCAGGGCGGGAACGGCCGGCAGGGCGAGCAGGATCAGGGC
>CAZSBO010000105.1:0-13773 GCA_964605265.1 uncultured Prosthecobacter sp.
CATAGGCCTTGGCGATGACGGCGAGCGCCATGCGGTCGAGACCGGCGGAGGGTTCAATGACGTGCGGCACATAGCTGCCCTTGAACAGGCGTTCGAACCAGGCGCGGACGTCGGCCTCGGGCAGGGGAGTGCCCTTGGTTTTGGAGGCCTCGGCGGCGAGGCGCTTCTGGATGAGGGCCTCCTTCTGTTCGTCGCTGAGCTTGGCGGCGGCGTTCTTGAGGTCCTCGTCGAAAACCTCCTGGGTCTTGCCGCTGTGCTTCTGGTGCTGGCCGAGGTCGAAATCGCCGCGCGCGGCGATGCCTTCGAGTTCCTCGGTGCCGAAGGGGAATTCGCAGAGGATGTCGACGCAGGCGCGGGCGTAGTGGGCGAGGTCTTCCGGGGTCTGCCAGTAGTATTCCAGCACATTGCCGAGGCCGATGCCCTGGTAGAACTTCGTGCGCTGGTCGACCCAGTAGCGGTGCCAAAGTTCCCAGCCCCAGTTCGGCTGCGGTTCGCTCAGGTCGGCGCCCTCGTGCCAGGGGGCGACCTCGCCGCAGATGATTTCGACGGCCTCATCGGGCTTGATGAAGAACTCGAGTTCCATCTGCTCGAATTCGCGGCTGCGGAAGGTGAAGTTTTTCGGGGTCACCTCGTTGCGAAAGGCCTTGCCGATCTGGCCGATGCCGAAGGGCACCTTCATGCGGCTGGAATCGAAGACGTTCTTGAACTGCGCGAAAATCGCCTGGGCGGTTTCCGGGCGCAGGTAGGTGACGTCGTCCTCGGTCGCCGTCGGGCCGAGGTAGGTCTTGAGCATGAGGTTGAACGGGCGGGCTTCGCCGAGCAGGCCGCCGGTTTCGGGATGGAAGTCGACGCTGCCGGCGACGACATCGATCTTGGTCTCGTCGAGCAGCTCGATCTCCTCCGGCTTGCCGGCCGACTCGCCGGCGTTCTGGGCGATGAGGGTGCGCACGCGCTTGCGGAAGCTTTCGATGTGCTCGCCATTCTTGAGCAGGGCGGTGATCGGGCGATCCCAGCGCCAGCCGTTGGGGGCGTGGGCGGCGCTGTACTTGAGCACGGTGCCGTCCTGCGGCTCGACGTGGTCGGCGCGCACGCGCTTGTTGGTGAGCGAGCACTCGCGCATGAGGTCGGCGAAGGTGTCGACGTGGCCGCTGGCCTTCCAGATGGCCGGATTCATGAGGATGCCGGCGTCGAGGCCGAGCACGTCCTCGCGTTCGCGGGTCATGGTGCGCCACCAGATGTCACGCAGGTTGCGCTTCAGCTCGGCGCCGAGCGGGCCGTAGTCCCAGATGCCGCCGCAGCCGCCGTAGATTTCGCTGCTCTGGAAGATGAAGCCGCGGCGCTTGCAGAGCGAAACGATTTTCTCCATGGAGGCGGTGGAAGTCTTGGCGTCGGTGGACATGGCGGTCGGGGGTGCGGGGATGGCCTGACCGCTGGACTGCGGCAGGGGGCCGGCAACAAGCGCCATGCCGGGCGTTTCGCAAGGGAAACTCGCCCAGCTTGACTGCGGTTCAGCCGCGGCGGATCCAGCGCGTGCCGAGGGCGACACTCCACTGGTACTTGCGGGCGTGCTCGCGGATCAGGAAGGGCAGGTCCTTGCGCAGCTCCAGCTGGAAATCGCCGCCCAGGCGGTCCTGCAGCCAGTCGAAGGTCGATCCCTGCGGCCAGTGGCCGCGCGGGGTGAATTCTTCGAGCCAGGTGCAGGGCGTGGCGAGCAGGAGCTGGCCGCCGGGTTGCACCAGGGACGGCAGGCGGGCGATCAGGCGCTCGGGATCGGTGAGGCGGCAGAGCAGGTTGGCGGCGTGCACGAGATCAAACGCGCCGAGGTCGGGCCGCAGGTTCATGGCGTCGCCAGCCTCGAAGCGCACCCGGCCGGGCGGGGCGAAGGCGGGCGCGCGGGCAAGCAGTTCCGTGGCGGCCGCGCCCTCGTCGAGGCGGCGGTAGCCAAGCGCTTCGCCAGTGGCAAGGGCGGTGGCGGCGTCGACGAAGCGCTGGCTGAAGTCGATGCCGAGCACGTCGAGGCCGCGCTGGGCGAGCTCGAAGCTGGAGCGACCCACCGCGCAGCCGAGGTCGAGGCCGGTGGCGGGCTGGCGGCTGAAGTCCGCCAGCTCGCTGACCGTGCGTTCGGCAAAGCCGAGGGCGCCGCGCGGGCCCTCGGGCCAGGGCAGCACCTCGTCGGGGCTGCCGTAGTGGAAGAGCAGGTACTCGTCGAGCAGCCGCGTTGTTTCGTAGGGATTCACGGCGTCAGTCGGCCGCGAGGGCGTCGAGCAGGTACTTGGCGGGTTGGAAGTGCTCGATGAGGATTTCCTGCTGGTCGCCACGGAACATCCGCACCTGGCGGATGTCGAAGTTCGGCGTCTTGTGGGGCGCGAACAGGATGTCGTCGTGGGTGGCGTTCTGGCGGCGCTTGAAAAGGTCGGGCGTGATGTGGCCGCCGAGATGGTCGTCGCGGCCGGTGGCGAGGTGGCAGGTGCCAAGCACCTTCTCATCCTGGATGTCGGCACCGGAGACCGGCAGCACCTGGGTGCCGAAGCCGAGTTCACCGAGCACGCCGGTCATCGGATCGTCCTGCAGGCGGGCGTTGTGGGTGTCGATGGTGGCCTGGCTGCCGGCAATGAGTTCGCTGCGAATGATGCGGCCGCCGGTGACGGTGAGTTTGCCAAGGGTGCCGTCCTCGTACTTCATCGGGAAATGGCCTTCGGCGCCGGTGGGCACGAAGTAGACCTCGCCAGCCGGCAGGTTGGCGATGTCGGGGGTGTCGCCGCGGCAGAGACCGTGGCTTTTCTGGGCCTCCTGACCGCCGAGTTCAAGGGCGGCGGTGAGGATCTCGCCGCTTTCGAGGGCGAAATCGATCTCGACGCGGTCGGCGCGGGTCATGGCAAGGCGGAGTTTTTCGGCATCCTGGCTGACCTCGTTGTAATCGACCGCCAGGCCGCTGTTGAGGATGACCTCATTCAGGCCGTGCAGGGTGGCACCGCGGAAGCCGTACTGCTTGGCGAAGGCGGTGAGCGGTGCGGTGGCTGAGAAGGTGGAGATGCAGAGAATGAGGTCGTAGTTCGGGTAGATGTCGCGCTCCAGGCTGAGGCGGTTGCCCTGCATGTCGGCGCATTCATCGGGCAGGTCGAGGTTGCTGCCGCCGGTCTGCACGTACGCGAACATCTCGCCGCCCTGGAGGGCGAGCTCCTCCATGACGCCGTCGTGCAGGCCGAGGTAGAAGTACTGGTGGGCGCGGCGCTGGATGGCGCGGTCGGGGTTGTTGAGGAAGGCCATGTCCTTGGCCTCGGCGAGGTTGGGCAGATCAATCAGGATGCAGACTTTGCGGCCGTAAGTGGGCTCGAAAACGGTGTGCAGCAGGCGGGCGAGATCGAACTTCGGGAACTGGCGGCCCTTCGCGGCCGTTTGGACGGTGGACATGATGGTGTTCATCGTAGAGAGGGGGTGGGGTTTTGGCAAAGGCGGATACGGGTCGAAGGCGTTTCCCGGCGCTTTTTTGTTGCGGCTCGCTGAGGCGAGCAGGCAGGCCGGGGCGAGAATCTGCGCTTTGACGTCGGCACAAATCCGGGGAGAATGGCGTTGAATAATCGTTCTCACGGTCCCGTCTTCACCTCTGACATCCGAGCTCATGCCCGTCTCTCCTGCGCCTGAACCCGGCGAAGTCCCGGACCACGACCTGGTCAGGCGCAGCCAGGCGGGTGACTCGCGCGCCTTCGACCAGCTCGTGACGCGCTACCGGGGGAGGATTTATGCCATGACCTACCACATGATCCAGAACGAAACCGAGGCCTGGGACCTCGCGCAGGAGGCCTTCATCAAGGCCTGGCGCGCCCTGCCGCGGTTCAAGATGGATTCGGCGTTTTACACCTGGCTGTACCGGATCGCCCACAACGTCACCTACGACTGGCTGCGCAAGAAGCGCATCCAGGGCGATGGCGAGTTTGACGACGAACGCACCGAGCACCGTGTGGCGGCCGGGGCGGAAACCGCCCCGCACGGCGAGGCCGCACCGGACGAGGCGCTGCGCCATGCCGAGCTTGGCCGTCGCATCCGCGCCGCCCTCGGCCAGTTGAGCGAGGACCACCGCCAGGTGATCGTGATGCGCGAGATTGAGGGCCTGTCCTACGAGGAGATCGCCGCCGCTGTGCCCTGTTCGCTCGGTACCGTGATGAGTCGCCTGTTTTACGCCCGTAAGAAACTGCAAGAACTGTTGAGGGACACCTATGAAAACGCCGCCTGAAGAGACCGACCTGCTGCGCTGGCTCGACGACGAGTTGACACCGCTCGAACGCGAGCGCTTTGCCGCGCGGTTGAGCGTGGAGCCCGCCCTGCGCCGTGAGGCTGAGTCGCTGCAGGCGCTCAGCCGCAGCCTGCACGACCACCTGCCGCGGGAGATGGCCGTGCCGCATGCCGACTTTTTCAACAGCCAGATCCAGGTGCGACTGGCGCGCGAGACCGCCGGGGCGGAGCGACGCCGGGGTGCCGGGGCCTGGCTGGCCTGGTTCCCTCTGCCGCGACTGGCGGCGGCTGCCGCCCTGGTGCTGCTGACGGCCGTGCTGGTGCGCCCGCCGACGGGCGGCGACAGTCGCGTGCTGGCCACCTACACCCCGGATCCTGGAGTTCATGCTTCCACCCACTTCTCCGAGGCGGCCGAGGCCACCGTCTTGCTGCTCGACGGCCTCGAAGAGATGCCGGCCGATCGCCCCCTGGTCGGTTTCCGTCAGGGCGCCGCGGATCAGCAGTTGTTCTCCGTGCATCAGCAGAACGCCCGCTCGGCGCCGCCGCAGCCGGCGGTTGCCCCGAAATCGGCCCTCACCGCCACCGCCCGTTCCGAATGAAACGCCGTGCCGCCCTCTTCTGCCTCGCCGGCGCCGCCCTGTCGGTGCCGGCGGCCGAGGCGCCGCGTCGGCCGGCCGATCCGGCGACCGAGGGCAAGGTCTGGGGCGCGCTCATCCATGCCTTGCCGGTGGCCCCCGCCGGGGCCGCGCCGGCTGAATCGCCGCATCTGCCGAACCTGGCGACGCGGTTGGGCGCGGCTTTTCCTGAGAGCAGCCATTTCGAAGTGCTGGGCGAGCACCTGCAGGACGTGTTCCGCGAGTATGAATCCTGGGTGGTGCCGTCGAAGGACCTCTTTCTCAAGGTCGATTCCAAGGGGCCGGCGCCGGGGGGAGGGATCAACCTGCACCTGCAGTTTTGGCGCGATCAGCAGGTGCTGGTGAAGACCGATGCCGTGCTGCGGCCGGGCAGTCCGCTGTTCATTGGCGGGCCGCGCTGGCGCGAGGGCCGGCTGATCTTTGTGCTGGCCTTGCAGCCCTGAGCCGGTCAGCGGCGGCCGAAGGGCCAGGCCGAGGTGAGCCAGACGCTGGGCGTGTGATTGTGCTCCCAGATCTCGCCCCCGCGGCGCTGTACGGTCTGCTCCATGAAGCCCACTTCCAGCCGGGTGAACTCGCCGAGCTTGCGGCCGAGGCCGATGAAGGCGCGGTTCTGGTCGAAGACATTGCCGGAGACGTTGCTGCCGAAGTTGACGAAGGTCTCGTTCCACAGCGCCAGGTAGGTCTTTTTGTTTTCGGTCAGCGGCAGGGTGGTGCGCAGCAGGTAGCGGACGCGGTTTTCGTAGCGCCAGTTGGTCAGGTCGTAGCCGGCGCGTTGGCTGCCGGCCATCTCGCCGATCCAGCGCTGCTCGAGGCGCAGTCGCTGCTGCCATTCCAGGCCGAGGGCTTCGAAGCGGTGCGTCACTTGTTCCCACGCGCGGTGTTCGGGGAATTCGGTGTCGGCGGGAAAATCACCATAGGGATAGGTGCGCACGTAGGCCCAGCCGGCGCTGACCGAGATGGTGGGACTGAGCTGGTAGTTGAGGCCGGGGCGGAGGAGCAGCTGCTGCCATTCACGGCCGAGTTCCTCGCGGCGGTTTTGCACCTCCAGGTGCAGGCCCCAGGGCGAGCCGAACAGCGGGTGATCACCGACGTAATTGAGCCAGAGGTTGCCGTTTGAGTCGGCGAGGTCGGCCGCGGCCGGCGCGGCGAGCGCCAGACCTGCGGCAAGCGCGGTCAGGGTTTTGAGCATGGTTGGAGGGGATCAGGCGCGGGCACGCTGCAGGCGCGCCGCTTGGGGGTGGTTGGAGACCGGCGAGTGATCGTCGAGGCCCTCGAGGATCAGTTCGCGGTTTTCCAGTTTCCAGTCCTGCACCATCTCCTCAAGTTTTTTCATCACCGAGTGATCAACCAGGTGGGTGTTGGCAAGGCAGACACGCACGCGCGGATGGTCGCGCAGGGCGAGCAGTTGCTTGCGCAGGGGCAGCCAGTTGCTGAAGACCACGGCCTTGCGCACGCGCACGACCGGATGGCCCTGCTCGGGGCAGGTCTCGATGTCCGCGTGAGGCTTCAGCAGGTTGACGGGATGCACGCCATTGCAGAGGTGCAGGACCATCTTGACCGCAATGCCGATGGCGATGCCGAGCAGCAGATCGGTGGCCAGCGTGGCGAGCAGGGTGGTGATGAAGACCAGCAGCTGGCCCTTGCCGACGTGGAACATGTGGCGGAATTCCTTTGGCGAGGCGAGGTTGTAGCCGGTGAAGACCAGCATGCCGGCGAGCGCCGCGAGCGGGATGTGGTTGAGCAGGGAGGGAACGCTGGCGACCAGCAGCAGCAGGAAGAGGCCGTGCCAGAAATTGGCCCAGCGGGTGCGCGCGCCATTGTTGCGGTTGGCGGAGGAGCGAACGATTTCCGAGATCATCGGCAGGCCACCAATGCATGAGACGAGGGTGTTGGCGACGCCGACGGCGAGTAGGTCGCGGTTGAGGTCGGTGCGACGCTGCCAGGGGTCGATCAGGTCGACCGCCTTGGCGCTGAGCATGGACTCCAGGCTGCCGATGAGGCAGAACAGGACGATCCATTTCAGGCTGGCGGCGCTGAAGAGGGCGGAAAAGTCCGGGCCGCGAATGCCGTCGAGCAGGTTGAGCGGTAGATTGACCAACTGGTCCGGGCCGATCGGGTAGGCGTGGCCGTGGAACTGGTACATGTGCTGGTGGGCAATGTCGAAGTGGAAGGACAGCGGCACGGCAACGAGCAGGACCAAGAGCGGGCCGGGCACGGCCTGTGCCCAGCGGGCCTTGATGAAGTGACGGCCGAACAGCAGCAGCAGGGCGAGCGCGCCGATGAGGGCGATCTCGGGGTTGAGGTTCATCAGGCTGGGGGGGATTTCGGCGAGCAGTTCGAGCGGCTCCTTGGCGTGGGCGGCGACGCCGAGGGCGACATGGATCTGCTTGGAGATGATGATGACGCCGATGGCGGCGAGCATGCCGTGCACGGCGGCCACCGGGAAGAACTCGCCGAGGGTGCCGAGGCGCAGCGCGCCAAAGAGGATCTGCAGGCAGCCGGAGACCATGCCGATGGCGAGGGCCTTTTCGTAGCCGAGTTCATTGACCGTGCCGAGCACGATGGCGATCATGCCGGCGGCGGGGCCCTTGATGGTCAGCTCGGAATTGCTCAGGAAGGGCGTCAGCAGGCCGCCGACGACGGCGGTGAAGATGCCGGCGATGGCCGGGCAACCGCTGGCCTTGGCGATGCCGAGGCAGAGCGGCAGGGCGATGAGGAAGACGAGGAAGCCGGAGATGGCGTCCTTGCCGAAGTGCTGGCGGAAGCCGGCGAAGTTGCCGACGGGTTGCGGGTCGGAAGCGGCGGGTAGGGGAGAGGACATGGCGTGAGTGGCTGTCAGCAAAGACGCACGTGCCGCGGCGGAAAAACATCCCCCCGACAGGGGATTCTCGCGCCCGGTCGTGGGCCCCCGCAAATTTGGGTGCAAATACCCCCTGTGGAGGGGATGGCGAAACCGGCCGGCGGGTGTTAACTGCTTTCACCCCATGAGTCAGACACCTGTCAGCACGATCCACGGTGCCGCCGCACCGGTGGCTGGACGGGGTGAGGTGCTTCGGCACGCGCTGGAGCATGCCGCGCATGCCCTGCCAAGCCAGGGGCCGATGGGGGTGTTTGTTCATCACAACACCCTGCACGCCCTGCAGCATCAGGAGTTCGAAACGGCGGTGGTGGAGGCGGCAGAGCTCTTTGAGGCCGAGCCCTTCCTGGCCGAACAGGCCTATCAACAGGCGCGGGCGGAGGGACGGATTCTCGACGAGGACATCGATGCCGTGCTCGCTTGCGAGCCGGACGCCGAGATCCTGCCTGGCAGGCTGAGCCGTCGCGCTTTGCGTCGCGCCCTGCTCATCCCGGGCGTGCGCCGGGTCAATGGTCTCGACATTGCCTGGCAGTTGGAGGAGGGCGACTGGTTGCGCGGCTTTCGTCGCGATCTGCCGCCGGCCTCTGCGCATCTGCTCACGGGTGACACGCCGGAACAGCTTTGGGCCGCCTGCCTGAAGCGCGTTGAAGCTCATGCTGAACCGGCCCCGCGACCGCCGAGACGGCCGCACGAGGCGGTGCTGGCGGCCACCGGCGAGGATCTGGACCGCATCCTGCATCCGCCGCTGATCCGTCTGGTGGGTGCCTATCTCGATCAGGGCATCGCCTACTGGCCGATGCCGGGTCGCGAGCACGGCTTGTTGGTCACCTCGCGCCGCTTCATGGCGCAGCCGCTGGCGGTTTACCGCCGCCATCTGGCCGGGGCGCGCGCCGAGTTCCTGCGCCAGGAGGCGCAGGCGATGGATGCGGAGGCGGTGGTGCTCGACGCCCTGGATCGGCTGGGGGTGCCCGAGCCTGAATGGGAGTCGTTTCTCACCGCCGAGTTGCTGCCCTTGCGCGGTTGGGCCGGCATGGTGCGCATGCTGGAGAACGATGTCAGCCTCGCGCCGCACGACCGTGTGCGCTGCTCGCTGCTGGAGTTTGTCGCCCTGCGCCTGACCTACACCCTGGCCGCCCTGCAGGATCTGATGGGTGACACCGCCGCCTGGCGCCGTGTGCCGGTGCCGGCGCCGCGGATCGATCGCCTGACGCCGGTGGCGCGCTTTTTTGATGTCGCCCAACTCATCGGTCTGGCCAGCCGCGAGCTCGCCGGCTTGGCTGAGGCGGATTTCGAGCGGTTGCAGGGTGAGATTGCCGCCTGTCACGAAACCGAGCGACGTCGTCTGCTGCATCTGGCCTACGAGCGGCGGCATGAGCGCGGCATCCTCATCCCGCTGGCCAAACATCGCGCGCTGCCGCCGCTGCCGACCGCGGGTGACCGATTGGTGGCCCAGGTGCTGTTTTGCATTGATGAGCGCGAGGAGTCGTTCCGTCGCGCCCTTGAGGAGGTGGATCCAAACATCGAGACGGTCGGTGCGGCCGGTTTCTTTGGCGTGGCGATCCATTACGCCGGTCTCGACGAGGCCGGCGGTGTTTCCCTCTGTCCAGTCGTGGTGACGCCGGCGCATGCCGTGCGCGAGGTGGCGGTCGGGGATCACGCTCATCTGCAGGCCAAGCGCCAGTGGCTGCGTCGCGCCTGGGCGCGGGTGACACGCAACACCTTCATCTCCTCGCGCACGCTGGTGCGCGGCTGGATCAGCACGGCCTGCCTGGGTTTTCTGTCGCTCTTCCCGCTCATCTTCCGCGTGCTCAGTCCGCGCAGCTACGGTCGGCTGATCCGGCGGCTGAACCGGGCCTTTTTGCCGGAGCCGAAGACCGAGCTGACCTTCATGCGCGACGATGCCGAGTCGCGCGATGCGACGACGGGTCTACTGAGAGGATTTACCGAGCAGGAGATGGCCGAGCGCGTGCTTTCGGTGCTTGGACCGGCGGGCCTGCAACGCGCCCACGCCCGGTTGGTGGTCGTGCTCGGGCATGGCAGCACCAGTCTGAACAATCCCTATGAGTCGGCCTACTGCTGCGGCGCCTGCGGCGGCCGCACGGGCGCCCCGAACGCGCGTGTCTTTGCCATCATGGCCAACCGGCCCGGGGTGCGGGCGGTGCTGCGCGCGCGCGGCATCGTCATTCCCGAGGACACCTGGTTCCTCGGCGGCTATCACGACACCTGCAGTGATGACATTGAGTTCTTCGACGCCGATCTGATGCCGGCCTCGCACCGCGGCGACCTCAATCGCGTGCAGCAGTCGCTCGATCGTGCGCGCGTGCTGAATGCCGACGAGCGGGTGCGTCGCTTCGGCACCGCCGGGCCGGGGATTCGCGGCGAGCGCGCCCTGCGCCACGTGCAGGCGCGTGCCGAGCACATCGCCGAGCCGCGGCCTGAGTACGGTCATTGCACAAACGCCGTCGCCTTTGTTGGCCGACGGGCGCACACGCGCGGCCTGTTCCTGGATCGCCGCGCCTTCCTCGTCAGCTACGATCCGGACGCGGATCCGAGCGATCAGGCGCTGGCGCGCGTGCTGGCCGCGGTGGTGCCGGTCTGTGCCGGCATCAACCTGGAGTACTACTTTTCCACGGTCGACAACGAGGTCTATGGCAGTGGCACCAAGCTGCCGCACAACATCACCGGGCTGGTCGGCGTGATGAACGGTTTCCAGGGCGATTTGCGCACGGGGTTGCCGCTGCAGACGGTGGAGTTGCACGAGCCGGTGCGCGTGCTCTTCGTCATCGAGACCACGCCGCAGCGGTTGATGGCTGTGGTGCGGGCGAATCCCGAACTGGTCGAGTTTGTCGGCAACCGCTGGATTCGAGTGGCGACGATGGACCCGGCCGATGGCCGCATCCAGATCTACCGCGGGGGCGACGTCTTCGAACCGCTCACCGGCGACGAGGAACCGCTGCCGGTGACGCCGGACTCACGCACGTGGTACCAGGGCAAGGCCGGCCACCTGCCGCTGGCCCGCATTGAACCCAGTCAGGCCGCCTGAACATGACCTCTGAAGCCCTCGCCCTCCTGCTGGTCGCCGCGCCAGGTGTCGCCTTCCTGGTCCTGAGCCTGCTCTGGCTGCTCGGCATCCCGCTCTCCGAGCGCCTGCTGGCCGGGCTGACCCGGACGCTGTACCTGCTGCTGGTGGGTGTGGCCGGCGCCCTGGTCTGGCAGATGTGGGGCGATGGGTTGACGCCGGTGCGGGTGTCGGTGGGCGAGTGGTTTCGCGTCGCCGACTACCATTTCCCGCTGGCTTTGCGGATCGACCGACTGTCGCTGCCGCTGGTCGGGGTCACGGTCGTGCTCGCCGGCGTGGTCGGCGCCTTCAGTGTGCGCTACCTGCATCGGGATCCCGGGTTCTTCCGCTTCTTCTTGCTGCAATACCTGTTCACCTTCGGGGCGCTGCTCGTGTTCACGGCGGATTCGCTCGACCTGCTGCTCGGGGGCTGGGAACTCGTGGGCATCACCTCGGTGTTGCTGATCGGCTTTTTCCAATATCGGCCGGACCCGGTGCGCAATGCCTTGCGTGTGTTCGGCATTTATCGCATCGCCGACCTGGGACTGTTGCTGGCCGTCTTCTTCGCCCATCATGGCTTTCACACGGCGTCCTGGGACGGTCTGTTCCACGGCAGTCAGGCGCATCCGCTCGACAGCGGCACTGCGACGGTGGTCGCCGTGCTGCTGGTGTTTGCTGCCAGTGGCAAATCCGCCCAGGGGCCGTTCTGCGGCTGGCTGGTGCGGGCGATGGAGGGGCCGACGCCGTCGAGTGCGGTCTTTTACGGGGCCATTTCCGTGCATGCAGGCGCCTACCTGCTGCTGCGCATCGAGCCGCTGCTGCGCGCCTCGTGGATCGCCTCGGCGCTGGTCGTCTTCATCGGCCTGACCACCGCCCTGCTCGGCACCCTGGTCCACCGCACCTGCGCCGATGCCAAGACCTCGCTGGCCTACGCTGCGCAGACCCAGCTCGGCCTGATCTTTGCCGAGATCGGCCTCGGTTGGACCACGTTTGCGGTCATCCACCTGGTCAGCCACGCGCTGCTGCGCACGCTGCAGTTCCTGCGCTCGCCTTCGATGCTGCGCGACTACCACCGGGTGCATGCCGCCGCAGGCGGGCGGATCGACCCGACCGGTGAACACTACGAGTCCCTGCTGCCCAGGTCGGTGCAGGTCGCCCTCTACCGCGTCGCGCTCGGGCGCGGCTTTTACGATGCCGTGCTTGACCGCTTCATCGTCCGGCCGGCGGTTGTTTTTGCGCACTGGCTGGGCCGGTTTGAGCCCGGGGGCACGACGTCCTCCACCGACCGCCCCACTTCCACTTCCTTGACGCCGTGACCCAGCTTGCCGCTCCCTATCTCAGTCTTGGCATCGGTGCCCTGCTTGTGGGGGCCCTGGCCTGCTGGCGTGCGGCCCGGCCGCGGCCGGTCGCCGGGGGCGCCGCCGGCCTCGCCTTGCTCAGCTTCGCTTTGGCCGCGCGCGAGGTCGGCGCGGCTGCCCATGTTCGTTTGTTCGATCCCTGGCTCGCCTGGTTTGAGGCCGACGCCCTCGATGCCGTGCCGATGGCCTTTTTTGCGGCGCTCACCCTCGGGGTCATCGTACTGGCGCCGCGTCGCGATGCCGGCGGCCGTTCCCTGGCCGGCCTGCTGCTGCTCGCCGCCGCCACGCAGACCGCCTATGGCGCGGCCAACCTCGCGGTTTTGGCAACGGGCTGGTGGTTGACCGGGCTGCCCTTCGCCCTGCGTTTGTTTGGCGAGGACCGCAGCCGCCGCACGGCGCAAGTTTTTCTCGCCGCCAGCAGCCTGGCGCTGACCGTCGCCATCCTGCTTTTGCACGGCTTTGAGATGCAGGAAATGGCCCACGCCAGTCGCTTCGCCTTCGGTCTGGTGGTGCTGGCGGTGGCGCTGCGCAAGGGGCTGTTTCCACTGCACGGCTGGGTGATCCGCCAGTTTGAGCATGGGCCGCTGCTGCCGGTGGCCCTGCTGTTCAACGGCCATCTGGGCGCGCTGCTGGTCGCCCGCAGCGAGGCCGTGGCACTCACCCTCGCCGAGCAGCACGTGCTCGACGGACTTGGCATCGCAGCGCTCGCCACCGCCCTGATCACCAGCATCCGAGCCTTCGCCGAGTCGAGCCCGCGCCGCCTGCTCGGCCTGCTTTGCCTGTCGCAGGCCAGCTTCATCCTGGCCGGCATCGCCACCGCCAATGCCGAGGGTGTGGCCGGTGCCCTGCTGCACTGGCTGGTGGTCGCCGCCGCTTCGACCGGCCTGATCGCCATTGTGCGCGTGCTGGAGGTGCGCGTTTCCGGCACGGCGGCGCCCGAAGGACACCTGGGACTCGCCGTCAAGGCGCCGCGGCTGGCCACTTTTTTCCTGATTTGCGGCCTGGCCCTGGTCGGCTTGCCCGGCACGCTCGGCTACTGTGCCGAGGATCTGATTTTCCACGGCGCGCTGGAAAACCATCCCTGGCTGGGCCTGGCACTGCCGGTGGCGACCGCCTTCAACGCCATCAACCTGTTGCGCATTTACAGCCTGTTGTTTTTGGGCGTGCTGCCGAAGCGGGTGATCGACATCCCCGATGCCCTGCCGCGCGAGCGTTGGCCGCTGGCGGCCTGCGTGGTGTTTCTGGTGGCAGGCGGGCTGCTGCCCGGGCGCGTGTTGGAATGGCGGCGGGCGGCGGCGGAGGCCGTGGTGACGGCGGGTGCGCACGGGGCGGAAAATGCCGAATAGGGAAAACCTTTATTCGATTCGATTTTGTCGATTTGACAGAGGATGGGGTTGTGAAGAGCGTACTTCCACGCCCACTTCACCCGAAGCGGGCACCGGCCCAACCCTCCTCCCACCATGACCGGACTTAAAACCACTGCCACCCTGCCCAAGGACCTCATTGCAGGTCTCGTTGTTTTCCTCGTTGCCCTGCCGCTCTGTCTTGGTGTGGCGCTCGCTTCCAACGCACCGCCCATCTCCGGGCTGATCGCCGGCATTGTCGGCGGCATCCTGGTGGGGCTGCTGAGCGGTT
>CAZSBO010000106.1:0-13486 GCA_964605265.1 uncultured Prosthecobacter sp.
CGTTGGAGCGGCAGCACCCAGCGCGGCGATGTGTTGTTCGAAGGCATCGTTGGCAGTGGGTGTAGATCGGTGCTGTCAAATGGACTCGGTGTTAATTCCGGCTTCCAGCATTCGCACTTCCTGCCAGGCGTTGCGGGCCAGGTGGGCGTGATGGCGGCGCTGGCGCCAGCGTTTCACGGGCAGGGCGACAAGCTCGGGAACGGCGGCTTTGAGCAGGCGTTTCCACAGCGAGCCACGGCGCGGGGCGTTGGCACTTTCGGCCGCCTCGCTCCACATGGCGGTGTAGTTGCTCTGACCCGGCCAGGCGGGGGCGCCGGTGCGTTCGGCGAGCTTGGTGGCATGCACCAGCATGACCAGGGGCCGGCGGCCGGGCACCAGCGGCCGGCAGCCGCTGACGGCGGGATCCTTGAGGCGGAACAGGCGTGACTTGGCCGGCGGCGGTCCGAACTCAGCGAGCCAGAGACCGTCGAGGCGGAAGCCGTTCTCCGGGGTGAGGAAGCGGAAGAAGAGTTCGGGCTGGGGCTGGTAAAAGCCGTGACCAAGCCAGCCGTCGGCGGGACTGACGCTAAGCAGGCAGCCGCCGGGCCGCACAAGGTCCATGGCGTTGAGCAGGGCCTGCGGCAGATTGAAGACATGTTCGAGGGTGCCACCGTCGAAGACGACGTCGAACTGTTCCGGCGGTTGTCCCTCCGGCCAGGGGCAGTTCATGTCATGGATGAGGCGCGCCCCCTCGTAGTCGGAAAAGTCGAGCGACTCGACGCGGCCGGCACCGAGCTGTTCGAACAGCGGTTCGGCCCAGGTTTTGGCGTTCCAGTCAACGCCGCGCAGGTCGGCGCCGTAGCAGGCGAACAGATGCTCGAGCATGGCCGGATTCAGCGCCAGCGACTGGCGGCCGAGCATGAGGAAGTCGGTCAGGCTCGCGCCCGACCGGCGGGCGTGCATGACGAGGGCGGTTTCCCAGAGTCCGACGGCCATGGTCAGCGGGCAGGTGAGTGTTCGACGCCGCGGGCTTCGAGTTCGGCGATGGAGGCGGCGCGCTGCAGGGTGATCTGCAGGGGCGCCGCCGGGTCCGCGGTGCCGCTTTCGCGCCAGCCGGTGATCGACAGGCGGTAGGGCGTGACGAGCAGTCGCTGGAAGCCTGGTTCGGTGGCAAACCAGTCGACCAGTTCCTCGAGCTCATGGTTGTAATTGTAGGGCGTCGAGTAGGCGTCGAAGTTGCGGGCGACGTTGGACTCGGCGTTTTCCAGGGGCTTGTAGATGTCGGGCAGCGCGAAGAACTGCACCGCGCGGGCGAGCAGGCGGCCGGGCGGGCCGGCTTTTTTGAGCGGTTCGATCACGCCCATGCGCAGGGCATAGAGCGCCTTGCAGAAGGCCAGGCGCGGGCCGTTGGGCAGGCGCACGATGAGGCGGCGCAGCGGCTCGGACCAGAGGGCGAAGCGGACCTGCCAGAACGGCACGCGGGCGACCCGGTCCCAGGGCAGGTAGGCGCGGGTGTAGAGGTAGATCGACAGCGAGCCGCCGGGTGCGACGGCGGTGGCGACGGAGCGGAAACCCTTTTCTGGGTGGGCGGTGTGATGCAGCACGCCAATGCTGATGGCGCGGTCAATGCAGCGCTTCTTCAGCGGCAGTTCCAGAATGTGGCCCTGAACGAAGGCGACCGGCAGGGACGGGTCGGTTTTCGCTTTGGCGGCGTCAATGCTGTCGCCGGCATCCAGCGCGATGACGAGACGGGCGCCGGCGCGGGCCATGACGCGACTGAAGCGGCCGATGCCGCAGCCGGCATCCAGGCAGACCCGGCCGGCATAGTCGGCCGCCTCCAGGCCGGTGCGCGCGTTGAGAATGGCTTCATTGGCGAGCGACTCGGCCATGGGCGCATAGACTTCGCCCTGGTAGGCGGAGTACTGGGAGACCGTGAGGTCGACGCGGTCGCTCCCGGTTCGTGTCGGCGAGCCGCTGAGGGGTTCGAGCAGGCGCGGGATGCCGCGGCGCACCGCATAGCGGGCCGTGCAGCCCTGGCAGACCAGTTCGCCCTCCTGGATGCTGCCATCCGTGGCGGCGCCATGGCCAATGCGGAAATTGCCCCCGCACTTGGGGCAGGCCAGGTAATCGAGCAGTTCGGGAGGCATGTTCGGGAGCGGCGAGGGTCAGTCCATAAAGC
The DNA here is from genome assembly GCA_964605265.1 of uncultured Prosthecobacter sp. GTDB lineage: Bacteria > Verrucomicrobiota > Verrucomicrobiia > Verrucomicrobiales > Verrucomicrobiaceae > Prosthecobacter. The sequence goes on from CAZSBO010000106.1 coordinate 2,159, forward strand.
GCCGGAACCACAGTTCCAGCAAGATGAAGTTCCAGATCATGCGCGCGCCCTCGCCGCTGCGTTCGTAGCGGGCGAGTTGTGCGGCGACTGTTTCCGGATCGAGCAGGCCGCGGCGGCGCACATTGGCGGGAGTCAGCAGGCCGCGCGCGTAGGCGGCGAAGTCGCCCTGGAACCAGCCGGCGAGCGGGACCAGGAAGCCGTGCTGGCGGCGCTGCACAATGTCCGGCGGCAGCAGGCGGCTGGCCAGGCCGCGCAGCACGGCCTTGGTGCGGCCGCCGGCCAGCAGCAGTTCCGGCGCGAAGCCGGCGCAGACTTCGGCGAGGCGGTGATCGAGGTAGGGGACACGCGCTTCCAGACCCTGAGCCATGGTCATGCGATCCACCTTCATCAGCAGGTCTTCACGCATGAAGACGGCACGACTGAAGTGCAGCATTCGTTGCACCGGGTCTTGGCTGTCGCAGGTGTCGAGTTCCGCCTGCAGTTGGGACAGCACGGCGGGACGATGATGGGACAGCCTGGGGGCGAGACGCGTCAGTGGCGAGTCGGGTTTGCCGGGATCGATCTGGTCGTTGGCGAGCAGGCGCCCAAGTTCACCGTCGGCCTGCCAGAGCGGCGAATAATGTTCGAAACGCGCCCGCGCCGCGGGCAGCCGGCGCAGCAGCGGCCAGAGCAGTCGTGCCAGGCCCATGACCGCCGGCCGGCGCTGGAAGAGGGCATAGCGCAGGAACTTGGCGTAACCGGCGTTCGTTTCGTCCGAGCCTTCGCCGGTGAGCACGACGCGCACCTCGCGGGCGGCTTCGCGCGAGAGCAGCCAGGTCGGCAGGCAGGCGGGATCACCCAGCGGTTCGTCGAGGTGCCAGACGAGCTCATCGAGCACTTCGGGCGGCGGTGCCGAAATGGCAATGCGCCGATGCTCGGCGCCGACATGTGCGGCGACGCGCGCGGCATGCGCACTTTCATCGCCCGCCCCCTCGAAGCCGGCGGTGAAGCAGACCACCGGCCGGTCGACGCGTTGCTGCACCAGCGCCGCGAGCACGCTCGAATCGAGGCCGCCGCTGAGGAAGAGACCGAGTGGCACATCGGCGAGCAGATGCGAGTCAACGGCATCGCCGAGCGACCGTTCGTACGAGGTGGCGGCCTCTGTTGCATCACGGATCAGGGGGGCGGGATGGCACAGGCGCCAGTACTCGCGCAGTCGGATGCCGCCGACATCGGCTTCGAGCACGGTCGCCGCCGGCAGTTTGTGAATGCCGGCAAAGAGGGTGTCCGGCTGCAGGGAGTGGCGCAGCAACAGGAACTGGAAGATTCCAGCCTCATTCGGCGCTGCTGAAACCTGCGGGTGCGCGAGCAGGGCCTTGATCTCGGAGCCATAGACCAGGCAACCGTTCTTCTCCGTCCAATAGATGGGCTTGATGCCGAGTCGGTCGCGGGCCAGCACCAGCTTGCGCCGGCGGACATCGTACAGGGCGATGCCAAACATGCCGCGCAGGTGGTTGACGAAGTCCGCGCCGTGCTCCTCGTAGAGATGGGCGATGACCTCGGTGTCTGAGCGGGTGCGGAAGTGGTGACCTCGAGCCTCGAGCTCACGGCGCAGCTCGGGATGGTTGTAAATCTCGCCGTTGAGGGTGACCCAGACGGATTCGTCCTCGTTGGCGATGGGCTGGTGGCCGCCCTCGAGATCAATGATGCTTAGCCGGCGAAAGCCGAGACCGCAGGGGCCGTGGACGAAGCGGCCGTCGTCGTTCGGACCGCGGTGGGCGATGGCCTGTTCCATGGCGCGCACCCGCGCCGCATCGGCCCGCCGTTCGGGATCGAGGAAAAATTCGCCGCAGATGCCGCACATGGGGGACTGGGATCAGCGCTTCCGATAGATGGCCACGAGGTTTCGGCCGGCAAAAAAGCGTCCAATCGACCGTGCCAGCAGTCGGTCCACCAGCGCCGGCAGGCGGGCGACGAGGCCGGCGAGTGCCTGCAGTCCGCGATGCTCGAGCAGCACCTTGATCTGCTGGCGTGCGAACAGCATGGGTTCGACGCTGATGGCGACGGTGTCCATGCCGAACTGGGCGGGCAGGGCCTGCAGTGCCGCGCTGTCCCAGAGGCCCATGTGATGCGGCGGCAGGTTCAGGGTGTGCATGCGGTCATGCTGATACAGCCACGGGTTGTTGTTGGGCACGCCGATGATGAGCAGGCCGCCGGGTCGGATGGCCTGCAGGGCGGCCTCGAGAAAGGGTTTCACGTCCGCCACATGCTCGAGCACCTGGAAAAAACACACGGCATCGTAGGCACCGGCGTGCGCGGAGCTGTGCTCGTCCAGCAACTGATGCTCGACGCGCAGGCCCTTGGCGCGCGCGATGCCGGCGATCTTGGAGTTCAGTTCCAGGCCGGTTCCCTCCGCCCCCAGGGCCTTCAGTTCGCCGAGGAAGACGCCGGGACCGCAGCCGACTTCCAGTACCTTCATGCCGGGGCGCAGGTGCCGCAGGGCGGATTTGTGTTCCCAGCGAACACTGTTGGAGTGCGGAAAGACGGCGGCGAGATCCTGATAAAAAGTTTCATCCCCGACCGAAGTCGGAGGCCAGAAAAAGCGAAAGCCCGAATCCCTGCAGCGGCCAACCCGCACCGGACCCTCGGTCGGCATCAGTCTGCGGACATCCAGACCGAGCTGCTTTTGGTAGGCGTCGATGATGGCCTGCGGCGGGAACTCATCCCATGTTTCGACGTTGGTCGAGTGGGTGATGGGGCTGATCATTCGGGAGTCGTGGCTTGCGTTCATGGATGATGATAGAGGTCGGTCCAGCGTTCGAGGACATCCCTGACATCGTGATGCCGGCTGAGCCAATGGCGTGCGGCGAGGCCCATTGCCAGATGTTTTTCATGGGCGGCATCGTCAAGGCTCCCGGCAAGGGTGGTCCGCCATTCCTCAGGGCTGTGGTCGAGGACCGTGAAATGCTCGCCGTGGCGGCCGAGCTCCTCGCCATCGGGCGGCAGGCCGTCGAAGCGCGCGACCAGGCAGGGCAGACCGCTGGCCATGGCTTCCAGCACGGCATTGGGCAGGCCCTCGCGGCGCGAGGGAAAAGCAAAAAGGTCGGCGAGGCGGTAGAGCGGAGCGGGGTCGCCGACTTCGCCGAGGAAACGCACGCTTGCCGGATGGGTCAACTGCGCGCGCAACGCGTCGATCCGCTGCATATAGTCCTCGAGTTCCTGTTTGAAGCCGGGGCGCTCGTGGGAGATGCGCCCGGCCTGGCTGCCGGCGATGGCGAGCACGGCGTCGGGATGGCGCGCGCAGACGGCGTTCCAGGCTTCCAGCAGGATGTCGATGCCCTTGCGCTGCATGAGGCCGCCGACAAAGAGGACGATCTTTTCCCGGGCGCCGAAGCCGTGACGGGCGCGCAGTTCAAGCCGCTCTGCCGGATCTGCCGCGGGGCGAAAGCGTTCGAGATCGACGCCGTTGGGGATGACTTCGATTTGACCCGGTCGCAGCGGCCAGCGTGCCTGATAATGCCGGGAAAGTTGGCGGCTCAAGAACACAAAGCGCGAGACCGGTGCGCACATGACAGCCATGCGCAGTTGCTGCCGCCAGCGCGCCAGGCCACCCGTCTTGAGCGGACTCTCGGGCGCCAGGGTCAGGTTGTGCACGCTGGGGATGCCGGCGAGCCGGGCGCGCAGCAGGGTGGGCATCATCGCATGCGAGAGCATGCCGGGCTGCAGGACGGCCCGCCCGCCGCCACGGCGGAGGGCCAGGGCGCGGGCGAGGGCTTGCCGGAGCAGCCAGGGCCGCTGCTGATCTCCCGGCCGCGCATCGGGCGCCTGCAGGCGGTGGATGCGGATGCCGTTGATTTCCTCCTGCTCGGGCAGATCCGGCCGGTGGCGCAGGGTGACGACCGCGGGTTGCACACCGCGTTCCACCAGTCCCGGGCCGTAGCGGAAGAAGCGCATCAGGCCACCCGGCAGGTCGGGATAAAACAGCTCGGTGCTGAGCAGGACGTGGACGGGAGAGGCAGCCAAGTGGGAGGGCGGTGAAAATCAACAAAGCCCGGCATGATGGATTCTGCAAGAGAACAGCTCCGTCTGCGCGTGGACGGCGCCTCATCGCCGAATCAGCTTCCGGCTTCAGGCGGGGGAAGTCGGCGCAGGCGGGCCAGCAGCCTGCACCGCTCCGCCGCGGTGAGCAGCAGCAGCAGGGCGCCGACGCCGAACCAGAGGGTGAGCAGGATGCCGGCCATGAACAGCGAGGGATACTCCGGCCGGATCCGGGGAGCGAGCAAGAGGAGGGCGGGAGCCAGCCAGGCACCCAGCAGCAGGATGGGGCGGAGCAGGCGAGCGACGTAGCTGCGCAGCGGCAGTTGCAGCACCCGGCAGGCAATCCAGGGCAGGGCCAGGCCATAGTACAATCCCATGTCGATCACGGTCGCCCAGATGACGCCGTAGAAGCCGACCTGCGAGGCGAGCAGGGCGCTGAGGGCGACATTGAACAGACCCGAGGCGAAGGTGAGGCGGGTGATCAAGCCATGGCGGTTCAGGCTGAAGATCACGACGGCGGTGGGAAATTGAATCAGCCAGAGGGTGTAGGGCAGCAGCAGCCAGCGCAGCACGCGCCCGGATTCGGCGAAATCGGGGCCGAGCCAGCGCAGCAGAAAGGCCGGGCCAAGCAGCCCGAGGCCGGCAGCTCCGAACAGGGCGAGCGGTGCGCTGACCCGCAGGCTGAGCAGGAATTTTTCGCGCACGCCGTCGAGGCCGGATCGGCCCTCCACCTGGCTGAAGCCGGTGAAGAAGGTGCCGCCAATCAGGGCGTTGACCAGATCGGAGAAAAGCGTCACCAGGCGCAGGCCCATGTTGTAAACGGGCACGCTGGCCACTCCGACGAAGGTGGAAAGCACAAAGGGATCGATGCGGCTGCGCAGGTGCTGGCCGGCGCTGTTGAGCAGGGCAAGACCGGAGAAGCGCAGGATTTCCGGCAGCAGCTCAGGACAGGGGCGGGCCGGTGCCGCGGCCTGGGTGCGGCGGGAGAACAGCACGACGAGGCATTGGTCGAGCAGGTCGGAACCGATCTGGGCAAGCGCCAGCACGACCAGGCCATGGCCGCGCGACAGGAGGAAGAGAATGAGGGCGGTCTGCACCAGCAGCTTGACCAGCGAGGCGGCGACGATCAGGTCGTAACGCAGGTGGCTTTTGAGCACGACCAGATGGATGCGCAGGAAGAAGCGCAGGGCTGTGCCGCCGCCGAGGGCGATGAGCACCATGCGGCCGGTGTCGCGCCAGGCCGGATCGCGGACCAGCCAGGGCACGGCCAGCACCAGCAAGGCAGTACCTGCCAGGCAGACCAGACCGACGCGGTGGTAGAGCCAGCGCAGCGTGCCGGTGACGCGATCCGCGCCGCTGGTGTCGCCACCCCCGAGCGCCTTCGCCAGGAAGCGCGTGCCGGAGAGGGTGATGCCGCCATCGAGCAGGTTGAGAAAGGAGATGGCCGCCGTCAGCACGAGCCAGATGCCGTACCCCTCCAGACCGAGCTGGGTCACCATCAAGGGCGTGACCACCAGCATCGAGGCGATGCGGACGAGGTGGTCTAGCAGGTTGAGGGTGGATCCCCGGACGACTTTGCGCTGGAGCGACATGGCGCGGACTAGCGCGCGATACGGGGAAAGGAAATCAAATGCAACCTCGGCCTTCTGCGTTATCGGTGCCACGATGCCGTCCTCCACCCGCCGTTTTCCCGGAGTTGCCGCCCTGCTGGTCGCGGCCGTCGTTGCGATTTTCTGGCTCGCCTTCCGACTGGGCGGACCGTCGCCGGAACAGGCGACCGCACCTGACGGCGCTTCGCCCGGCACCGGTGCCGGCTCCGGTGGGATCGACCCCGCCACAGGCCGGCCCGTGGCGGGTGAGCGGGCTGCTGGCGGAAACACGACCGCCAAGGCGACCGCTGGCGGCTCGGCGCAGGCCTCGGCCAAGGGAACCGCCATGGCGGGATTTCAGACGCAGGAGGCAACGTCGGCACGATCACCTGCCGAACGTCGCCAGCAGATTGTTGCCGCCCTGCAGCAGGCCCAGGGCAGGGAACTGGAATCGCGGCTTTCTGCCGCCATCCGCGACAGCGATCCGCTGGTGCGCCGCGAGGCACTGGAGATGAGCAGCCTGCTGGCCTCCCCCGAGCTCGACAAAACGCTGTTGCCGGCGGCTTTGCAGGATGAGGATCCGGTCCTGCGCGACCTTGCCTTTCACCACGTCAACACTCTGCCGGTGGAACAGCGCATCGAGTATTGCACCGGTGCCCTGCACGGCGCAAACGAGGCAAGTGCGCGTGAGGCGGCACAAACGCTGGCCGTACTGGGGGGCAAGCCCGCGGTCAACGCCCTGATGGCGGCTTGGCCAAGGCTGGAGAACCGGTCGCGTGCCGGCGACATCCGCCGCGCCGTGCAGCACTTGACGGGAAAGGATTTCAGCAGTGCGGCGGCGGCGCAGGCCTGGTGGTCACAGGCGGCCAACGGACTCGACGACGACTTGTTGCCGCGCTGACCCCTTGTCAGCCACTCGCTGAACCCGGGAAAACCTGCCAACCGGTGGGGGCGGTTCCGCGCGCCAAGCAGGATGCCTGCCAAGTAGTGCGGGCTGAACGCGTGAATTATTGCGAATATGGTAATAATAATAATTATATTCTTATTTTTGTGTTATTTCTACCGGGCTTAGGTAGCATCCGATCGATCGTTCTTTCGACTCCCCATGAATGCTCCCAAGCTCCCGCCGGTTGCCTCCCGTTACCTGAAGCCTTTCCTGCTCACGCTGGGGCTTTTTTGTGCCGATGATTGGGCTTTTGCCCAGACGACCGTCGTGATGACGCCTGTTGCTGAGGTGGGCGACTCTGCCCCGGGCACGGCGAGCACCTGGAGTGCCTTGAGCATCAGCTATGCGGCGGTGGGTACGGATGACGGTGTGGCCTTCGTCGGCACGGCTGGCGGATTGGAGGGTGCCTGGTTTGGCGACGTGGGCTCGCTGGAACTGGCCGGGATCGCTGGGGCTGCGGCGGCCGGCTCGACCTTCAACGACTTCACCAACAACTATGGCATCACGCCGGTGACTGGTTTTGGCGTCGCTTTTCACAACCGCCTTCTTGACGGTAACATGAGTTTCTGGACCGCCTCTACCGGGCCGGTGCTCAACCTGCTGGCTTTGGAAGGAGCTGCTGCCCCCGGAGCTGCGGCCAACTTCACCACACTGAACGAGCCCAGCATCAACAACGACGGCAACACGGTCTTTCGTGCGTCACTGGATGCAGGTGGCACGCGCACACTCTGGTTCAGTCCCGCTGCCGGCCCGGCGGTCTACATCGCGCGCAGCACGGAAGCGATGAGCGCGATCGGTGGCAGCACCTACAATCTCATTGGGGCCAATTATTCGGTGAATGACAATGACGTGGTCAGCTTCACCAGCTCGCTGCTGGGAGCTGGAGCCAACGATCAGGTGTTGTTGAGCCGGGCTGCGCCGGCGGGGGCCCCTGTGCTGGTGGCTCGGGAAGGCGACCTAGCGCCGGGTCCAGGCACGACCGAACCCTTTGCCACCTTCCCGGACTGCCACATCAACGACAGTGGCGACATCCTTTTCGACGCCACGCTGGGAGGCGCGGCGCTGGCTCACAACAACACCGGCGTCTGGCTCTACGATGCAGGCACCACCTCGGTGTCCGAAGTCGCCGTCGAGGGCGAAGCGGTGCCCGGAGTGGCCGGCGCCTTCTTCCATGATTTCCAGGAACTGTTTCTGGCGAACAACGGTGTGCTGGCCATCGTGGCGGTGGCCCGCGACACGGCGGACAACACCGGTTCTTTGATTGGCCGCGGTGTCTGGATCGACGCGGGGGCCGGTCTCGAACTGGTGGCTCTGGTCGGCCAGAATGCCTTTGAGAAGGACGGCGTCACCGTTTTTGGTCCGGTCACCTCCATCAACCAGGTGACGATGAGCATGGACGGCGATCTCGCCCTGGAAATGAACGGCGGCGGCAGCAAGGGCGTCTGGTACCGCGAGGCGACCGTGGCGGCCACCACCCGCCTGCATATTGGCATTGGTGACAAGACCTATGACAGCAACCGCCAGGTGCGCACCATCGCGGGTTTGGATCTGCCGGAAGCCGAGGTCTTCACGCCCTCGGGCGGCGGTCCGCTCGGCCGCTCCCGCTCGCTGAGAAACGATGGTGTGCCGCTGCTGCACGTGAACATGAATTCGGATTCGGGTTCCTACCAGGGCCTGTACTTTGCAGAGCGACAGGCGCTCAACTTCTTCATCACCTCCACCAGTGAGGAAGCTCCCGGTGCCGCGGTCGGCACGGAGTTTGAGTCGATCCGTCCCTCCGCCACCATGAGCGAAAATGGCCTGATCGCCATGCGTGGTTACCTGCGAGTGGGCACGGGCGGTACGGTTTTGGCCGACAGCCAGGGCATCTGGGCGGAGGAACTCGTCGGCGGTGTGCCGCAGTTGACTTTGATCGCACGCTCCGGCGAAGCCACCCCGGGTGGCGACACCTACGGCCAGTTGCCGGTCAACCCCATCTTCAACGCCGATGGTGAGATCGCGTTTACCGCGGATCTGGCGGGTGGCGGTGCCGCGCTCTTTGCCGGTCCGATCGGTGCTCTGGAAGAGATCGCCAAGACCGGGGAGTCAGTGAACATCACCGGTATTCCCTCGGGGGCGCTCTATGACTTTGTGCGCACGGCCTTTGCCTACAACGACGATGGTTATGTGGTGTCGAGCTGCACCCTGCAGCGCGACAGCCTGCTTGGCATCACGGTCAACAATGACAGTGCCATCCTGCGCCACGGCCTTTCACCGCGGGTCATCGCCCGTGAGAATGCCAGCGTCGGCACGGGCGCGGTCGGCGTTTTCGATCACCTGCTGAATCGGCAGGTCCGCATCAACACTTCCGAGCGTGTGGCCTTCCTGGCCAATCGCAAGCGCAATCCCGCCCTCAGCATCACCGCTGACAATGCGACGGTGGTGAGCTACTACAATGGCTCCTCCCTCATCAGTGTGGCTGCCGGTGGCGCCGTGACACCCGACCCTGCGCTGCAGTACCTGAAGCCGAGCGATCTGACCTTCAACGATGCCAGCCGCATTGGCTTCCGCACCACTCTGCAGGGCGCCGGCGTCACCCCGGGGGTCAATGATGTGGCTCTCTATTCCAGCAATGCGGGCGCTGCTCCGGTCCTGCTGGTGCGCACGGGAACCACTCAACTCAGCGGCACCGGCCCTGCCGGCGTGGACCCGGCGGCCACCTTTGTCGCCGTCGGACGTCCCGACAGCAATGCCACCAGCACCCTGGTGTTCCGTGCCACCCTCACGGTTGGCGAAGGCGGTGTGACGGACAACGACAATGAGGGCATTTGGACCAACGCCGGGGCGGGTACCACGGCCCTGCTGCTGCGCGAGGGCGACGCGGCTCCGGATGCCAGCGGTGTTGCGAGCGCCGCGGTCTTTGAATCTTTCGACGACCCGGTCATCAGTCTTGACGGCCGGGTGGTTGTCGGTGCCACTCTGCGCGTCGGCGTCGGCGGCATCACTGCGGACACCGATCGGGCGATCTTCGTCAGTGACAGCGCTGGTGTGTTCTATCGCGTGGTCCAGAAAGGCCAGTTGATGGACATTGCCGTTGCCGCAAGCTTGGGTGGGGGCACTTCCAGCGAGGCTATCGTTGAGGTGGGTTATCCCAGCTCGGGCGGTGGTGCCGGCGGGTTCTACAAAGCCATCAACTCCGAAGGCTTTGTCATGACCTACCTGACTTTCGAAGACGGTGAGACCGCCTCGATGGTTTTCCTGGTGCCCTGAGTTTTTTGGCCATCTGTCACCGCCGCGCGGCCTGCCGCGCGGCGGTTTTTTTTAGGCTCAGAGCCGGCTGGCGATGAAGGCCTTGACCGCCTCGGCGGTGGCGGCCAGCGGGTGGCGCTGCAGGGGCGCGGCCTTCAGCGCCTCAAGCGTCGGGTGCCGGGGTTCGCTGCCGGTGGCTTCGGCGACCACCTCGGGGAACTTGGCCGGGCTGGCGGTGCTGAGGATGACGCTGACGCGGTCGGGCGCCAGGTCGGTGAAGGCGCAGGCGGTGTGCGGGTCGACGACGTAGCCGTGGTCTTTCCAGACGCGGGCGATGGTGTCGACAATGGCGGCATCGTCCATGCGCGAGGCACGCAGGCCGGCCGGGGTGCGCGGCAGGGTCAGGTGCTGGCCTTCCTTGAGGCGCAGCATGAGGCTGCGCACGCGCTCCTGGTCGCCGTCGAGCAGGTAGTAGAGGTAGCGCTCGAAGTTGGAAGCGGCCTGAATGTCCATGCTCGGTGCATGGCTCGGGTGCACCTCGCCCTGACGGTACTCGCCGGTTTCGAAGAAGCGCCAGAGGATGTCGTTGCGGTTGGTGGCAACCCGGAAGCCGCCGCAGGTCATGCCCATGCGGGCGGCCAGCCAGCCGGCGAGCACGTTGCCGAAGTTGCCGGTGGGCACGACGAACTCGGCCGTGGCGCGCTCGGCTTCGGGCAGGCGCAGCCAGGCCCAGAGGTAATAAACGCACTGGGCCAGCACGCGCGCGATGTTGATCGAGTTGACGGCGGACAAGTTGACCTGGGCGACGAAACCGGCGTCGCCGAAGCACTCCTTCACGATGCGCTGGGCGTCGTCGAAGGTGCCGGGCACGGGGATGGCAAAGACGTTGTCGGCGCCGGTACAGGCCATCTGGCGCTCCTGCAGTGGCGCGACGCGGCCATCCGGGTAGAGGATGAAGATGCGAATGCCGTCCTGACCCATGCAGCCATGGATGGCGGCGCTGCCGGTGTCGCCCGAGGTGGCGCCCAGAACGGCCAGCTTCTTGCCGGTGAGCCGGACCTGGCGTTTGTACAGCAGGCCGAGCAACTGCAGAGCGAAGTCCTTGAAGGCGAGGGTGGGGCCGTGCCAGAGTTCGAGCACCCGGGTGTGTTCGTCCAGTGTGCGCAGCGGTGCGATCTGGGGGTCGTCAAAGCGGGCGTAGGCTTCGGCCGTGAGCTGGCGCCATTCCTCGGCCGGGATTTCCGGCGCGAAACGCTGGAAGAACTCGGCAGCCAGTTCGGCGTAGGAGAGGCCGGCCCAGCCGGGCAGGTCGGAGGCGAGGTTGGGCAGTTTCTCCGGCAGGAAGAGTCCGCCGTCCGGCGCAAGGCCGGCTTCCACCGCCTCGGTGAAGGTGTGGGGACGGGTCTGGCCGCGGGTCGAGATGTACAACATGCCCTGTTTCATGCCTCCACCGCGCGCGGAACTCAAGTGCGGGTTTGGGGGGAGGGAGCTGAGAGCTGAGAGCTGAGAGCTGAGAGCTGAGAGCTGAGAGCTGAGAGCTGAGAGCTG
>CAZSBO010000106.1:13586-13677 GCA_964605265.1 uncultured Prosthecobacter sp.
AGAGCCGCGTGGGATGTTGCTCACGCGAAGAGTGAAGTCAGGCATGGTCAGGCCCTGGTTGCAGGCGCCCCAAGGCCTAACCCATCATCCA
>CAZSBO010000107.1:0-4462 GCA_964605265.1 uncultured Prosthecobacter sp.
CAGGTCGGACAGGTCGGACAGGTCGGACAGGTCGGACAGGTCGGACAGGTCGGACGGTGCCAGTTGCCGTTCGCCGCAGCCGGGCAACTCTCGGCCATGCGCTGGGTGACGCGAGCAGGCTCAAGCCAGGCTCGCGCCCCGGATCTTACGGGTCATTGGCTCACTTCCCGTAATCCGCACCGGTGAGGCTGCGCAGGACGGAATCCTGCCAGTCGCGCAGTCGCGCCCGCAGTTGGGTCACTCGCTCAGGCTGCTTGGCCGCGAGGTTGGTGGTTTCGGCGGGGTCGGCCTGCAGGTCGTAGAGTTCGATCCTTTCCGCGCCGGTCTGGGTTTCTTGGACGAGCAGTTTGAGGTCGCCCTCGATGATCGAGCGTGTGCCGAGGTGATCTTCCTCGCGGACGACGGGATGGCGGTAGTTGGTGAAATCGCGCGTGGCCTTGCCTCCCATTTTCTTCACCAGCGGGGTGGTGCCTTCCTGGAGTTCGGGGGCGAGGTAGGGTTTGGCCTGGCGAGCGGCGAGCTGGCGGCCGTCGTACTCCCAGAAGGCGAGCGGCGTCGGACGTGCGTCGAGGCGGCCGTCGAGCACGGCCGTGAGGTCGATGCCGTCGAGGGGGCGGTTGGGCCGCGGCTGACCGGCCAGCGCGGCGAGCGTGGGCAGCAGGTCGCTCGTGCTGGCGCGCACGCGGGTGCTGCGCGGCTGCCGGAGGCGCGCCGGCCATTCGATCAGGCCGGGCACGAGGGTGCCGCCCTCGTAAAAGGTCGCCTTGGCGCCGCGGTGGGGATGGCCGAGGGCGCTTTCCGGCGAGGTGCCATTGTCACCGCAGTAAAACAGCAGGGTGTTGTCGCGCAGGACATCGTCAGACAGGTGCTGGCGCAGCTTGCCGATGGCGCGGTGATCTCGGCGTAGCGTTCGCGCAGCACTTCGCCCTGGGGGCGCGTCGTTGGTCCGCCGGTTTCATTGGAGGTGAGCTTGACCTTCTTCCGATACTTGGCCGGCAGGTCGTCATACTGCGCCAGATCCCCGGGCAGACCGCTGTAGGGTTCGTGCGGCGAGCCGAACCAGATGACCTGGAAGAAGGGTTTGCCGGCTTGGCGGGCGCGACCGATGGCGGCGATGGCCTCGCGCACGAGGATCTCCGAGCTCTCGCCCTGGAAGACCTCCGGCGGTCCGCCGTTGCGCGAGAAGGAGGGGTCCATTTCGAAGAAGTTGTCGTGCGACAGGTTTTCATGGAAGCCCATGGCGAGCGGGCTGACCGGCGAGTCCTTCTTCACCGCGCCGACATGCCATTTGCCAAGGTGGACGCAGTGGTAACCGGCCTTGCCAAGCAGGTGGGCGACGGTGACTTCCTCGGGGCGGAAGGACCAGCCGGGGGCGAAGGTGCCCATGCGGTTCGGGTGACGACCCGTGAGGAAACTGGCGCGGGTCGGCGAGCAACTTGGGTGGGCGGCGTAGAAGCGCTCGAACTTCAGCCCCGTGGTTGCCATCTCATCGAGCACCGGCGTTTTCACGTGTGGATGGCCGTTGTAGCCGGTCTCCTCCCAGCCGTGGTCATCGCCCATCATGAGGAGAATGTTCGGAGGAGCGGCTGCGAGCAGCGGGGCGGCGAGAAGACTGAGGAGGAGGCGCATAGGGAAGGGATGGGAGATGGGAGATGGGAGATCGTAGGATGGCAGGTTGGGCCGAAGAAGGGAATATCGAATATCGAACAAGGAAGGTTCAACGCCCAAGTCCGGAACCCGGGCTCCTTCGTCATTCGGACTTCCTTGTTGGATATTCCTCGGGTTTGAAGATCCCGCAGTGCGGGGGAGCAGGTCGCGGTCCTGGGCTCTTGGAGCCAGGGTCCTGCGCGATGCCAAGTGCCTTTCCGGTTTCGCCTTTTGCGCAGTCGCGCTAAATTCCCGTCATGAAGCGTTTTCTGCCCCTGCTTGTGCCGCTGCTGTCGCCGGCGGCGGATTGGCGGTCCTTGCCGGCCCTGCCGGATGCCGAGGGCTTTGCGGGGGTGTTTGCCGGGGTCAGCGACGGAGCCCTGCTGGTCGCCGGGGGCGCGAACTTTCCGGATGCTCCGCCCTGGCGTGGCGGCACGAAGACCTGGTATGACTCGGTCTTCGCCCTCACGGACCCGCAGGGCGACTGGCAGCGGCTGGGCCGGCTGCCGCGACCGAACGGTTATGGCGTGTCGGTGACGACCCCCGACGGCGTGATCTGCGCCGGGGGCGGCTATGCGACCGGGCATTCCCGCGAGGTCTTGCGTCTGCGCAAGACAGGCGATCAGTTGCAAATCGAGCCCCTGCCGCCGCTGCCGAAACCCTGCGCGCTCATGGCGGGTGCCGTGCTCGACGGTTCACTTTATCTCGCCGGGGGTATCGAACGGCCCGACTCGACCACGGCGCTGGCGGTGCTGTGGTCGCTCGATCTCGCCAAGCCGGCGTCGGGCTGGCGCGAGTGCGAGCCCTGTCCCGGGCCAGCGCGCATCCTGGCGACCCTGGGCGCCCACGAGGGCGCGCTGTTCCTGTTCAGCGGTGCGGCCCTGAAACCCGGAGCCGATGGCAAAGCCGAGCGCGAGTGGTTGCGGGATGCCTGGCAGTTCCGACCGGAGCAGGGCTGGCGACGCCTGGCCGATCCCCCGCGCGTCGCGGTCGCAGCGCCCGGACCAGCGCCGGTGGTGGACGGTCGCCTGTGGCTGATCGGGGGCGACGACGGTGCCAGCGCGGCCTTTGAACCCAAGGATCAGCACCCGGGGTTTCCTCGCGACGTGCTCGCGTACGATCCGCGGACCGACACCTGGGCACAGGCCGGCGAGGTGCCGTTTTCGCTGGTGACGACGGCCTTGGTCGAGTGGCGCGGCCGACTCGTCATCCCGGGTGGTGAAGCCCGACCGGGCAAGCGCTCGCCGCAGGTTTGGAGCCTGGACCTGCCGCGTTGAGGTGAGGCGGGTGCGGGGATCTCACCGAGCGCCCGACGCGCCTGCGCGGTGATGCTGTTTCAAGGCTGAATGACGCCAGCCGTCTTGCCGTCGCTGGCGTTCCAGCGGTAGATCTTGCCGTCGAACCCGCCGGCAAAGACCGTCTTGGCATCGGCGGTGATGAGCACGCTGGTCAACGGTGCGCCGACGCTGGTCAGCTTGCGTTCCTTGGCGGTCGCGCTGCGCTGGGCGCCATCGTGCTTCTGCAGCTCGGTGTAGACGCTGCCCAAGCCCTTGTCGGTGACGGCGGCCAGGGCCTTGCCGTCGGGCGTCCAGGAAACGCCTACGTAGACCGATTTTTTGTCGCCCAGCGACACATCCTGCTCGCGGCTGGCGACGTCCCAGACCTTGATTTCGCGGTCCGCGCCGGCCGTGGCAATCTGGCTGGCATCGTGGTTGAAGGCGACCGAGTGCACATGGTTTGTGTGGCCCTCGTAAAAGGCGATCAGCTTGCGCGTGGCGGTGTCCCAGAGGCGGGCCATCTTGTCGGCCCCGCCGCTGAGCAGGCGGTCGCCCTTGGCGGAGAGGCGCAGGGAGCTGATGTTGTCGTCATGCGCCTTCCAGGTGGCCAGCAGGCTGCCGTTGGCGAGATCGAACTGGCGCAGGAAACCGGCGCCACCGGCCTCGCCATCGGCGGCGAAGACCTGGCCGGCGGTGGCGGCGAGGGCGGTGACGTTGCCGACCAGCGATTGCTCCAGGCGGCGCGTTTCCTGGCGCTGGGCAACGTCCCAGACGCGGACGTTCTGGTAACCGCCGGAGAGCAGGGTGCGGCCATCGGGTGTCCAGGCCAGCGATTGCACGGGTTCGACATGGCCTTCAAGGTAGGCGGCCACCGGTGTGTCCTTGGCGGCGAGGTCGATGAGTGCGATGCGCTGGGCGCGAGCGACGGCGAGGGTTTTTTCGTCGGGCGACAACGCCATGGCCAGCACCGGCTGCCAGGCTTCTGGCATGGGGGTGAACTTCACGGCTTTCGGTGCCGGCGGTTCGTTGAAGACGGCTTCATCCCAGGGCGCACCGGCGGCGATCCAGGCCTTCAGGGCGTTGAGGGCGGCGGCGTCGAGCTGCTTCTTCGGCGGCATGTGCGGATCGGCATCCGCCAGGGCCAGTTGGTAGAGCGGGCTTGCGTCCGGCTTGCCGGGCACCACCGCCGCGCCGTTGTCGCCGCCCTTCATCATCTTGTCGTGGGCATTCAGCAGCAGGCCGCCCTTGGCCTTGCCGGGCTTGTGACAGCCGAGGCATTCGTCGCGCAACACGCGCAACGCCGCCTGGGTGTCGGCATGGACGGGCAGGGTGAAGGCAAGCAGAAGGAGGAAACAGCACAGCATGGGGGAACAGGGATACGCGCGCTGCCAGGCGGTTTTTGGCACGGCTTTCCCGTGGGGCAGTCTCACGCCACCCAGGACAGGGGTAGGGCCCCGCTGCGTCGGGGCCGTGGCGTCTGGTTGAGCGGAGAGCATGGAGCGGAGGGCATGGAGGGCCTACGGAAGACACGGAAAGCA
>CAZSBO010000107.1:4562-13645 GCA_964605265.1 uncultured Prosthecobacter sp.
CTCACGCCAAGGCGCCAAGAGCAAGGGGTAGGGCCCCGCTGCGTCGGGGCCGTGGCGTCTGGTTGAGCGGAGGGCATGGAGCGGAGAGCATGGAGCGGAGGGCATGGAGGGCCTACGGAAGACACGGAAAGCACGGAAAGGGTGAGGGGGCTCACGCCAAGGCGCCAAGAGCAAGGGGTAGGGCCCCGCTGCGTCGGGGCCGTGGTTTTTCGAGGCAGACGGAATGTCCCACACGATCGAACCGAGAACCGAGAACCCTTTTCCCTTTTCTCGGAACCGGTTTATCGTGAAGACTGATGCTGACGCGCCGATTTGTCCTGCGCCTGGGCCTGCTGGCAGCGGTGGCTGCCGGGAAGGCCGAGGAGCGTTTTGACTTCAGCGGGCCGGGCATGGCGACGACGTTTCGCATCGCCTGTTACGCCGAGGACCGGGCGATGGCGGAGAAGGCGGTGGCGGCCTGTTTTGAGCGGATCGCCCGGCTGCACGCGGTGTGCACGGATTACGATCCGACCAGCGAGCTGATGCGCCTCTGCGCGCCGGAGGCGGCGCGACCGATGGCCGTCAGTGCCGATTTGTTTGGTGTGCTGGCGCGGGCGCAGGAGTTGGGGGTCGCCACCGACGGGGCCTTCAATCCCGCCTGCGGGCATTTGACCCAGCTGTGGCGGCGGACGCGGCGCACGGGCAAGCTGCCGCCGGTCGAGCGGGTGCAGCGCGGCCTGGAAACGGCGGCGCGCTGGCGCGAGATCCGGTTGGAGTCGGCGACCCGGGAAGTGACGCTGCCCGTCGGTACCCTGCTGGACCTGGGCGGCATCGCCAAGGGTTACGCGGCCGATGCCTGCCTGCGCGTCCTGCGCGAGCACGGCCTGGAGCGGGCGGTCGTGCAGGCGGGCGGCGACACCGCGGTCGGCAAGCCGCCGCCCGGCAAGCTGGGGTGGGAGGTCAAGCTGCGCACCTTCACCCGCCCGGGCGAGGACGATGAGCTGCGCGTGCTGACGCTGAGCGACTGCGCGGTGTCGACTTCGGGCGACCTGTACCAGTTCCTCGAAATCGACGGCGTGCGCTACTCGCACATCGTTTCACCGGTCACCGGCCTCGGCCTGACCGAACGCATCGCCTGCTCCGTGATCGCCGCCGATGGCACCACCAGCGATGCCCTGGCGACCGCGATGTGCGTGCTCGGTCCGGAGCGCGGCCAGGTCCTCGCGGACAAGCTCGGCGTGCAGGTCCTCTTTGCCCTGCCGCCCAAGCCCTGATTCAGACCCGCCGCAGCTTGTAGGGATAGACCTGGTCGGCGTTCCACTGACAGGCGTACAGGTCGCCAGCATCATCGACACCGACATCGTGGACGTTGCGGAACACCGGTTCGTTCTGTAGCAGCAGGCCGACCTGGCCGTCCTTGTCGAGCTTGGGCGCGTGCGCGCCGGGCGCGGACACGACGCGGTTGTCGCGGTCGAGGATGACGATGAAGCCGCGCTCGCGCCACATGCGGAAATCGCCCGGCTTCATGCCAAAGCAGACGCCCGACAGCAGCAGGTCGCCGGCGATGACGGGTCGGCTCAGGTAGGCACCCGGCAGGTACACCGAGCGGACGTATTCGCCGGCGAGGCTGTACCAGTGGAACTCGTTGCGGATGCGCTCGGTGCAGAGCACGAGCGGCTCCGGACCGCGGCGGTCGATGGCGACCCCGTGGGCCTGCATGAACTTGCCGGCGTTCATCGCCTGGGTGCTGATGCCACCGAACTTGCGCACGAACTTGCCCTGGGCGTCGAAGTGCAGGATGAACTGCGAGCCATAACCGTCGGCCACGTAGAGATCGCCATTGGGCGCGGCGGCGGCCTCGGTGGGCGCATACTTCATGTTGGCATCGTAGGCGCCGCAGGCATGGGCGTGCGGCAGTTGCAGCACGGCCTCGCCGGTGAGGGTGGTCTTCAGCACCGTGCCACTGGCCGGATCACAGAGGATGAGGTGTTCGCTGCCGTTGTGGGTGTCGAGGCTGAGGCCGTGACCCGAGCGCCAGTTCAGCGTCCAACTGTCGAGCACGCGCCCGTCCTTGTCGAAGATCAGGACGTTGTTTTTGGCTTCATCGGTGATCAGGAACAGTCGCCCCTGCGCGTCCTGAATCATCTCGTGGCAGTTCTTTACCGGGTGCCTGGAGTGGTCGGCCTGGCACCAGTTCAGATCGACCTGATAACGGTGCGCGCCATGGCCGATGACCGCGCCCTGCAGGGAGGTCTTGCTCTGGGCGCGCACAAAGGGGGCGGCGAGTCCGGAGGCGGCGGTGGCGAGCAGGCGACGTCGGTTCATGCGGCCAAAAAAGCCGGGGTTGGTCGGGCTGCCAGAAAAAAACCGCGTTCAGGGGCTGAGTCGCTCAATTTTCCAGCCCTCACCCTCGCGCCTGTAGCGCAGGCGGTCGTGCAGGCGGCTGACCCGGCCCTGCCAGAATTCGAATTCCTCGGGCTCGAGCACGTAGCCGCCCCAGAACGGCGGGCAGGGGATGGGGCCATCGCCGAAGCGCGCGCGCATCTCCGCCTCGCGCTGCTCCAGCCACTCGCGACCGGGAATGACCCGGCTCTGCTCGGACACCCAGGCGCCGATTTGGTGGCCTGCGGGACGGGCGGCGAAGTAGCTCTCCGCCTCGCTGCGCGGCAGCTTGCGCACGATGCCGCGGACGCTGACCTGGTGATGGCGCGGCGCCCACAGGAAGACCGCGCTGGCGCGCGGGTTGGCGGCGAGTTCACGGCCCTTGCGGCTGTCGTAGTTGGTGAAGAAGTGCAGGCCGTCGTCGTTCAGCCCCTTGAGCAGGACCGTGCGTGCCGACGGTCCGCCATCCTCGCCGATCGTTGCCAGGGTCATGGCATTCGGCTCGGCCAGGCCGTGGTCGAGGGCGTCCTTGAGCCAGGCGCGGAACAGCACGCGCGGGTCGGCGGGGACGGTCGACTCGATCAGGCTGTCGAGTTCGTAGCTGACGCGCAGGTCGCGCAGGGTGTCGGGCGGGAAATCCATCATGATGCCAGAAGAAACGCGCGCCAGACCGTTGCGGCAATCCGCAGTTTGCGCCTTGTTGGGAAAATCTTGCCATGGTTACCGGACTCCTCAGCGACCTCGACCGCGTCCTGCTCAGCGCGGAGCAGATCCATGCCCGCGTTGGCGAACTCGCCGCGCGCATCCAGGCCGACGCCGGTGGTCGCCTGCTGACCGTGGTCGCCCTCATGGACGGCTCCCTGTTTTTTGTCGCCGACCTGCTGCGCCGGCTCGATCTGCCGGTGCGCCTGGTCAGCCTGGGCGCCAGCAGCTACCACGGCGGCACGAGTTCGTCCGGCGAGGTGCGCCTGGCCTGGCCACCCGGACTGAGCCTGGAAGGCGAGGATGTTCTGCTGCTCGACGACATCTATGACACCGGCCTGACCCTGGCCACCCTGCGCGAGCGCCTGCTCGCCGAGCAACCCGCCTCGCTGCGCATCGGGGTGCTGCTCAACAAGGTCCGGCCGCGCGCGGTCGAGGTGCCGCTCGACTACTGCGGCTTCGAGATCGGCGATGCATTCGTCGTCGGCTACGGCATGGACTACCAGGGTCGTTTCCGCAACCTGCCCTGCATCGGCATCCTCAAGCCATGAATGGACGCGTGCTGTTTTTCTCCCTGCTGCAGGACCTGACCGGCTGTGCCGAGCTGGAGGTGACCGGTGCGCCGGCGACCGTGGGCGAGTTGCTCGAACGCGATTTGTTCGCGCGCTGGCCGGCCCTGCGCGAGTGGGATGCGGCCCTGCTGCTGGCGCTCGACCACGCCTACGTGCGCCGCGACGCTACCCTGCACGAGGGGTTTGAGCTGGCGCTGATGCCACCCGTGCAGGGCGGCTGACGGCGTCGATCAGCCGAACATGAGTCGGCCGATGATGACCGACAGCATCATGCCGACGACGTCGGCGGTGAGACCGGCGACGATGGCATGGCGGATCTTGCGCACGCCGACCGAGCCGAAGTACACGGCGAGCACGTAGAAGGTTGTCTCGGTGGAGCCGAACATGATGGCGGCGGTGAACTTCAGGGTTTCGCCGGCTTCCGGACGGGTGAGGATCTCGTTGAGCACGCCGACCGAGCCGCTGCCGCTGAGCGGTCGCATGAGCGCCATGGGCAGCAGTTCGACCGGGAACCCAATCAGGCCGAGCAGCGGTGCCAGCAGCAGTTCGAGGATGAGCAGGGCGCCGGAACTGCGGAAGATCGCCAGCGCGACGAGCATGGCGACCAGGAAGGGCATGATGCGGGTGGCCATGGCGAAGCCCTCCTTGGCGCCCTCGACGAATTCCTCGTAGACCTTGACGCCGCGGTTGAGGGCGACCGCGAGCGTCACCACCAGCAGCAGCGGGATGGCGGCGCCGGACCCGGCGTTCATGAGTCGCCGCCAAGCCGGCGGCTCGGCCGGCGCGTCGGTCGCCTCCGGTGCAGCGGCCGGGGCCTGGGCGCGCTGCTGCGAGGCCTCCAGCACCTGCGACAGGCCGGTGGCTTCGAGGGTCCGTTCACGCAGCGCGGGCGGACCGAGTTCGAGGACCAGCCCGGCGCCGAAGAGCAGGAGCAGCAGGCCGGTGAGCAGGCGGGTTTTGCGACCGGCCGGACGCGGGCTATCGGCGGTGGCTTCGGTCGCGGCGCTTTCGGTTTCGGCCTCATCGGGGCGCGAGCGGAAGATCGGCAGGCCCTGCAGGCCGCGGGCGACCAGGATGGCGGTCAGGGTGGTGCCGGCGGTGGCGAGGATCGTCGGCACGATGACCTGGTGGGCGCCCTTGACCCCGGCGGCGGTCAGGTAGTTGATGACGCTGGAGGGGAGCAGGGTGAAGGCGGCGGTGTTCATCGCCAGGAAGGTCACCATGGCGTTGCTGGCCGTCTGCTTGTGCGGGTTCAGCTCCTGCAGGTGGGTCATGGCCTTCAGGCCGAGCGGGGTCGCGCTGTTGCCGAGGCCGAGCATGTTGGCCGAGAGGTTGAGGATCATCGAGCTCATCGCCGGATGGTTGGCGGGCACGTCGGGAAAGAGCCGGCGCATGAGCGGGGCGACCAGCCGGGCGGCGGCCTCAAGCAGGCCGGCCTTTTCCATCAGGCGCATGATGCCCAGCCAGAACATCATCATGCCGGCCAGCGGCAGGGCGATGCCCATGACGGCGGTTTCGGTCATGGCCAGGGCCGAGGCGGTCACGCCGTTGTCGCCGGAAAACCGGCCAAACCAGGCCGCGGCGACGAGGCCGGTGAGGAGAAGCAGGGCCCAGATGAGGTTGAGCATGGCAAAAAGGAGTTGAGAACTGTGCGCCCGGCAGGGAAAACACCACGTATTCCTGACCGTAAAGCGCGGCGGCTGCCCTTTGGCAAGAACCAACGCCTCCGCGCTCCCTGCTTCCGAAGATTCTGCAATGCCCGCCACCATCCAAGTCGCCAGCCTTCGCAGCGGTGTCACGCCGCATGTGATTCGCATCTGGGAGCGTCGCTACGGCGCGCTCACCCCGAGCCGCACAGGCACGAACCGCCGGCTCTACTGCGACGAGGAGATCACCCGCCTGCGCCTGCTGCGCGAGTTGACGGAATGCGGTCACCGCATCGGCAGTGTCGCCCGACTGGACACCGAGCAATTGCAAGACCTGCTGCAAAAAAGCCGCGCCGGCACCGCCCTCGCGGCTGGCTTGCTCAATGGCCGTGTTGAACCCGCGCCATCCCCTGAAACCGGTGCCAGTGCCGAGCAACACATCCAGGCCTGCATGGAAGCCGCCAAGGCCTACGATGGCGAGCGCTTGCGCCGCCTGCTGCAGGAGGCCCGCCTCGAATTCGGCCTGCGCTGCTGCGTGCATCAGGTGGTTTGCCCGCTCATCGAGCAGATCGGTCTGTCCTGGCAGCAGGGCAGCCTGCGGCCGGGGCATGAACACATGGCGACCGCCGTGCTGCGCGAGTTCCTCGTCACCCCGGTGCCCGGCAGCCAGACCGCGCCCTCGGCACCAGAAATCATCATCACCACTCCGGCCGGCGAGGTGCATGAACTCGGCGCCCTGCTCGCCAGTGTCTCCGCCCGCGACCTCGGCTGGCGGGTCACCTACCTCGGCCCGAACCTGCCCACCGAGGAAATCGTTGCCTGCGCCCGCGGTCGCGGCGCCCGCGCGGTCGCCCTCAGCGTCGTCTACCCGCCGCACTGCCCGGTCATCGAGGGCAAGCTGCGCAAGATCCGCGAGATGCTGCCCTCCTCGACCGCCCTGCTGGTCGGCGGTCGCGCGGCCGGCAGCTACGCGCCGCGCCTGGCCGACCTCGAGATCCACTGGGCCTTTGACCTGACCGCGCTCGACCACCTGCTGGTCCGACTCGCCGCGCCAGCGGCGGCCTGAGTGAGCCGCCGGGGTCAGGGCTTCGGCCGGTGGGCGGCGAAAGTCTTCTGGTGGTGGCGCATCAGCGTCAGGCCATCTTTTTCGTAGCTGTCGACCGCGCTGTGACCGATGCCGTCCAGGCTGAGGAAGCCGTGCTCGATGCCGAGTCCCTTCAGGTGCTTGGAAAACAATTGGTTGTCGGCATAATTGAAACACTTCGTGCCGTCCCAGAGCAGCAGGCTCAGGGCGGGGCGATCCGGTCGTGCCGCGTAGGCCTTGGCCAGGTCCCAGGCGTTGTAGCCGATGGGCAGGATGCGCAGGTTCTCCGATTCACGGCCTTCGTTGTCGCGGATCGTCCGCTCGGGACCGTACCCGGAACCGCCGGGTGCGCCCGAAAGGAACAGCTCGGGATGCTTGAACAGGATGCGCGTCGCGCCGCGCCCGCCCTGCGAGTAACCCTCCAGCGCCCGCCCCTCGCGCGTGCCCCAGGTCCGCCAGGTGCGGTCGATGTGCGGGATCAACTCCTTCACGAAGACCGTTTCGCCGAGGGCGTTGGGTCGGTCGGTCATGTCATACCAGCTCACCGGCCCGCCATTGGGGAAGACGTAGATCGTCGGTTCGATTTCTCCGGCGCGGATGGCCTTGTCAATGTAGCTCGCCAGGCGCACGCTCTTGTTTTCCGCGCCCGGGCGACCCCCATGCAGGTGGTAGACTACCGGGTAACGGTGCGTGCCACTGTCGTAGCCGGGCGGCAGGTACAGGTAGTAACCAACGTCGATGCCCATCGACGGACTGCGGAAGGTCGCGTGGCGCACTCCCTCCGGCAGGATCTTGCGCGCCCACTCAGCGTTTTCCATCGGGGCGACCCAGTGGAAGGGAGCGGGTGGCTTTTTGCCGGACTTGGCCTGCTGGGCGTGGGCCACAGGCAGGGACAGGGCGAGCAGGGCAGGGATCAGGAAACGGAGCATGGCCGATGAGAACTGCTCAAACGCGGCCGGTCTTGCCGGGAGTTCGGGGTGGGAGTTTCAGGTTTCAGGTTTCAAGGTGGGTCGGATCCCGCAGCAGGCTCCATCCTGTCCATTTCGTCCATCCTTCTGGCAGTCGGCTCTGAGGTCGGTTGGGCACGAGGAAAGGAGAGGACCAGCCAAAGGGAAAGCAGGCAAGCCGTGGAGCCGCTACTCATAAACATCCCTGCGGTGTCCAACGGCGACCACCAGCACCAGAAGCTCACCGTCCCTGATCTGGCAGAGAATGCGGTAATCGCCGACCCGGTAGCGCCACAGCCCGGCAAAGTCCCCCTTCAGACCCCTGCCGAAACGGCGTGGATCCTCATCCCCGGCGACCCGCTCGTCGAGGTAGGCGACGATGTCGCGCTGGGCCTGCTTGCCGAGCTTGCGGAGTTCCTTCAGTGCCCGTTCGTCGAACCTATAGACCCAGCTCATGCTTCACTTCCTCGGCGGAATAGGTCTTGGCCGGACGCTCCAGACGTTGCTTGGCCAGATAAAGATCCTCCAAATCTTCAAGATGTTCGAGGATCGCTTCGCGGGCGTAGAAGGTCTTGGTGCGTCCGGTCTTTTTGGCCAAACGTTCCAGACGGCTTTCGATGTCGGGATCGAGTCGGATGGCGAGCATGAGGAAAACCTACTTCTGCTATACATGTATAGCAAGCGGTTCAAAAGCCGCTTTTGGAACCACGAAGGACACGAAAGCCATCTCGGCGGGCAAGGCTGTCGCGGACCCGGACTTGCGCGCAGGGCGGGATCAGTCGTCGGGGCAGACAAGCGGGATCGGTTCGTTGCCGTTGCGGCGATACACGCGGAAATCGGAATCCAAGGTCAGCACCGCACTCTTGGGCAGCAATTCCGACAGCCGGACAAGGCAGGCATCCGCCAACGACATGGGCACATCGCGAAATTTCCGTCTCAGTTCGCGCAGGGCGCCGAGTTCACCGGAAAGGGAAAAAGACACGGTCAATACTCCGTCCGCCACCCATTCGAGCAAACGATCCTGAATGTCGGGACGCGCCCGCAGCAGGTGCCAGGACTCGGTCAGGACCGCCTCGCAGGTGATCCAAGGCAGAGGCAGCGTCTGCAGTTGCTGCACCGCCCAGGCGTGATGCCTCTCTCGGCGGTCGAGCAGGGCGACCAGCGGCCCCGTATCAACGACGACCGAGGGATTCTTCACCCATGCCCTCCAGATGTTGGGGGTTGCTACCGAGGTCGTTCAGGTCCGAATCAAAGCATCCGACATGCTGCATCATCCGCGCCCGCAGCCGCTTTTGCTCTTCGGCATCCTGCGCGGCTTGGCTGGCGGTCAGCCAGCCTTGGAAAAGCTCGATCGTCACCTCGCGAATCTTCCGCCCTTGTTCGGCGGTTTTCGCTTTGACCTTCCGATACAGGTCATCTGGGATGTCGATGGTGGCCTTCACAAAAGTAAGTTAACTTGTTTCCTGTATTGGGTCAAGGTCGACCGGGTCACCAGGCACCCGAGAGCGCAAGGAGCGCAAGTGTTTTGGAGGGGGTCTTTGGAAGCTCAAATCTCTGGGCTCGGAGGCGGCGGGTCTTGAGGCAGGTTTCGCACGGAGGACGCGGAGGGCACGGAGGCGGAACGGGTCCGAAGCTCATCTCCGTGGCCTCCGTGAGCTCCGTGCGAGCCTTCTGCGGGTGTTCCATCAGCGTCGAATCAGCGTCTCATCAGCGGTTCAAAAGCTGTTTTTGGAACCACGGAGGACACGGAGAGCACGGAGGTAAGAGGAGG
>CAZSBO010000108.1:0-12899 GCA_964605265.1 uncultured Prosthecobacter sp.
CCCTTCGCCCTTCGCCCTTCGCCCTTCGCCCTTCGCCCTTCGCCCTTCGCCCTTCGCCCTTCAGGGGCGGTAGAAGTCAAGCGTGCGGGCCAGGCCGTCGCGCCAGTCGACGAGGACCTCGTAGCCGAGGGCGGCGCGGGCGGCGGAGATGTCAGCCAGGGAGTTGCGCACGTCGCCAACGCGCGGCGCGTGAAACTCGGGCTCAAGCTGCTGCCCTGTGAGCCGGTTGAGTTCGGCGATGAGGTCGAGCAGGGAGATCGACTGGCCGGCGGCGACGTTGAAGTAGCGGCCGGCGGCCTTGTCGGCCGGTGCCTCGGCAGCGAGCAGGTTGGCTGAGACGGCGTTGTCGACAAAGGTGAAATCGCGCGCCTGCAGGCCGTCGCCAAAGACCAGCGGGCGGTCGCCGCGCAGCATGGCGGTGCAGTATTTGGCGATGACACCCGAGTAGGGCGAATCAAAGGCCTGACGCGGTCCGAAGACATTGAAGTAGCGCAGGGCCACCGTTTCGAAGCCGTAGAGGCGATGGAAAAGCTGGCAGTACTTCTCGCCGGCGTACTTCTGCAGGGCATAGGGCGAGAGCGGATTGGGCGGCAGGTCCTCGTGCTTGGACGGCGCATCGGAATCGCCGTAGATCGACGACGAGCTGGCGAACATCAGGCGCTTCACGCCGGCATCGCGGGCGGCGACCAGCACCTTGAGGGTGCCGTCGAGGTTTTGCCGGTTGCTTTCCAGCGGCTGGGCGACCGAACGCGGCACGGAAGGCAGCGCCCCCTCGTGGAAAACCCAGTCGCAGCCGGGCATGAGCTTGGCGAGCAGGGCCTCGTCGCCGATGTCACCCTGCACAAATTCCAGGTCGTCGCCGGGCTGTTTCCAGGCGAGATTGTCGAGGCTGCCCAGGCTGAGGTCGTCGAGGATGACCACCGAACCGCCCTTGCGGCAGAGGGCTTGGGCGATGTGGGAACCGATGAAACCGGCGCCGCCGGTGATGAGGGATTTCATGAATTTGAAAGGATGGGAGGCGGCCCGCGCCTCTGCGCGCGGCCGCAGGTTCAGGCCTTGAAGTAGTGCGACTGCCCCTGCAGGCGGTCGGCGAGGGCGTTGCGGGTGTCGACGACGAGGCGGGCGTGCTCGGCGAGCAGGCCGTGGTCGACCGCCTTGTGGCGGGTGGCGACAAGGACGAGATCGAAGCCGGCGACAGTCGAGGCGTCGAGCTCGGTGTTGCGGATGCCGGCGAAGCGGGCGTGCTCGCGCGAGGGGCGGATGACGGGCACGTGCGGGTCGTGGTAGGCGACCTCGGCGCCGGCTTCTTCGAGCAGTTCCCAGAGCACGTAACCCGGGCTTTCGCGGTCGTCATCGACGTCGGCCTTGTAGGCAATGCCGAGCAGCAGCACCCGGGCTCCGGCCAGCGCGCGCCCCTGGCTGGCTAGGGCCTCGCCGCAGCGGCGGACGACGTAGGCCGGCATGGCGGTGTTGACCTCGCCGGCGAGTTCGATGAAGCGGGTTTCCTGGCCGTACTCGCGCGCCTTCCAGGTCAGGTAGAAAGGGTCGATCGGGATGCAGTGTCCGCCCAGGCCCGGGCCGGGGTAGAAGGGCATGAAGCCGAAGGGCTTGGTCTTGGCGGCCTCGATGACATCCCAGATGTCGATGCCCATGGCCGCGTAAACGACCTTGAGCTCGTTGACCATGGCGATGTTGACGGCGCGGAAGATGTTCTCGGTGAGCTTGACCGCCTCGGCGACGCGGCAGGACTCGACCGGCACCAGGGTCTGCACGGCGAGGCCGTAAATCTCCAGGGCGCGCTGGCGGCAGGCGGGCGTCAGGCCGCCGATGACCTTGGGAATGCGCGAGACATCGCTGTTGGGATTGCCCGGATCCTCGCGCTCGGGCGAGAAGGCGAGGTGGAAATCGACGCCGGCACGCAGGCCCGAGCCTTCTTCCAAAACCGCGCGCAGATCGGTGTCGGTCGTGCCGGGATAGGTCGTCGATTCCAGGCAAACCAGCTGGCCCGGGCGCAGGTGCGGGGCGATGGCGCGACCGGTGTTGAGCACGTAGCTGAGGTCGGGGTCGCGACCGTTGACGAGCGGGGTCGGCACACAGATGAGAATGGCATCGCACTCGGCGGCGCGGGCGAAGTCGGTGGTGGCGGCAAAGGCGCCGCGGCCCACCGCCTCGGCGATCTCGGCGGCGGGGATGTGCAGGATGTAGCTGCGGCCGGCATTCAGGCTTTCGACCTTGGCGGGATCGACGTCAAAACCGAGCACACGGGCACCGTTTTGGGCGAAGCGCAGGCTGAGGGGGAGACCGACGTAGCCGAGACCGACGATGCCGAGGGTGGGAGCGGGGGCGGGAGCGGGGGCGGGAGTCAAGCGGGCGGGAGGGTCAGGCTTTCAGGGCCCAGTCGAGCAGGGCCTGGGCATCGCGCCAGACACCGGCTTCGGTGGCGTTGAGCACGATGACGATGCGACGGCGGCCATTGCGTTCACCGCTGGCGACCAGACAGTAGCCGGCGGCATTGGTGTAACCGGTCTTCATGCCGTCGCAGTAGGAGACATTGCGCAGCACGCGGTTCGTGTTGGCCAGTTCGGTGACGCGACCGCTGGGCCACTTGAACGAGTAGCTGGTCATCTTGACGATCTTGCGGATCTCCGGCTGCTGGTCGCAGAGCTTGGCGATGACGGCGAGGTCACGGGCGGTGCTGTAGGGCTCGTCGTCGTTGGTCGACGGCAGGCCGTGCGGGTTGACGTAGTGGCTGTTCTCCAGCCCGAGTGCGACGCACTTGGCGTTCATCTTGGCGACGAAGGCCTCGACGCTGCCGGCATTGTCGCGGGCGAGCGCCTGGGCGATGTCGTTCGAGCTCTTCACCAGCACGGCCGTGAGCAGCTGGCGGCGGGTGTACTTTTCGCCGGCCTTGATGCCGAGCCGCACCGGCGCGCACTGGGTGTCGCTCTGCTCGACGATGAGTTCCTTGTCGAGGTCGCCCGCCTCGATGACCAGCAGGGCGGTGAGCAGCTTGGTGGTGCTGGCGATGGCACCGCGCTTGTCGGCGTTCTTCTCAAAGAGCACGTCGTCGCTGGCGGCGTCGACGACAAGCACGCGGTCGGCGGTGATCTGCGGGATCGGGCCGCGCAGTTCGCGCAGTTCGATCTCACGGCGGACGCGGCGACTCTTCTCCAGCTCTTCGGCCAGCTGTTTTTGCAGCAATTCAACGCTCTTTTCGCGGGCCAGCAGGTCGAGGCGCAGGCTTTCGAGCGACTGCTTGTCGCGGGCGAGCGCCATCTCGCGCTGGACGAGGCCGGCTTCCTTGGCGTTGACCTCCTCCTCGCGCCACTTGAGTTTCTCCTCGCGCTGCGGATCCTCGAAGCAGCCAGCCAGCGGCAGCACGGCCAGGAGCAGGGCCAGGCGGGCGAGGGCGGCGGGGCGGAGAAACATGGGTCAGAGATCGGCCAGGATGGCTTTGAGGCGGGCGGCGGGCCACTGACCGGGGGCATTGGCCTCGCCAAGGTATCCGTAGTTCAGCAAACTGCCGCATTTTGCAAGCACCAAGCGCGAGACGCGGCCAAGAGGCCCCATGCCCATGCAGGACAGGCGCAGCCGCTGCGGGGCTGAGGCCAGCTGGATCAGGCGCACCAGATCGTCGGTGCTGTTGAGGAAGGTGGCGATCTTCACCGCGTCAAGTCCTGCCGGCTGAGCGAAGCCGATCGCCCCCTGCAGGACTTCATCGCCAGGGGTGGCCTGGAAGTCGTGGAAGGAGCCGACGACGCGCACTCCCCTGCCCTGCGCCTTCTGAACGAGCGGACGCATCTCCTGGGCGCTGCGCAGCTCGATGTCGATCAGCGAGGCCAGGTCGAGCAGCGGCTCAATCAGGGCCATGCGCCCCGCCGCGTCGGCCGGCCCCTGACCGCCTTCGGCGGGGTGACGGGCGGTGAGCAGCACCGGGGTTGTGTTGCCGGCCAGGGCCGTACGCAGGTCGGCTTCGGCTAGCTGCAGGGTGTCGAGGCGCAGCTCGATGAGGTCGCAGGCCGCCTCGCGAGCGGCGGCGTCCATCCGCCCCCACAGGGCCAGGGTGGCCACGTCGGGGATGACACCGACGGTCAGCGGTCGCGCCGACAAGAGCAGGTTGGAAGTGGTGAGAAGCTGGGCCATCGGCGGTGCTGCAAAAGCCGCGCCGGCGCGCGGCGGAAGATCAGTGGACGCCGAGGGCGGCGAGGTAACGTTCGGCCTCAAGCGCGGCGGCGCAGCCCTGGCCGGCGGCGGTGATCGCCTGGCGATAGACGTGGTCGGCGACGTCGCCGGCCGCGAACAGGCCCTCGGTCTTGGTGCGTGTGCCACCGGCCTGCAGGATGTAACCGCCTTCATCGCGGTCGACGAGGTCGCCGAGGAAGGCGGCGTTGGGCACGTGGCCGATGGCGACGAAGACGCACTTCAGCTCCAGCTCCGAGGTGGCGCCGGTGACGAGGTTCTGGACGGTGACCGCGCGCATCTCGCCCTTGTCGTCGGTGAGGTACTCGCTGACCGTGCTGTTCCAGACCGGCTCGATCTTCGGGTTGGCGAGGGTGCGGTCGGCCATGATCTTCGAGGCGCGCAGGGTGTCGCGACGGTGAATCAGGTAAACCTTGCTGGCGAATTTGGTGAGGAACATCGCTTCCTCGCAGGCGCTGTCGCCACCGCCGATGACGCAGACGGGCACGTTGCGGTAGAAGGCGCCGTCGCAGGTGGCGCAGCTGGTCAGGCCGTGGCCGATGAGGCCCTTTTCGTTGGGCAGGCCGAGGTGCTTGGGCGAGGCGCCGGTGGCAATGATGACCGCATGGGCTTCGCGCACGGTGCCGTCCTCGGTCTTGACCTCAAAGTGACCCGCGGCGGTTTTGGCAACGCTGGTCACGCTGGCGTACTCGATGCGGGCACCAAATTTTTCCGCCTGGGTCTGCATGTTCATCATCAGCTCGGGGCCCATGATGCCATTCGGAAAACCCGGGAAGTTTTCCACCTCGGTGGTCGTCGTGAGCTGGCCGCCGGGCTGGCCGCCGGAGAGGATGAGCGGGGCGAGGTTGGCGCGACCCGTGTAGATGGCCGCGGTGTAGCCGGCGCAGCCGGTGCCGATGATGATGACGTTTTCCATGGGTGAGGGCGAAAAAGGGTGTGGGAAGATGGGGAGGGCGGCCGGGGACGCAAGACGCGCTTTTGCGAACTTGTCGTTTGGAGTTTGCCGGGCCTGTGTTTATTCCGGCCACCTCCATGACCCCCACCCCAGCGTCCGGCGGGGCCGGCCGGCTGCCGCTGGCCACCCTGTTCTTCTTCACCGCCCTGCCGATGGGCATGTGGAACGTGCCGCTGGCCAACGTCTTCGCCGCCCACGGCCGCGCGCATTTGGTGCCCTGGGTGCTGGCCACAAGCGCGGTGGCGGCCTTCATCTCGCCGCTCTTTGTCGGCGCCCTCGCCGACCAGCGCATCTCGTCGACCTCGCTGCTGCGCTGGCTCAGCCTGGCGACCTCGGCCGGCCTGGCCCTGCTCTGCACCGCCCTCGGTCACGGCCTCGGCGACGGCCTGATTCTGCTCTGCGCTCAGGCGCTGGCCCTGGTGAGCACGCCGGTGTGGAGCGTCGCCACCAGCATCGTGCTCTCGCAGATCCGCGATCCCAAGCGCCAGTTCGGGCCGCTGCGCGCCTTCGCCACCTTCGGCTGGATGGTCGGCTGCTGGGTGGTCAGCTTTGTATTGAAGGCCGATGCCTCGCTCGCCGCCGGCTGGACCGCCGCCGGCCTCTGGCTCGGCGTCATGGCACTGACCTGGACCCTGCCGGTGATTCCGCCGGGCGACAGCCGCTCGCGGCGCAACTGGCGGCAGGTGCTCGGCCTCGACGCCCTGGAGCTGCTGCGCCACCGCGACCACCGCGTCGTTTTCCTCACCGCCGCCTTATACAGCGTGCCGCTGGCGGCCTTTTACCCCTACACCGCCCGCCAGCTGCACGACCTCAACGTCGGCGGCATCTCGGCGGTGATCTCACTGGCACAGACCACCGAGATCCTCACCATGCTGCTGCTCGCCGGCGTGCTGGCGCGCTTCCGCCTGAAGTGGATCTTTCTGTCCGGCATCGCCATCTGTGTGGCACGCTACGCGATGAACGCCCTGCACACCCCCGGCTGGGTCATGACCGGCACCACCCTGCACGGCTTCGCCTTCACCCTCTACTTCATCACCACCCAGATCTACCTGGAGGAACGCATCGATCCCAAGTGGCGGACGCGCGCCCAGGCCCTGTTGGTGCTGCTGATGAGCGGCTTCGGCAACCTCGCCGGCTACCTCGGCGGCGGCTGGTGGCATCAGGCCTGCCAAGTGGACGGCCGGACCGACTGGACACGCTTCTGGCTGGGTGAAACCGCCGTCACCGCCGCCGTCTGCGTCTTCTTCCTGTTCGCCTACCGCGGCCGCGGGGCGAAGGCCTGATCCCGCCTTCAAACGGCACAAAAAAACCGGAGCCGGCACGGGGCCGACTCCGGTGTGGATTTCGAGCTGGCAACGCGGCTCAGTCGGCCAGCACCTTCTCGATGCCGGTGACGATCTCGCGGATGCGGAAGCCGAGGCCGTCGGTCTTGCAGAGCGAGCTGATCTTTGGATCCGCCAGCTTGGCGCGCAGCAGCATGGCGAGCTGGCCGTAGCCGTACACGCCGCTGTCGTTGAGTTCGACGACAACGACCTTCTTGAACTTGGCGAAGAGGCCGTCGAGCTTGGCCGGCATCGGGTGCAGGTGGCGCAGGTTGACCGAGCCGACCTTGTGGCCTTCGGCGCGCAGGCGGTTGACGCTCTCCTTGATCGGACCGTAGCTGCTGCCCCAGCCAACGAGCAGGACATCGCCCTCCTGCTCGCCGTAGACTTCCGGCAGCGGCAGTTTTTCCGCCAGGGCGACCAGCTTGTTGCGGCGCTTGTCGGTCATGCGCTGGTGCATCTTCGGATTGCCGCTTGGGTGACCCCATTCGTCGTGCTCCAGGCCGGTGACGTGCGGGTAGCGACCGCCCAGCATCTTGGCTCCGGGCGGGGCGTGACGGGTGATCTGGTCGAGCGGGTAGGGCTTGAAGTCCTCGGGACGGTCGGACAGGTCGAGCACGGGCTCGACCCAGTGCTTGTCGAGGTCGGGCTCGGTGAAGGCCTCGATGCGGCTGCTCAGGGCCTGGTCGCTCAGGATGATGACCGGGCAGGAATACTCGCGGGCGAGTTTGCCGGCCTCGAGGGCGATGTAGAAGCAGTCCTCGACATCCTGCGGCGCCAGCACGATGCGCGGGCAGTCGCCGTGGCTGCCGTAGATGGCCTGCAGCAGGTCGGACTGTTCGACGCTGGTCGGCAGGCCGGTCGACGGACCGCCGCGCTGCACGTTGATGGCGATGAGTGGCAGCTCGGCCATGCTGGCGTAGCTGAGCGCCTCCATCTTCAGGCTCAGACCAGGGCCGGAGCTGCCGGTGACGGCAAGGTGGCCGGCATAGGCGGCGCCGATGGTGATGGAGACCGCGGCCAGTTCGTCCTCGGCCTGGACGTAGATGCCGCCATACTTCGGCAGCTCGCTGCGCAGCTGCTCCATGATCGGCGACCACGGGGTGATCGGATAGGCGGCGCCGAAGCGGACGCCGGCGCAGATCAGGCCCATGGTCATGAGCGTGTTGCCGTCGGTGCTCAGGCGGTGCTCGTCCTTGTGCTCGCCTTCATCGAAGTGGAAGCTGCCGATGTCGCCGATCGGGTAGGCGTAGCCGGCATCGAAGGCGAGCATGGCGTTGCGCAGCACGCTTTCGTCCTTCTTGCCGAACTGGCGGGCAATGATGCCGCTCAGCTTTTCGCGGTCGAGCTGGAACACCGCGGTGAGCAGGCCGAGCACGAACATGTTCTTGCCGCGGTCGCGGGCGCTGCCGCCGATGGCCTCAATGGTGGCGCTGTTGATCGGAATGCCGATGTGATGGATGTTGCGCTCGTGCCTGACCTCGGCCACCTCGCCGGAGTCATAGATGCAGATGCCGCCGTCGCGCAGAGCGTGCAGGTGGTCGTTGTAGCTGTGCTGGTAGAAGGCCACCAGCACATCACTTTCGTCGCCCGGGTGCAGGACCTCGCCTGAGCCGAGGTGGAGCTGGAAGATCGACGGACCCCCGGAGATGGTGGAGGGGATCGTCATGTAGGTCATGACGTCCTTGGCGGTGCGGCCGGCCAAGCGGGCGAGGAAGCCGCCGATGGACTGAATGCCGTCCTGGGAGTTGCCGGCCAGACGAATGACCGCGTTGCGAAGCGTCTTGGTGTTGGACGCCGAGGGGCTGGTGGTGGTGGACATGGAGGGAAGCCGAACCAACGGCCTGTCGGGCCGCTGTTTTTCCGGTTTCTCGCAAGTAACCGCGCCGCCCCCGCGGTCAAGTCAATCCTCGCACCCGGCGCGGGATTTAGAGAAGCCCGCTTTGTGGCTGGACAAGATGTGCGCCAAACCGCCAAGATTGGTGGGGATAGCGTGCTCGACAACTGGCACGAAAGCCGCGTAGCTGACCTCAACCCTCCCACAAAAAGATGCCCACGAAGTCCGCCTCCAAACCGCTGAGCAAAAACATCCACCTGCTGCGCTGGGTGAAGAAGATGGCCGCCCTCTGCAAACCCGACCGCATCCACTGGGTCGACGGCACCAAGGCCGAGTACGACCGCCTCTGCGACGAACTGGTCGAGGCCGGCACCTTCACCCGCCTCAACGCCAAGAAGTGGCCCGGCTGCTTCCTGGCCCGCTCCGATGTCAGCGACGTCGCCCGCGTCGAGGAGCGCACCTTCATCTGTTCGCAGGCCGAGGACGGCGCCGGACCGACCAACAACTGGATGAACCCCTTCGAGATGAAGGCGAAGCTGCGCGGCCTGTTCGACGGCTGCATGCGCGGTCGCACGATGTACGTGCTCGCCTTCAGCATGGGCCCGCCCGACTCGCCCATGGCGCAGATCGGCGTGCAGCTCACCGACTCGCCCTACGTGGTCGTCAGCATGCGCATCATGGCGCGCATCGGCAAAAAGATCTTCCACCTGATCGACACCACCAAGAAGCGCGTCGTGCCCTGCATGCACACGGTCGGTGCGCCCCTGAAGAAGGGTCAGAAGGACGTGCCCTGGCCCTGCAACAAGGAGAAGTACATCGTTCACTTCCCGGAGAGCCGCGAGATCTGGAGCTATGGCTCGGGCTACGGCGGCAACGCCCTGCTCGGCAAAAAATGCTTCGCCCTGCGCATCGCCTCCGCCATGGCGCGCGACGAGGGCTGGCTGGCCGAGCACATGCTCATCCTCGGCGTCGAAAATCCGAAGGGCGAAAAAACCTACGTCGCCGCCGCCTTCCCCTCCGCCTGCGGCAAGACCAACTTCGCCATGCTCATTCCGCCGGAGCACCACCAGAAGCAGGGCTGGAAGGTGTCGACCGTCGGCGACGACATCGCTTGGCTTAAACCCGGCCCCGATGGCCGCCTGTACGCCATCAACCCCGAGGCCGGCTACTTCGGCGTCGCCCCCGGCACCAGCGAGCACACCAACCCCAGCGCCATGAAGGCGCTGGCGCGCAACACCATCTTCACCAACGTCGCCCTCACCCCCGACGGCGGCGTCTGGTGGGAAGGCATGACCGAGAAGCCGCCGGCGAAGTGCATCGACTGGCAGGGCAACCAGTGGACGCCGGAGATCGCCCGTGAAAAGGGCGTCAAGGCGGCCCATGCCAACTCGCGCTTCACCGCCCCGGCGGGACAGTGCCCGACCATTGATCCCGACTGGGAAAAGCCGGAGGGCGTGCCGATCTCCGGCATCATCTTCGGCGGTCGCCGCGCCTCGACGATGCCGCTGGTGTACCAGGCCTTCAACTGGAGCTCCGGCGTGTACATGGGCGCCACCATGGGCAGCGAAATGACCGCCGCCGCCGCTGGCACGATTGGCAAGGTGCGCCGCGACCCGATGGCCATGCTGCCCTTCTGCGGCTACCACATGGGCGACTACTTCCGCCACTGGCTGTCGATGCAGCGCCGCCTCACCGAGACACCGCGCATCTTCCATGTGAACTGGTTCCGCAAGGATGCCGACGGCAACTTCCTCTGGCCGGGCTTTGGCGACAACATGCGCGTGCTGCAATGGATCGTCGAGCGCTGCAGCGGCCGTGCCCTCGCCAAGGAGACGCCGGCCGGCTGGATGCCGCACTACGAGGACATGGACTGGACCGGACTCAACTTCAGCAAGGCGTCCTTCGAGGAGCTGCAACGCTTCGACCGCGAGGCCTGGCGCCAGGAAGTGCTCTCGCACGAGGAGCTGTTCATCGATCTCAAGACGCACCTGCCCAAGGAGCTGATTTACGAGCGCGAGCTGCTCATCTGCCGGATGTGATCCGGCAGCACGGGCCCTTCACTTCCCCGCCGCCGCCGCACGGGCTTCCAGAGCCTTGATGCGCTCGGCGGTGAGCGGGTGGGTGGAGAAGGCCTCGCCGGTTTTGCCCAAATCAAAACCCTCGGGATCGATGCGCCGCAGCAGGTTGCCCAGCGGCTGCACGCCCCAACCCTGCGCGATCAGGTAATCGGCCGCGCCAAGGTCCGCCTCGCGCTCGAAGGCGCGTGAATAACCGCTCTGCGCCAGCATGGCCGGCAACGCCGAGCCCATGCCGGCAACCGTGGAGACATCGCCGGTCATCAGCGTCCAGATCAGGAAGACGGCCGAGTTCTGCAGCACGTTGCGCAGGCCGTGCTGCTCGCGCACATGGACGATTTCATGGGCGAGCACCCCGAAGATTTCGTGATCGTGCTCCGCCTGCTCGACAAGTTCATCGGTGACGCAGACCAGGCCGTCGGGCAGGGCGAAGGCATTGGGAAAGGGTGCGTGAAAAAACTTCAGCCGGTAGTCGCGCCCGCTGTCGGGATCCATGGCGGCGGCCATGCGCACAAACTGCGCGGCAATCGCCTCGCGCCGCGCCTCGGGCAGCTCGCTCGCTTCAAAGTCGAACAGCGTTTCAAAGGCCTGCATTGCCTGCTTGGTGGCCAGGCGCGACACCTCCGCTGGCAGGCGCAGGGCAATCTGTTTGGCCGCCGCAGGCAGCGCCCACAGATAAAGCACCGCCATCGTGGCCAGCAGAAACAGTACGGCGGCCGCCACCCAGCGCCAGCGCGACTCCAGAAAATGCACCCAGTGCAGGCCGGAGCTGCGCCGCTGCTGCTTTTCCCAATCGGCCAGGGCTGCAACCTCGGTCACCTCGATGCGGGCGCCGTCGGGCAGGGTGAAATGCCGGGCCATGCGCCCGAGCGGCTCCGACAGCGGGCAGTCGGCCAGTCGCTCAACGCGTTGCACGCCCTCGCCACTCACCTCCAGTTCAGTGTCGCCGAAGCGCAGCACGACCGCGACAGCGCAGGACGAACCGGGCGGGTAGTAGGTGCCGTCGAGAAGCATGAGCGGCACAGATCAGAAGCCGATGTCGAAATCAAACACATCCGCCCCGGCATCGCCCATCGCCGATTCCTCGACAACGACACCGGCCGTCACTGCATCGAGGCTGCCGGCGCAGAGGAAGCGCGTGCGCTGCGCGCGGTAGCGCGCCATGCGGATCTTCACCCAGGGAATGAGCAGGCCGAGCGACAGCAGCACAGCGACCCCGTTGCTGAAGTAGATCCACATCAGGTCGCGCACCCGCACCCGGGATTCGAGCCGTCCGACCTCGCCCCAGTGGGTGGTGTTCAGGCAGTAATTCTGCGTGCGCACCTGGTAGTAGACGAAGACGAAGAACATGAAGAGATAGCCGCCGAGGATCGCGACGAAGACCACCGCCTCCATGCCGGGGGGCAGCTTTTTCTGTTCGACAGTCGGATCCGTTGCATCCGAGTCGGCGGGCACATTCGACTCCACCTGGGCCGCAGGCGCCTCGCCCTGGCGTTCCTCCGCTTGACGGGCCATTCCCGTCAAGGCCGGAACGGCCAAGCTAGCCAGCACGGCCAGCAGCACCATCATGCCAACCATCTTCAGGAAGGTCTTGTAAAAGAAGCCGGCGCCACCGCGCATCGCCGCCTCCGCCTTCCCCCAGCCAAGGTTGCCGAGGAAGTACTTCCGCTGCCGGAACTGCACGTAGGGCCCGAGAATGCCGAGTGTCAGGACAACGAGGATCGGCCAGCCAAAGAAAACTGCGTAGGCTTCGCCCGTCGTGCCGCGGAAGCCGAAGCGGACATTGCGATGCACCGTGTGATGGGCGCGAAAGCGCATCGCCTTGTGGATCAGCCAGGGAGCCAGCGCCGCGATGAGCAGCATCACTGCGATCGCCAGCGGCGGGAAGACCGCGCCGGCAACGCTGTACAGGATGAACAGGCCGCCGAAGATGAGGTTGCCCTTGAGGATGGCGATCGGGTTCGCGGTGAAATCGAAGGGTTTGCCGTCGAGCAGGGTGTTGCCGTGGAAATAGCGCCGCGTGCGCACCTTGGCCCAGGCGGCGTAGATGCCCAGCGTCAGCACCGTCAGCACGACGTTGACAATCCAGATGCGGAAGAACTCGCCCGCGCGACCGCGGAACTCAAAGTCATAGGCCTGCTCCGGCCCGCCGCTCACAGCCTGGGCGACGGCTGCCGCCTCCACCCCACCCGGCAGCAGGGTCGCAGGCACCAGCCCCAGCGGCGTCCAGGCAGGCAGATCCTGGCACCAGACCAGCGAGGCGCTGTTCAGCACACCCTGGGTTTCCAAATCGCGCAGGGCTTCGGCAGTCACCGGACCGGTCTGCTCGCCATTGGTGGTATAAAACCATTTTTCCATAAAAAGGGTTTATAGCGATACCTCGGCCTTTCTGGCAATGGCATTCCTGAGTCGGCCTCAGCCACCACCCGACAAGAACCCCTGCCAGCGAAGCCCCATCCGCCTCAAAAACGAGGCCGCCATTCTCCCATGAGCAGTCTCTGCCCGGTGCC
>CAZSBO010000108.1:12909-13548 GCA_964605265.1 uncultured Prosthecobacter sp.
GGGCAAATCCTGCCGATTTTCGGGTTTCGCCGCGCTGCCAACCCGCTGAGCACGTTGCTCCGCCCCCTGCACGGGGCAGCGGCCGCCCCCAAGTGCTCCTGAGCTTCAGCTCGTACCGAGATGACCCACCGCTCACGGGCTAAAGCCCTGGAGTACTTTGTGAGGCCCTCATGGGGCTTGCCCAGCTTCATCCAGCCTCAGACGAGCCTTGCCAGCTTTGAAGACCGGAGCCGTCCGCATCCTGCCTCCAGTAAAGTCACCATCTTGTTCAGGAATCGCGATTTTTGTCGCGCGGCTTGTGCCGTCGACCATGGAGGTGGTCACGCAAACTGCCTATAAGGCTCCAAGCGGTCGAAATGCTGATGACTGCCAATACAGGAACAGCTGATGCACGAAAGATCGGGCCTCTAGCTCCGGAACTGCCGCTGACACCCAGACTCAGAGCACCATCGTGAGCGATCTGAACAACCAACCCAACAAGGAGGGCCGTCGAGATGCAGAAGACTGCCATCAAGAAAAGGGTACTGGCATGCCTGCGCATCGGAGAAAACGAGGTTCGAATTGGGTTAAGCGGCGGGCTACTCAGAGCGTTTCCTTGAATCGAAACTGGGTGGCTGATGTCTGTCCGTTTGGTGATTG
>CAZSBO010000109.1:0-869 GCA_964605265.1 uncultured Prosthecobacter sp.
CCAACGGGCTTGCGGCATGCATCCCAGGGATGCCGAGCGCAGCGAGTGCTTCCCTGGGACGTTGAATGATCCCCGATCCGGTGAACCGTGAACCCTGCAGGGGTTCCGTCGGTTTGGAATGGGTCGCCTCCCCCTGACGGGACCCCACAGGGGTCCACCGCAGCCAATGGCTCGGGGTGTTTCATCACCCAGGCGAGGCCGCGGCGCGTCCACGCCTGGGCTGCATGACGGAACCGCGTGGCGGTTCGATACGGCTCACCGGTGGGTGAGAGAGACGTGCCCTGGTTTGAGCCCGATCCGCGCGGTCCGAGTCCCGACGGGCTTGAGCCACTTTTTCTTGACGGGCCGGCCCGTTTCGAAGAGCCTTTTTTGTCATGCCAGCCTTTCAGGAACCACGTCTGCCTTCCCCGGTGGCCTTGGTGCGGGAACCGCCTCTGTCGGGAAGGCTTGTTCTGGCAACGGGAGGCTCAAGGCTGTTGTCGATTCAAAGATGAAATGGACCACGCGACATTCTGCGTTCCTGCGTGGAGCTTGCGGCTGCCTCCTGATTGGCGTGGGTGTCTTTGTGGCGTACTGGTGGTTCTACAAACTCACCCCGTTGCGCCGGCTCGCGGATCGGGAATGGCGTGCCACACATTCAGCACGGGCGCACTGGCAGGAAGAACAGAAGAAGTACATCCGCTTCGGGGCCTCACCCGATCTGTGCTTTTCCGGCGATATGATCGGGTACTACGGCGATAAGGAGTGGTGCCTGTGGCTGGTCGATAAAATGCATGGCGGCGGGAGCTTCCGAGTGTGCGGATGCACCGAGACGGCACTCATGATGATGACGAACCGCCATGAGAAATCGTGGAAGGAGTGGGCCGACG
>CAZSBO010000109.1:879-13438 GCA_964605265.1 uncultured Prosthecobacter sp.
GAGAAGGCTTCGCGCAACGGGGTGTCACCGTTCACCTTCCTCCACAGCCGGCTGACACCGTGCCGTTGCTGGAGGTGTTGGGGCGGAAGACATTGAGTACGTTTTGGACTGGCCCTCAGGAGTCGAACGATCCCGATGCATTGCCGGCGTACTTTCAGTACAACGCCTTTCGCTGGCTGCGCGATTCGGGCTTCGAGCCGGTGAGCTTGGTCGCCTCAAACGCGCCTGAACTTTCATCAGATGTGGTCCGAACTGGGCTCATCCATTATGGGGAATGGAATGCGGCCTTCCCAAAACCTGCGGGTGTCGGGATTCTTGTCTTTGACAAGGAGGAGGCTGGGAGCTCTTGGGAGATCCCGCGACATATCATCTTCGGGATTCATGCAGCGGCGTGGTTGCTTGTCGCCACTCCCATCCTGCTGGGGAGCGTGGTGCTTGGCTGGATGGGAAAGGGCCTCAGAGAGCGGGTGAAGCGTGTTGCTTACTGTGTCACGCATCCCTTCCGGGCCGTCGGAC
The DNA here is from genome assembly GCA_964605265.1 of uncultured Prosthecobacter sp. Classification (GTDB taxonomy): domain Bacteria; phylum Verrucomicrobiota; class Verrucomicrobiia; order Verrucomicrobiales; family Verrucomicrobiaceae; genus Prosthecobacter. The sequence continues at coordinate 1,396 of CAZSBO010000109.1, forward strand.
GAGGGTCGGGGAAGCAGCACTGAGGTGCTGCATGCTGGATTGGCGGCAGGATGCCTGTTCGCTGCGATGGCCCAAGAAGGCCGGGCCTCCTCATCCCTTGGCGCCTTGGCGTGGGGCGTTCTCGATGGTCCCATCCGGTGGTGAACCGCTGATTTGACGCTGATGCTGAGGGGAAGGAGCGGGGAGCCTGCTGTAGGCGGGGGCAGTGACCCTGCGTTCCCGGCTGGCCCAGCACGAAGCAGGATTCACCACAGAGGACACAGAGTTCACGGAGAGCCTCGGCAAGCCCCCGACCGCGCGCAGCGCTTTGTTGCGGCGCTTCCGCGCCGCTCTGCCACCTCGTCCGGTCAGTCAGCGGCAATCCAGAAGGTCCGCAGATTGCGCAGATTTCGCAGATGGGATTGAAGGCGAAGGCTGTTGATGGCGGATGGTTGATGGGACTAAGGGAGCGGGCGCTCTGGCGCATCTGAAGGCGCACCGCAGAGGGGCGGAGTGACAGAGGAGCAAAGAGTCTCTTTTTCTTGACGGACCATCCCGTTTCGAAGAGCCTTTTGCCATGCAGCAAGGTCGTTCTCAGCACTTCGGATTAACCCTGCTGTTGTCCTTCGTCGTTGGTGCTTCCGGATTCTTCGTCGATCAGGCGTTTCGGTGGACTGAGGTGCTGCATGGCCTCTTCAACGGCATTGTGTTATCATTCATGTTTGCCTTTTCGTGGGTGCTCGTGTTTTTACCTTGGTGCTTGGTCGTCTACTACGTCTTTCGGTGGAGGCAGTGGAAACGCTACCGCACCCACTTCGCCTTGGCTCCTTCCGTGTTGCTTCTGTGTGTCACCATTGGCTCACTCCTTATTCAACCGCCCACGCCACAGCGCAGACTGAGGGATTTGGCTGGGGCTGAGCTGCCGCCCGGTGCCACAGGATTGCGCTACTTCTTTTCGGGAGGTGGCCTGGCTGACTACAGTGACACCTATTCATTCTCTTGTTCTCCGTCCGACACGGAACGCCTGATCGCTGAGATGAAGCTTGAGAGATCAGACAGCTATCAGGGAGGTGAGTCTTATCTTCCGTTCAGGACTTTGCCGGGAGCTCCTGATTACCGAGGCTGGCAGGGGGCTGCCTTATACCAGCGTCATGACGACGACAGTGGATGGTTCTATTACCTTTTGACCAGCAGTGACCGCACGATGGTCTACATCCACACTGGATGCATCTGAGGGAGAGAACGTTAGGTCGCGACTGCTTTCCACGACACGCACCCTGAGGACCTGCCAGCAGGGCTGGCTTGGGGAAGGCTGTAGCAGGGCTGCGCGCAGTCCAGGGCGCTGGCGCGCGGCTCAGCGGCAGACTGCATCAGATGGAAGTCGTCCGACGTCCTGGTGTGGCGGCCTCTGTCGGGGTGCCCTTGGGCCGCAGAGGGGCGGAGGAGCAAAGAGTCTCTTTTTCTTGACGGGTCGGTCCGTTTCGAAGAGCCTTTTGCTATGTCGGCCTTTCAGGAATCACATCTGCCGCTCCAGGTGGCATTGGTGCGAACGCAGCCTTGGTGAGGAAGACTTGTTCGGGTAGTGAGAGGCTGAATCAAGATTAGCACCCGAGATGTATGCACCGAGGAAGCGTGGAACTGATGCAGATACTCTCTGATTTGAGAGCGGGTCGGGTGGATTGTGACGAGGCGCGCGCTAGAATCGAAAGCAGCCCTGGCTTCCACTTCCCCAAATCTGAGTTTGTGTTGTCATATTTGGAACACTACTTGGATGACGAGGCTATTCGAAAGAGTGATTCAAGTTACAGAACCATGCAGGACTGTGAACTTGATAAGCTGATATCCCGACTTGAGAAGGCGGACTATGAAGGTGCGGCCAAAGTGAGCTTTCTAAGAATCGCCTGACGATGCGGAAAGATCTGAACGTGAGTCGCTTCGAGCATAACGAACGCGTGCAACGTCTCGGATGGCCTCAATCGTGTCATCGATGCCTCTCGGTGGCCGTCACCTGATCGTAACGCAGCATCCTACCACCCCTCCAGCGCATCGAGCCGCAGGGTGGCGAGGTAGATGGCGGATTTGGCTTCGTGGCTGGAGTAGTAGCTGACGAGGACGCGGTTTTGGTCGGGTTCGACGACGAGGCCGGCGTAGCTGCAGTCGCCGCCGCTGGGCAGGTCGATGAGGGGGGTGAACTGGGCGCGGTCGATGTCAAGCAGGCCGAGGCGCATTGTCTCGCCGGCGCCGCGGGTGGCGGCGAGCCAGCGGCCGTTGGGCAGTTGCACGAGGTTGGGGCCGCCGAGGGGCAGGTTGAGTTCGCGGTACTGCCAGTCGGTGAAGGGGGGCTTGCTGAGGCCGAGCCAGCCGACGCTGGGCGACGGGCCGCTGCGGCGGATGAGGGCGAGCATGCGGCCGTCGTGGAGGAAGCGCAGGGTGGTTTCCGAGGGGTGGGGGACCTGCATCGTGTGCACGGCTTCCCAGTTCTGGGCATCGCGGCTGCGCACGAGCTGGAGGGTGCGCGGCTGCCCGGTGGGCACCTGCTGCACGGCGGCCCAGGCGAGGCCGTCGTGCCAGGTGATGCGCCAGAGCCAGTCCATGTCGGTGTGGATGCCGGGCGGCATGGGGATGGGCTGGGGCGGGCTGAAGTTCCGGCCTTCGGGGTCGGAGAAGGAGACGCGCGACTCCATCTTCAGGCGGGTTTTGCCTTGGTAGTAGGAGCCGCCGAGGTTGATGCAGAGGCGCTGGTCGGGGGTGATCGACAGCTTGGGGTCGCGCAGGTCGACGTGGGGTTCGTCAAGCAGGGCGACGGAGCGCCAGTGCTGGGCGTCGTCGGACTCGAGCACGCGGATGAGGCCGTTGCGGCCGGGGATGTGGCCGCTGCCTTCGCGGAAGGTGCAGTAGTAACGGCCCTTGAAGGCGATGAGGTCGGTGAAGGCGCTGTGTTCGGCGCGGTCCCAGATGCGTTCGACGGCGATGACGAGCTGCTGTTCCGCGGTTTCTGCGGTGGGCGTGGCCTGGGCGTTGAGCAGGGCGGGGACGAGGCAGAGCAGGGTGGCGGCGAATTTCATCGCCGAGGACAACGCGCGCGGGTGCGCCGGGCTTGCGACAAGCCGCTCAGGCGAGGTGCAGGGCCAGCAGCAGCTCGCGCAACTGGCGACGCCATTTGTCGAGGTAGGCCAGCCGGGCCTGACAGGCCTGAAGGTCGGCCCAGGCGGTGCTGTCGCCGGCGGCGAGTCGGGTGTCGAGGTCGGGCAGGCCGGCTTCCAGGGTGGACCAGGCTTCGGCGATTTCCACGCCGAGGGTTTCGAGGGCCTCGCGCAGTGCCATCTCCTCGCGGGCGAGCAGGGCCTTGGCGAGGGCGGTGGCGGCAGCCTGCTTTTTCGTCAGCAGGGCATGGCTGCGCTGGAGCAGGGGACCGAGGCGCTCAAAGAGGTTCATGAGGCCGGCCTCGAGCGGTACGGCGCGCCAGGCCACGGCCTGGTGATCGAGCAGGTGCTTGAGGCGGCTGACCGGCGACTTGAGGGTGTCGAGCGCGGCGTTGAGTTCGGCGGCGCGGCTGGCATCGCCGCCGGGTTGGTCGGGGTGGGCGGCGCGGGCGGCCTCGCGCCAGGCGTCCTGCAGCACCGACTCGTCGAGGGCGGCGCGCGGCGGCAGGCCGAGGAGCGCGAAGGCGTCGGTCATGACCGGGTCAGGCGGAGAAGCTTTCGCCGCAGGAGCAGGTGACGACGGCATTCGGGTTGGTGACCTTGAAGCCGCCCTGCTGGAGGTCGTCGCTGTAGTCGAGTTCCGAGCCGGTGACAAAGAGCGCGCTCTTGGGGTCGATGACCACGCGCACCTCGTTGGAGGTGACCTGGATGTCGCGGTTGGCGGGGCCGTCGACGAGGTCCATCTTGTATTGCAGGCCCGAGCAGCCGCCGCCAACGACGGCGATGCGCAGGGCGCCGGTTTCGGCGCGGCCCTGGCGGGTGAGCAGGCTGGTCAGGCGCTGGGCCGCGTTGGGCAGCACCTTGATGAGCTTCTCGTTGCCGATCTTGTAAGTGGGCGCGTTCATGCGGGACGAGGATACGAACGGCGTCAGGCGGTCTGACGCGTCTGCCAGGCGTCGAAGGCGCTTTTCGGGGTCTTGAACACGGCCGCGCAGCGCGGGCAGGTGATGGTCGCAAAGCCGTCCGCGAAGATGTAGTCGAGGTCTTCCGCCGAGAGCCGGGTGAGCATGGGGTAGAGGCGGTCGACGGTGCAGCCGCACTCGAAGACGTAGCCGCGGGTTTCCAGCAGCGACAGGGTTTCGGTCTCCGCCAGCTTGGGGATGTCGGCATCGGTCAGGCCGTTGAGCCAGGCGAGGTCGGCGTCGGGTTCGGCCGAGATCTGCACGAAGTCTTCGTCGGGCAGGCGGAAGAAGCGGGTCGGCCGCTGCTCGCTCTGGGTGTAGAACTGCTCGACGGCGGCGAGCAGGTCGGTGCCCTGGAACTCGATCATGCTCTGGCGCGGCTGCATGTTCGGCCGGGTGGTCTGGGCGATGAACAGGGATTTGCCGCTGTCCTTGACGTCTTCGGTGAAGATGCGGCCGGTGACTCGGCCGGGGCGGCTGCTGCCGGTGACGAAGAGGTTCATCAGCGGCTCATGCAGGTGGATGGTCCAGGCGCAGCCCTCGTCCTGCGGGCGCGAGGCCAGGTGCAGGGCGAGGGCGGCCAGGCTGTCCTTGAGCATCTGGTCCGGGCCGTCGGCGTGCTTGAGGCCGTGCTGCATCAGGTGCAGGTAGTAGTCCATGTACAGCGGGCTGAACTGCCCGCGCACGAGCAGGCAGTTGCGCCCGCGCACGAACTCGCTGCGGACTTCGACGACGGCCAGATTGGGATCGCTCACAGGGGGCGGATCATGAGGTCCTTGTAATAGACCACGCTCTGCGGGTCGTGGGCCTGGAGGGCGATGGTGCCTTCGCTGAGCTTGCGGCCGGGCATGTTCTTCAGCGCGGTGGCGGGATCCCAGCCCTCAGGCTCGGTCCAGTCGGTCGTCACCTTGCCGTTGATGCTGATGGTGATGTGCTTGCCCTCGACCTTGATGCCGTAGTCGAACCATTCGCCGTCGGCGACCGGGGCGGTGTCGAGCACGTCCTTGACCGCGTACAGGCCGCCGGTCTTTTTCGGGTCCTTGTGGCTGGTGCTGTTGACCTGGCACTCGTAGCCGGCCTCGGGCCAGCCCTTTTCCTGGAACTTCGTGTGGATGTAGATGCCGGAGTTCGAGCCGGGCATGTGCTTGACCTTGGCCTTGAACTCGAAGTTTGTGAAGCTGGCATTGCCGTCGATGCCGGCGTAGAAGAGGTGGGAGCGGCCGTTGCCGACCTTGAGCACGCCGTCCTCGACGGTGAAGGAGCCGGGGGTTTCGTTGCTGTCCTTCCAGCCGGTCAGGTCCTTGCCGTTGAACATCGGGATCCAGCCGTCCTTGACCTCGGAGGAGGCGGCCTGGCCTTGGGGCATTTCGGCGGGCGGTGCTTCAGGGGCGGCGGGCTTGCAGGCGGCGAGCAGGGCCAGCGCCGCGAGGGCGGAGAGTTGGGTGACTTTCATGGGAAGCCGGATTTACACCGGTCCCGGCGATTTACAAGCCCGCATCCGCGAGCAGGTCGGGGCGGTTGCGGCGGGTGCGCGCCAGCGCCTGTTCGGCGCGCCACTGGGCGATTTTCGCATGGTTGCCGCCCAGCAGCACCTCGGGCACGGCCAGGCCTTCAAATTCCGCCGGCTTGGTGTACTGCGGCGCCTCCAGCAGGCCGCTGGCGCCGAACGATTCCTCGACCGAACTCTGGTCGTCGCCAAGCGCGCCGGGCAGCAGGCGCACGATGGCGTCCATGACGACGGCGGCGGCGATGGTGCCATTGGTGAGCACGTAATCGCCGATGCTGAGTTCCTCATCGACCCAGCGTTCGGTGACGCGCTCGTCGACGCCCTCGTAGTGGCCTGAAAGGAAGATGAGGTGCTCCTCGCCGGCGAGCCGGCGGGCGGCGGCCTGGTCGAAGCGGCGACCGGCCGGGGTCATGAGGATGACCCGGCTTTGCGGGGTGTGGATGGCGCGCAGGGCGGCGAACAGCGGTTCCGGGCGCAGCACCATGCCGGGGCCGCCACCGCAGGGGGTGTCGTCGACCTGCCGATGGCGGCCGAGGCCGTGCTCGCGCAGGTCGTGCACCGCGAACTCGAGCAGGCCCTTGTCGCGGGCGCGCTTCATGATGCTGGTGCTCATCGGCACCGACACGAGTTCGGGAAACAGGGTGATGACGTCGAGACGCACGGAGTGCCTGTTCATGCCATGGCGCGCGCGCCGGTGCAAGCCCGGCGGCGGCTCAGGCGAAGTCGATGCCGTGGTCCTCGCCGATTTTCTGGTCGAGGAATCCGACCAGCTTGTCCATGCCCTGGCCGGTCTCGGCCGACACCGGCAGGATCTTCACGCGCTTGAAGCGCTCCTTCAGGCGGGCGAGGTTTTCCTCGGCGCCCTCGACATCCATCTTGTTGGCGATGATGTGCCAGGGGCGTTTGGCGAGTTCCTTGGAGTAGAGCGAGACCTCGGTGCGCACGGTTTCGAGGTCCTGCACCGGGTCGCGGCCCTCGGTGCCGGCGGTGTCGACCACGAACAGCAGGATGCGGCAGCGCATGATGTGGCGCAGGAAATCGTGGCCGAGGCCGACGTTTTCATGCGCGCCCTCGATGAGGCCGGGGATGTCGGCGAGCGTGCCGCGGCGGTTGGGGCCGAAGGGGATGACGCCGATGTTGGGCTGCAGGGTGGTGAAGGGGTAGTTGGCGATCTTCGGCTTGGCGGCGCTCAGCTTGGAGAGCAGGGTCGATTTGCCGGCGTTGGGGAAGCCGACGAAGCCGGCATCGGCGATGCTGCGCAGTTCAAAGTGGAAGCGACCCTCCTCGCCGGCTTCGCCGTGGGTGAACTCGCGCGGTGCCTGGTGGGTGCTGGTCTTGTAGTGAACGTTGCCCTTGCCACCCTTGCCGCCCTTGCAGAGCACGAAGCGCTGGCCCGGCGTGGTCAGGTCGGCGAAGGGTTCGTAGGTCTCGACGCTTTCGCCGGTCTCCGGATCTTCCACCTCGACGATTTTCGAGACAAGGGTGCCGCAGGGCACCTTGTAGATGACCTCTTCGGCGCTGCGACCGGTGCACAGGTTGGCGCCGCCCTTGTCGCCGTCCTTGGCGAAGAGCTTGGCATTGAAGAAGTAGTGGCGCAGGCTGTCGGTGCTCGGGTCGGCCTCGAGCACGACGTCGCCGCCGCGGCCGCCATCGCCGCCATCGGGACCACCCTTGGGGCGGAACTTGCCGCGGTGGAAGTGGGCATTGCCATCACCGCCCTTGCCGGCGCGGGCGTAAATTTTGATCTGATCGACGAACATTTGGCCGCTCCATTAGCCGCAACCCGGGGCGATGGCAACCGCGGTCTGGCGGCGCGACGGGCCGGGCGACAAAAACAACGCCGCGGACCCGGGCGGATCTGCGGCGCAGGAAGGGTGGGTCAGCGGCCGAACGAGAAGAACCAACTCGTGCTGTGATGGGAGGGGCGGTGGTAGTGCGCCGGCGGGCCGTAGTGGATCGGCGGCGGGCAGACCGGGGCGACCACGCGCGGGCGGCAGACGTGGCAGCCGCAGGCGCGGTAATCGCTGACCCAGCGGCCGATCGGCCGGCCCCAGGCGTCGTAACCGCAGATCTGGTAGGAACTGTAGACCGGTCGGCCACAGGAGTGATGGCCGCTGATGCGGCGGTGCGAGTGACGGCCGTCCCAAGCTTCGGCCTGGGTCGGGACGAGGGCGCCGAGGCTGGCGGCGGCGAGCAGGAGGGCGAACAGTTTTTTCATGGCGTTGAACGTGGGGTTCGCTCGTTTCGACGGGGGTGCCGCGGCTTTATTCAAGCCGCGGCGTTCGTCGTTGCCGCCATGGGGAACGTCAGGCCTTCTGCAGGCCGGGCCGGCCGGACTCGACGACGAATTCGGCGCGCGTGTGCAACGGTGCACCGGGGCGCGTCACGTATTCGATGCCCTGATACTTCGTGCGCCAGAGGCCGGGCGTGATGTCACAACTGACGTAACCGCGCTCGGTGCTGTGGAATTTGACGAAGGGATTCTCGGCGTAGGTCGCGTCGAGGGTCTTGGGCTTGAGCACGCCGTCGCCACCCGAGGAGATCGAGGTACCGACAAATTCCGTGCCGACCACCCGGCGCTGGCCCGGTTCGAAGTCGGCGACCAGGTTGTTGGCCCAGTTGCTGTGGATGTCGCCGGTGAGCACGACCGGATTGCTGACGCGCTGCTCGTGGAAGTGGTTGAGCACGCGCCGCCGCTCCACTTCGTAGCCCGGCCACTGGTCCATGCTGTGGGTGATTTCCTCGCCGGCCTTGCGGTCGACACGCGCCATCATGACCTGCTGGGCGAGCACGTTCCAGCCGGCCTTGGAGTTCGCCAAATTTTCGAACAACCAGTCGCGCTGGAGCTGGCCGAGCAGGCTGGCGTTGGGATTCAGCGCCTCGGGGCAGGGCTGCTTGTTGCCGTCGCCGCAGGGCTGGTCGCTGCGGTACTGGCGGGTGTCGAGTACATGGAAGTCGGCGAGCCGGCCGCAGGTGACGCGACGGTACAGCAGCATGTCGGGCCCCTTGGGCAGGGCGGCCACGCGCAGCGGCATGTTTTCATAATAGGCCTGGTAGGAAGCGGCGCGGCGGCGCAGGAAGTCCTCGCGGCTGACCCCTGGCTCCTCCGAGATGTCGCCCGCGCAGTTGTTGTCGAACTCATGGTCATCCCAGGTCACCAGCCAGGGTGCGGCGGCGTGCATGGCCTGCAGGGCGGGATCGGACTTGTACTGGGCGAGGCGGACGCGGTAGTCGTGCAGGGTGGTGATCTCCGGTCCGTGATGCATGCGCACGCGCTTCTCGATGCCGGCGTACTCATAGATGTAATCGCCGAGATGGATGACGAGGTCGGGAGCCTCGGCGAGCATGTGCTCGTAGGCCGTGAATAGGCCGGTTTCGTAGTGCTGGCAGGAGGCGAAGGCGAAGCGCAGGCGTTCCGGCAGGGCGTCGGCGGCCGGAAAGGTGCGGCTGCGTCCGACCGGACTGGTTTCGCTGCCGGCCTTGAATTGATACCAGTACCAGCGCTCGGGGCGCAGGCCCTGAACCTCGACGTGCACCGAGTGACCCCACTCCGGCGTGGCCACGGTCGTGCCCTTGGCGACCACCTTCGTCATCGCCTCATCCTCGGCGACCTGCCAGGCCACTTCGACCGGTTCCGGCGCCATGCCGCCGTCGCCCTCGAGCGGGCGCGGGGCGAGGCGGGTCCAGAGCACAAAGCCGTCGGCGGCGGGATCGCCGGAGGCGACGCCGAGGGTGAAGGGGTAACCGGAAAATTTCGGCAGCCGGGTGGTGGCACCGCGGGCCTGCTCGCGACCGAGTGCGGCGAGGGCGAGGGAGGCGGTGCCGGCGAGGAAGCTGCGGCGGTGAAGCTTGCGGGCGGGAAGCAGGGGATAAAGCGGCGGCGGCATGGCTGGACAATAAGGGCATCAAGCCGCGCAGCTTTCAGCCAACAAAAGCGTCACCAGCGCAGGATTTCATCGAGCACGGCCTCGCGCAGCGCGGTGGCGGCGGCGCCGCTGCTGGCGTGGTTGATGAGCAAGGCGAAGAAGAAGGTCTCGCCCGAGGCCGAACGGGCGAGGCCGGTCAGGCTGCGCACGCCGGACATGGCGCCGCCCTTGCCGAGCACGGCGCCGGCGCGCAGGGCGACCAGGCTGGCCTGGTAGATTTCGCCCTGCGGGCCGCTGGCGGCGAGGCGCTGCAGCTCGGCGAGGTCGCGCGGGCGGATGCTGTCGGCACGTGCCAGGCCGCAGCCGTCCTCAAGGCGCAGTCCGCGAAACTCCAGGCCGCGGCCGCGCCAGTGCTCGCGCACGACCTGCTCCGGCGTCTGTCCGCGCTGCAGGCCGAGCTGGCGGAACAGGCATTCGGTCTCGTGATTGTCCGAGGTGGCATGGATGCTGGCGACCCATTCGCGCAGGGGCGGCGAGGCATGGCGGTGCAGCACGTGGGCGTCCTCGGCCAGGGGCGATTCGGCCGTGCCTGCCGCGCCGGTCACCTCAATGCCCGCGGCCACCAGCGCGGCGCGCAGGTGATGGGCGGCAAAGCGTTCCGGATCGGGCACGGCACCGCTGACGCGGAACTGCGGTCGGTCGGCCGGCACGGTGCCGCGCAGGTGCAGGCGAGTCGTGCGTTCGCCGCCGTGGATCATGACGCCGTCGCCGCTCTCCGGTGGGCCGGTGCGCACCTCGTTGATCCAGGTGATGCCAGGCACCTCGGGCACAATTTCCATGAGCTGTGCCGGCTGACCCTCGGCGCTGCCCGGGGCGAAGACGGCGCTGTAGCGGTTGTGCTCAAGATTGAGGCCGGCCACCGGACTGCCGTAGCCGTTGCCGATGTCGCCCCAGCTCCAGTGATCGTCGAAGAGTGAACCGGTGAACAGGCTGCCATCGCCGAGCACGCGTCCGTGGATGCGACGCAGTCCCTGGCGCTGCAGTTCCGCGGCCCAGGCGGCGAGATCGGCGAGCGAGAGCAGGGGATCGCCGCCGCCGCGCAGGATGAGGTCGCCCTCCAGCACGCCTTCATGCGGCGGCGCCTTGGCCAGCAGGCGGGTCTCCGTGCGGAAGTCCGGTCCCAGCACTTCCAGGGCGGTGGCCGTGGTGACGGTTTTCAGGCTGGAGGCCGGGATGAAGGCGGTGTCCGCGTTCACGGCCACCTGCACCGCGCCTTTGGCGTCGAGCACGCACAGGCCGATGGCCGCGCCTTCGAGGCCGGGTTCGGCGACGGCGCGATCGATCAGCACTGCGAGTGTGGCGGCGCGTGTCGACGGTCGTTCACGCCAGACCCAGAACAGGAGCAGGGCGAGCGCGAGGGTCGCCAGGGCGATGAACAGGCGTTTGGACACGCGGGCAGTGTAAGGCGATCGCGGGCCCTGGCAATGGTCGTGCACGGCCTGCATTTGGTCTTGGAAAAGTCGCGGCCTCTGTTCATGGTTGGCCATGGCCTCTGGCTTCCGTCGTGTTCTGCGCCTGTTCTGGCGCGCCCTCGCCCTCCTGCTGCTCTGCGCCCTGCTGCTGGGCTCGGCGGCGTGGTGGTACCTGCATCCCGAAGCCGAGGTGACGCGCGGCGTCGTGTATGGCCGTCGCCAGGGCCAGGACCTGATCCTTGAGGTGCATCGACCGCGCCAGCCGAATGGCGTGGGTCTGCTCTTGCTGGTCAGCGGCAAATGGAAGTCGCATCCCGGCAAGTTCGATCCGTGGCTGGCCGGGCCGGCCCTGCGTCAGGGCCTGACCGTTTTTGCCATCACCCACCTGCCGCAGCCGCAGGCGAGCGTGCAGGAGATTGTCGAGGACATGCACCGTGCGGTGCGCTTCGTCCGCCATCATGCGGCGGACTATGGGGTGGATCCGCAGCGGCTCGCCGTCACCGGCGGCAGTTCCGGCGGGCATCTCAGCCTGATGCTCGCCACCCGCGGCGGGCCCGGCCCGGCCGACGCCCCGGATCCGGTGGACCGCGAGGACAGTTCGGTGCAGGCGGTGGCCGTATTCTTCCCGGTGACCGATTTGCTCAACCTCGGCAGCTCGACCGAGAACGACGGCACCGGCGGACCGCCGCGCAGTTTCAAAAAATCCTTTGGTCCGGCGGCGGCCGACCTCGCCCAGTGGCGCCGGATCGGGCGTGAAATCTCGCCGATTTTCCATGTCGGCGAGCGCCTGCCGCCCGTGCTCATCGCCCATGGCGACGCCGACACGCTGGTGCCGCTGGAGCAGTCGGAGCGGTTTCGCGAAAGCGCCGCCCGTTTTGGGCATGACATCCGGATTCTCGTGCGACCCGGCGCCCGCCACGGCTGGCTGACGATGCCCCTGGACATCCGCACCTTCGCCCTCTGGGTCAACGAACGACTGGACGCCCTGTGACCGATCCGCTGCTCACCCGTTGCCACATCCTGCACCGCGACCGTTTTCTCCTCGTGGTCAACAAGCCCTCGGGCGTTCTCTCGCATCCGAATCCGGGTCGCCGCGGCGAGCTCGCCGCCTTCG
>CAZSBO010000110.1:0-13362 GCA_964605265.1 uncultured Prosthecobacter sp.
CGCAGTGCCGCTTCTGGCCGGCCGAACTGCGTCGCCACGGCTATCACACGGCCCAGATCGGCAAGTGGCATGCCGGCAACGACGCCGGCTTTGGGCGCGACTGGGATCATCAGATCGTCTGGAACCGTCCGCGTCATCCCGACAATGCCCCCAACTACTACCACGACCAGTTGCTCTCCTTCGATGGCGGCGAACCGCGCGTGGTGAAAGGTTACTCGACCGACAACTACACCGACTGGGCCATCGACTACATCCGCGGCAAGCAGCGCCCCAGCGACAAGCCCTGGTTTCTCTGGCTCTGCTACGGCGGGGTGCATGCGCCCTACACGCCTGCCGAACGCCATCTCGGTGAGTATCCCGGCGCCGAAGTGACCACGCCCGCCGACATCTACCCGCCGCGCCCGGGCAAACCGGGGTACATGCAGAAGGTCGCCGCCTGGCAAAAGGGCGCCGACGGCCAGCCGGTGCTGAGCGACAAGGCCATGGGCAGCGAGGTCGGCGATGATCCCAGTCGCGACAACGGCCGCAGCCTGTCGTCCTGGTCGCGCCAGTACCATCAGGCCGTGCGCGCGCTCGACGAGGGCATTGGCCGCGTGCTTGCCGCCCTCGAAGAAAGCGGACAACTCGCCAACACCCTCGTCGTGCTCACCGCCGACCAGGGCTACGCCTGGGGCCAGCATGGTTTCCGCGCCAAGCTCGCCCCCTATGACGCCAACCTGCGCTCACCGCTCATCGTCTCCATGCCCGGCACCCTGCCCGAGGGCAGGGTCTGCCGCACGCCCGTCGGCGGTGCCGACCTGGCGCCCACCCTGCTTGGCTTTGCCGGTCTGAAGCAGCCCTGGGAGATGCACGGTCACGACCTGCGACCGCTGCTCGACAACCCCGACGCCGCCTGGCCACACACAACACTCATGCCCTTCACCGCCGACAAGTTTGGCGCCGACTGCGATGTCGTGCCGGCGCCGCCCGGCAACCGCCACAAGACCGGCATTCCGTGGTACCTCATGGTCGTGCGCGACCGCCACAAGTATATCCGCACCCTCGAGGCCGGCGAACCCGAGGAGTTGTACGATCTGGCCAAGGACCCCGAGGAACTCACCAACCTCGCTGACCGCCCCGAACAGGCCGAGTTGCTGCAGCAACTGCGTGCGGCTGCAATCGCCGAGTTGAAGCGCACCGGCGCCAAGATGGTGGATAGCCTGCCGCCCGTGAAACCCTGACCTGTCATGCCCCGATCTCTCCTCCTTGCTTTGATTCCCTGCCTGCTGACCGTTGCCCTGCCGGCGCGTGAACGACCCAACGTGGTCCTCATCATCACCGATGACCAGGGTTATGGCGACCTCGGCCACACTGGCAACCCGGTGATCAAGACCCCGCACCTTGACGCCCTCGCCACCGAGTCATCAAACCTGACCGATTACCACGTCGCCCCCACCTGTTCCCCCACCCGCGCTGCCCTGCTCACCGGCCACTGGACCGATCGCACCGGCGTCTGGCACACGGTCAACGGTCGCTCCATGCTGCGCGAGAACGAGGTCACCCTCGGACGCATGCTGCACGATGCCGGCTACGCCACCGGCATGTTCGGCAAGTGGCACCTGGGCGACAACTACCCCTACCGTCCCGAGGACCGCGGCTTTAGCGAGGTCTACCGCCATGGCGGTGGTGGGGTCGGCCAGACTCCGGACCTCTGGGACAACGCCTACTTCGACGGCAGCTACCACCACAACGGCAAGATTGTTCCGGCCAAGGGTTTCTGCACCGATGTCTTCTTCGACGCCGCCCAACGTTTCATCCGGGAGCAAGCCGCCGCCAAACGCCCCTTCTTTGCCTACCTCGCCCTCAATGCCCCGCACGGACCGCTGCACGCGCCACAGAAGCACCTCGACCTGTATGCGAATCAGCCACCGCCGATCGCCGCCTTCTATGGCATGATCACCAACATCGACGACAACGTCGGCGCCACCCGCACCCTGCTGCGCGAACTCGGGATCGACCAAAACACCCTCTTCATCTTCACCACCGACAACGGCACCGCCAGCGGCGCGCGCGTCTTCAACGCCGGCATGCGTGGTGCGAAGGGCAGCGAGTATGAGGGCGGCCACCGGGTGCCCTTCATCGCCCACTGGCCCGCCGCCGGTTGGAACCGCAGGCACACCAGCAACCAGCTCTGCCATGCGGTCGACATCGTGCCGACCCTGCTGGAAGTCACCGGCACGCCGGCTCCGGCCGGCGTCAAACTCGACGGCCGCTCGATCCTGCCCCTGCTCGATCCCGCAGGCGACACATCCGCCTGGCCTCAGGAACGCATCCTCGTCACCGATTCCCAGCGCGTGCGCGATCCCATCAAGTGGAAGCAGACCGCCGTCATGTCGGGACCCTGGCGACTGATCAACGGCCGTGAGCTGTACGACATCCGCAGCGATCCCGGCCAGGAACGCAATGTCATCCAGGAGCACGCCGTCGAGGCTCAGCGACTGCGCGCGTTTTACGACGCCTGGTGGGCGGAATTGGAGCCGACCTTTGCCCAGACCACCGAGATCCACCTCGGTCACCCGCAGCATCCGGTGGTCAGCCTGACCGGTCACGACTGGATCCAGGAGGCGCTGCCGCCCTGGAATCAGCAGCACATCCGCGAGGCCGATGGTTACGCGCATGCCCCGCAAAAGGCGGTGAAGGGCAAAAAGGCCAGGCCCGCCCCCAAGAATCCGCCCAAGTCCGTGCACCGCGGCCACTGGGCCGTGAAGGTGCTGCAGGCCGGCGAATACCTCATCCGCCTGCGCCGCTGGCCGGTCGAGGCCGATCAGGCCATCACCGCCGCCCTGCCCGCGGGTGAAAACGTGCCCGGCGCCAGCCAAGCCTACCGCGCCCGCCCCGGCGCCGCCATCCCGGCGACCCAAGCCATCCTGCGCTGGAACGGTCGCGACCTGGAAAGCCTGCCTGTCGCCGCCGATGCCAAAGAAGTCGTCTTCACCGCCCAGCTCGAAACCGGCTCCCACCAACTCGCCCCTGTTTTCCTTGACAGCCAAGGCAACGAAATCGGCGCCTACTACGCCGTCATCGAAACAGTCCACTGACCTCCCTTTGTCCCTTTGTCCCTTTGTCCCTTTGTCCCTTTGTCCCTTTGTCCCTTTGTCCCTTGTCCCTTGTCCCTTGTCCCTTGTTCCTTGTTCCTTTCCCCTCATCCCTCCATGCTCCGCCTGCTTGCCACTCTCGCCCTTCCCCTCGCCGCCGCCGAGCCGATCTTCACCGACGACTTCTCGCGCACCGATCTCGGCGAGTGGAAGGTGGTCATACCGACCTTCAGCGTTGAAGACGGCGTGCTCAAGGGCGAGCAGACCCGCGACGACCACGGCGCTGTCGGCCGCATCCATCGGCCCATGCGCGATGTCACGGTCGAGTTCCAATTCCAGCTCGTGGGTTCGACCGGCTTCAACGCCGTCTTCGATGACCAGAAGCACAAGGGCTCGCACGCCGGCCACATCTGCCGCGTCGCCTTCACGCCAAAGCTCATCCGCTTGGGCGACGACAAGGAGGGCGTCATGCGCAACGACATCTTTGCCCTGCGCAAGGATCCGGCGCGCAAGGCCGAGGCCGACAAGTTGCTCGCCGGCCGCAGCGCCAGCGCTCCGATCCAACTCGAACAGCGACGCTGGCATCGGGTCGCCATCACCATCCGCGGCGATGAAATGACGGTGAGTCTCGACGGCCAACCCGCCGGGCGTCTCAAGTCGCCAGGCCTCGCCCACCCAACCAAGACCAGCTTTCACTTCACCGTCAACGGCCCCGGCGTGCTCTTCGACAACGTGCGCATCACCCCCTGAGTTCTATCTCCCATCTCCCATCTCGTATCTTCCACCATGCGCCTCCTCTCCCTGCTCTTCGCCAGCCTCGCCCTCGCCGGCACAGCGGCCGAACCTCCCGCCACCGTCCTCTGCCAGCCCGACAAGCTCATTGTCGCCACGCCCTTCGACCAACCGACACCGCCGACCCGCAAAGGTCCGATCCAGGGCTGGCAGGCGGGCATTGGCGAATGGCGCATCGAGAATGGGGTGCTGCACGGCGATGAACTGCCCGAGGATCATCATGCCTCCTCCTGCACCTACCGGCTC
The DNA here is from genome assembly GCA_964605265.1 of uncultured Prosthecobacter sp. GTDB lineage: Bacteria > Verrucomicrobiota > Verrucomicrobiia > Verrucomicrobiales > Verrucomicrobiaceae > Prosthecobacter. The sequence continues at coordinate 4,113 of CAZSBO010000110.1, forward strand.
GAAGCGACCCATCTCGTGATCACCGCGGAATTCCGCCTTGGCGACGCCGTGCATGTCGCCTTTGGCTGCCGCGACACGATCGCACCGAACCATCACCTCGGCCGCACCTTCATCAGCAAGGACGGCATCTGGATTCAGCACATGTCCGGCATCGCCAAGACCACCAAGGCCCACAAGATCGCTGAACTGAAGAAGCCGATGGATCCACAGGCCTGGCACAAGCTGACCGTGGAGATCTGCGGTGACCGCTACCGCGCGCAGATCGACGGCCATGTCGTCGAAGCCACGCACGCGCGCTTCAAGGACGCCAAGGGCATCGTCGCCCTCATCAGCAAGGGCCGCGGCGCCCAGTTCCGCAACGTCGCCCTCTGGCATGCCACGCCAAAATCCTGAGCCTGTCATGACCGCCCGCCTGCTCCCCCTCCTCTTCGCGCTGCTTGCCGTCGTCGCCGAAGCCGCGCCTCGCCCCAATGTGGTGCTCATCCTCTCCGACGACCTCGGCCATGCCGATCCCGGCTTCAACGGCGGCGATCCGGCGCTGACGCCAAACCTGGATCGTTTGGCCACCGAGGGCCTGCGCCTGACCCAGTTTTACGCCACCCCCGTCTGCGCCACGACACGCGCCGCGCTGATGACGGGTCGCTACCCCTTCCGGCAGTGGATGGACTGGCGCTCGGAGGATTTTGGCAAACCCGATTACCTGGAACTGCTCGGCATCCCGCTGGCGAAGCTGCCCGACGGCACACCGACGCGGCGCATCCACGGACTCGACACCCGCGAGCGCACCCTCGCCGATGCCCTGCGCCAGGCGGGTTATTCGACCGCCCTGCTGGGCAAATGGCATCTTGGCGAGTGGCTGCCCGAGCACCTGCCGATGGCGCGCGGCTTCGACCATCAATACGGGCATTACGCCTGGGGCATCGATTACACGAACCACACCATCCCGCACAACGCACCGGCGGTATTCTGCGTGCACGACTGGCATCGCAACCAGCAGCCGGTCCTGGAAAGGGGTTACAGCACCGATCTCATCGCCGACGAAGCCGTGCGCCTCATCGAGCGCCAACCGGCGGACCGTCCCTTCTTCCACTACGTCGCCTTCAACGCCATTCACGGACCGCTGGAGGAGATTCCCCGCCATGTCGACCGCCACGGCAAACGCGGTGCCGCCATCAAGTGCCTCGACGAGGGCATCGGCCGCATCCTCGACGCCCTCGACCGCCGCGGTCTGCGCGAGAACACGATCGTCATCTTCACCAATGACAACGGCGGCCTGACCGACGAGGTCAACCGGCCCTGGCGCGGCCACAAGGACACCACCTTCGAGGGCGGCATCCGTGTGCCCTTCGTGCTGCGCTGGCCGGGTCAAATCCAACCCGGCAGCCGCAACAACGCCCTCATCCACATCACCGATCTCTACCCCACCCTCGTCACCCTGGCCGGCGGCTTGCTGGAACAGGATCTGCCGCTCGATGGCCTGGACATGAGCGGCGTGCTGCTCCGCAGCCAGGCCAGCCCGCGCTCGGAAATCGCCATCGAGGTCGCCGGCAGCACGCGCCTACCGACCCTGCGCCAGGGCGATTTCAAGCTCATGCGCGACGAACTCTACGACCTCGCCAACGACCCGGGTGAAACCACCGACGTTGCCGGGCAACACCCCGCCCTGGTCGCGCGCATGAAGGCCAGGCTAGAACAACTTGCCGCCGAGCGACCGCCGCTCGGGGATTTTCCCGTGCTGATGGATCCCGCCCTGCCTTACGTGTATGGGCGCGACGAAAATCTGCAGGTTCCTCAATCCATTCAGGACCACGTCAAGGCGATTCGCGCCACCCAGCCGCAGTCCTGGCCGCCGGGTCAGACGCCGTGGCCACCGGCGCCGAAAGACGGCAAGATCCGTTTCACCAACGACGGCCGCTGAGGGCTCAGGCGAAGATCTCCTTCACCACGTGCCCCTCGACATCCGTCAGACGGAAGTCGCGGCCGGCATGGCGGTAGGTCAGGCGTTCGTGATCGAGGCCGAGCAGGTGCAGCAGGGTGGCGTGCAGGTCGTGCACATGCACCTTGTTCTCCACCGCGTAGTAGCCGTAGTCGTCAGTGGCGCCATGGGCGTAGCCGCCCTTCACGCCGCCACCGGCCATCCACATGGTAAAACCTTCGGGATTGTGGTCGCGACCATCGGCCGTGCCCTGGGCCACCGGCGTGCGGCCGAATTCCCCACCCCAGAGCACCAGCGTGTCCTCGAGCAAGCCGCGCGACTTGAGATCGTGCAGCAGGCCGGCGATGGGTTTGTCGACCTCGGCGGCATTCTTGGTGTGACCCTTGATGAGGTTGCCGTGCTGGTCCCACTGCACCTCGGAATCGCTGTGGGTCACCTGGATGAAACGCACCCCGCGCTCGGCGAAACGTCGCGCCATCAGGCACTGGCGACCAAAGTTCGCGGTGACCGGATCATCGAGACCGTAGAGCTTGCGGGTGGCTTCGGTCTCGCCGCGCAGGTCCTGCAACTCCGGCATGGCGGTCTGCATGCGGAAGGCGAGTTCAAAGGAATCGATGCGGGCCTCGAGGGCGGCGTCGCCGGCCTGCCCCAGATGCTCGCGGCCCATCTTGGCGGCGAGATCGAGCTGCAGGCGCTGGATGGGACTCACCGAATGCGGCCCGCGAATGTGGCGCACCACGGCCTGATCGGCCGGCACGCTGGCATTGCCGAGCGGGGTGCCCTGAGCCCAGGCCGGCAGGAAGGCCGAGCCCCAGTTGTTGACGCCGCCATGGGCAAGCGTCGGACAGATCGTCACAAAGGCCGGCAGATCGGCGTTTTCCGTGCCGAGACCGTAGCTGACCCAGGCGCCCATGCTCGGACGCACAAAGGTGTCGCTGCCGGTGTGCATCTTCAGCAGGGCACCGCCATGGGCCGGATTGGTGCCATGCAGGGAGCGAAGGATGCAGAGATCGTCGACACAGCGCGCCACATGCGGGAATAGTTCGCTGACCGGCAGGCCGCTTTCGCCATGCTGCTTGAACTTCCAGGGCGACTTGAACAACGTTGTCGTCTTGGCGAAGGTCACGCGCGGCAGGGCGAAGGGCAGCGGCTTGCCGTGGTCGCGATCCAGCAGGGGCTTGGGATCAAAGGTGTCGACATGCGACGGCCCGCCCTTCATGAACAGGAAGATGACCCGCTTGGCCCGCGCCGGGAAATGCGGCTGCTTGGCGGCCAGCGGATTGCTCACCGTCTCCGCCCCGAGCAGGCCGCGCAGGGCCAGATATCCGAAGCCCGCCGAGCTCTGCCGGAGCAGGGCGCGACGCGAGTGCAGGGGCTGCCAGGGAAAGTTCATGGCTCGTGAGGGACGGGGAAAATACGCGCGCCGGGAGGTTTTCCTTTCGTGAGGCCGGCCCAGCCGGGCTATGCTGGGCCATGCCCGAACTGACCCACCTCGACGCCGCCGGCCGCGCCGCCATGGTCGATGTCTCCACCAAGCCGCCGCTGGCGCGCGAGGCGGTCGCCGCCGCCTTCCTGCACCTGCAGCCGGACACCCTGAGCCTCATCCGCGACAACGGCCTGAAAAAGGGCGACGTGCTCGCCGTTGCCCGCGTCGCCGGCATTCAGGCCGCCAAGCAGACCTCCCAGCTGATCCCGCTCTGCCACCCGCTGCCGCTGTCGAAAGTCGCCATCGACTTCGAGGAACAGCCTGACGGCATCGCCCTCACCGCCACCGTGAAAACCGTGGCCCCCACCGGCGTCGAGATGGAGGCGCTCACCGCCGTGTCGATCGCCGGCCTGACGATCTACGACATGTGCAAGGCGGTCGACAAGACCATGCGGCTCACCGAAGTGCGCCTTGTCTCCAAGACCAAGGAACTGCCGGGCACCTGACGATCCATGGATCGGCAAGGAATTTTCAACCGGCCGCCAAAACCCCGGAACCGGCCGGCAGAATCGGTCCGCGGCGGCGTTGGTCTGCTCATGCGCCAAGCCCTTGCCTGCCTCCTTTTGCTCGCCGGCCAAGCCACAGCCGGAGAAACCTGGCAAGTGGCACCCAACTGGCCCCGGCTGCCCGCCGATATTCGACTCGGGGTCTGCGCCGGCGTCGGCGTTGATGCCAACAATCGCGTCTTTGTCTTCCATCGCAGCGGCCGCAAGTGGTCGAACCCCTTTCCGACCGAGCCCATCGCCGAACCGACGGTCAGTGTCTTGGACGGCGCCACCGGCGCACTGCTCGACCACTGGGGTGCGGGTCGCTTCATCATGCCGCACGGCCTCACCGTCGACCGCGAAGGCAATGTCTGGCTGACCGATGTCGCCCTGCATCAGGTCTTCAAGTGCTCGCCGCGCGGCGAGATCCTGCTCACCCTCGGCGAGGCCGGCGTGCGCGGCGCCGATCGAACGCACTTCAACCTGCCCTCCGATGTCGCCGTCCTGCCCGATGGCTCGTTCTACGTGAGCGACGGCTACAAGAACACCCGCGTGGTGAAATTCAGCGCTGGGGGGAGTTACGAGTTCGAGTGGGGCACCCCCGGCAGCGGCCCGGGCGAGTTCAACCTGCCGCATGACCTGGCCCTCGATGCCAGCGGCCGGGTCTACGTCTGCGACCGCGAAAATCTGCGCCTGCAGGTCTTCGAGGCAAGCGGCCGATTCCTCACCCAGTGGCAGGGCCCGCAGATCGGCAAACCCTACGGCGTCGATGTCGCCCCGGACGGTCGCCTGCTCGTCATCGATGGCGGCCAGCCCTCACTGAAGCCCGAAGCCCGCGGCAAGGCGGTCATCCTCGACACCGAAGGTCGCGTGCTGGAAAGCTTTGGCGGTGCCGGCAACGCGCCCGGCCAGTTCCAGCTCGGCCACGACATCGCCGCCGGTCCGGATGGCGCGATCTACGTCGCCGAGGGCGCGGGCGAACGCGTGCAGAAATTTGTCCGCGTCAACGTCCCTGCCGCACCTTGACCTTCCAGTCGTCGGGCATCTCGGCGATGTCGCTGTCGTCGGCATACTGCCCGCGCAGTTCCTCCAGCCGCTGCTTGAGCTTGGCGACCTCACCGGCATACACCGGATTGTCAAACTGATTGCGCAGCTCCTGCGGATCGGCGTCGAGGTCGTAAAATTCCCATTCACCGAACTGGTAGAAATGGATCAGCTTGAAGCGATCCGTACGCACCCCGCGCTGGCGCGCCACCATGTGCACGCTCGGATACTCAAAATAGTGGTAGTAGATCGCGTCGCGCCAGTCCTTCGGTCGCTCCCCCTTGAGCAGCGGCACCAGCGAGCGCCCCTGCATGTCCGCCGGCACCGGCACACCGGCCGCTTCCAGAAAGGTCGGCGCGTAGTCGAGATTCTGCACCAGGTCGTCGTTGCGCGTCCCGGGTTTCGTGACACCCGGCCACTTGACGATGAGCGGCATCTCCAGCGAGTTCTCATACATCCAGCGCTTGTCGTACCAACCGCGATCGCCGAGGTAAAAGCCCTGGTCGGAGGCATACACAACGATCGTGTTGTCATCGAGATCCAGCTCCTCCAGCGTCTTCATCAGCGTGGCGACACTTTCGTCCACGCCCTTCACGCAGGCCAGGTAGTTGCGCAGGTACCGCTGATGCTTCCAGCGCACCAGCGCCTCGCCGGTCGGCTGGGCCTGATGGAAGGCCGCATCCAGCGGCCCGTAGTAGGCGCGCCAGGCCTGCATCTGCGCCGGCGTCATGCGCTTCATGTTCATCCAGGCGGAGCGATCCTGGGTCGCCTGCGAGGGCGGCTGATTGAAGTCGGCCGTCAGGTCGACAAAAAGATCGTAGTTGAGGTCCATGTGGCGATCGACCTCGAGTTCCTGATGCCGCGACGGCGAGGCCTGGCTGCGGTGGTCCATGAACAGGGTCGGCGGCTCGGGGATGAGGACATCGTCGTAGGCACCCAGGTGGCGCAGGGCCGGCATCCAATTGCGGTGCGGCGCCTTGTGCTGCACGCGCAGCAGGAACGGCTTGGAGGTGTCACGCTTGCTCTTCAGCCAGTCGACCGCCATGTCGGTGACCAAATCGGTGCAGTACCCCTGCTTCGTCACCTTCCCCGCAGCGGTCATGAAGTCGGGATTGTAATAGAGCCCCTGCCCCGGCAGCACCGCCCAGTCGTCATAGCCCTGGGGTTTGCCCTCCAGATGGTACTTGCCGTAGAGCACGGTCTGGTAACCGGCCTTCTGCAGCCGCTTGGGAAAGGTCGGCTGATCCCAGTTGAACTTGTCGCCGTTCTGCCGAAAGCCGTTCAGATGACTGTGCTTGCCGGTCTCGATCACCGCCCGCACCGGACCGCAGATCGAGTTCGTGCAGTAGCTGCGCCGGAACAGCATGCCCTGCGCGGCCAACTTGTCGATGTTGGGCGTCGGATTGACCGACTTCAGCCAGCGTTCATAAGCACCGATCGCCGTGGGCGAATGGTCGTCGCTGAAGATGAAGACGATGTTCGGACGCGAATCGGCGGCGGAGACCAGCGACGCGGCGGCGAGAAGGGGCAGCAGGCATTTCATCGCCCCCTTTATGAATGCCGATGCCCGCTCGGGCAAGCCTGTTTGCTGACGGAAGGCCCTCGATAGTTCCGCCGCAGGCGACCGTTCCCAGCACATGCGCCCGCTGCTCCTGTCGCTGTTTGCCACCGCGCTTTCCGCAGTCAGTCCGGAAGTCGTTCCCGGCGGGGGAGTCGCCTGGAAGCGTCACACCATCGATGCCGGCTCGCGCGGCGCCGATGGCGTCAAGCTGGGCGACTTCAATGGCGACGATCGTCCCGACCTGATCACCGGCTGGGAGGAGGACGGCGTGGTGCGCGCCTATGCCCATCCCGGACCCGAGCGGGTGCGCGCGCCATGGCCACAGGTCACGATCGGCTTGGCCAAGGATGTCGAGGAGGCGATCTTCGTCGACCTCGACGGCGACGGCCGACTGGACGGAATCAGCGGCACCGAAGGCAAAACGCGCCGCCTGTTCTGGCACCGTCGCACGGGCGACGATCCGCTGTCGGCCGCGGCCTGGCAGACCCTTCCCCTGCCCGCCCCGAAACGAATGTGGATGCAGGCGGCGGCCCTGCAGGTGGATGGCGAACACGGCCCGGATCTGCTGCTTGCCGCCAAGGGCGAGGGCGCCGCCATCGGCTGGCTGCGGGCTCCGGCCCAGCCGCGCAACCTCGCCGAGTGGCGCTGGCAGCCACTGCGCGAGGCCGGCTGGGTCATGTCACTGCTGCCACATGATGTCGATGGCGATGGCAACACCGACCTGCTCTGCACGGATCGCAAGGGATCGCACCGCGGGGTGTTCTGGCTGGAACATCCCGGCGCCGAGCTGGTTCGCACAGGAACTCCCTGGCGAGAGCACCCGCTGGGAGGCCGTGACCGCGAAGTGATGTTCGCCGACCTCGGCGACCTCGATGGCGACGGTCTCGCCGATGTCGCGGTCGCCGCCAAACCGCGCGACGTGCTGCTGTTTCTACGTCGTCCAGACAAGGGTTGGCGGCAGGTGGTGCTGACTCTGGACGGCAGCCTTCTGGGCGACGCCAAGGCCGTCAAGATCGGCGACCTCAATGGCGACGGCCTGGCGGACCTCGTCTTCACCTGCGAGAACGCGCATGGCGAGCGTGAAGGCATCGTCTGGCTGGAACAACACACGGGTGGCCGCTGGCTACAGCACAGCCTCGCAGGCCCGGACGGCGTAAAATTCGACCTCGTGCAGTTGCTCGATCTTGATGAGGACGGCGACCTCGATGTGGCCACCTGCGAGGAGCGCGATCAACTCGGCGTGATCTGGTACGAAAATCCGGCCATTGCGCGCTGACCTGCTCGGGCGGTTGACCGGCAAACCGCCGAATCCGACACAAGATTTGCGATGGGTCGCCGCCTGCGCCACCGTTTCAGTGGCTGTGAACCCAACCGTTCGTCTCGCCTGCCTCGCCCTCGCCTGCACGCCCCTGCAGGCGGCGGTGGATTTCAATCACCAGATCGTGCCACTGCTGCGCAAGCACTGCGCCGAATGCCACAGTGGCGACAAGCTCAAGGGCGGTTTCTCCCTCAATGATCGCGAGGCTCTGCTGCGCGGCGGCGAGAACGGCCCCATCATTGACCTCAAGCAGCCGAGCCACAGCGAACTGCTCGAGATCGTCACCACGGATGACGAGGACCGGCGCATGCCGCCCAAGGGCAAAGGACTCACCAAGGACGAGGTGGCCCTGCTGAAACAGTGGCTCAGCGAAGGTCTGCCCTGGGAGGCCGGTTTCACCTTTCAAGCCCCCGCCTATGAACCGCCTCTGAAACCCCGCGAGGTCGCCCTGCCACCCGCCGTTGAGGGGCGTGATCATCCGGTCGACCGCCTGATCGACGCCCATTTCGCCAAGCAGGGCCTGCAGCGCCCCGCCGCCGCCGATGATGCCACCTTCCTGCGCCGCGCCCACCTCGACCTCATCGGCCTGCTGCCCACCCCGGCGGAAGTTGAAGCCTTCCACCAGGATGCCGCCCCCGACAAACGAGAGCGACTGGTGCGCACGCTGCTGGCGCGCGAGGTCGACTATGCCGAGCACTGGCTGACCTTCTGGAACGACCTGCTGCGCAATGACTACGGCGGTACCGGCTTCATCACCGGCGGCCGCAAGCAGATCAGCAAGTGGCTGTACGAGTCGCTCGTCAGCAACAAACCCTTCGACCAGTTCGCCCGCGAACTCATCGCCCCGCCAAGCGATGAGAGCCGCGGCTTCATCGACGGCATCAAGTGGCGCGGCGAGGTCAGCGCCGGCCAGACGGTCGAGATCCAGTTCGCCCAGAGTGTCGGCCAGTCCTTCCTCGGCATCAATTTGAAGTGCGCCTCCTGCCACGACAGCTTCACCGATCGCTGGAAGCTCGACGAAGCTTACGGCCTGGCCGCCATCTATGCCGAGCAACCCCTGCAGATCCACCGCTGCGACAAACCAGTTGGCCGCACCGCCACCGCCTCCTGGCTGTTTCCCGAGCTCGGCCAGGTCGTGCGCTGTCGGGACCGCATCTGGGCCGTCAACGAAATCTCCCCGTCGGCGCTGCCACCCGACCCGATCGCTGGCACCAGCCCGCATCACCTCCTGCGGCTGTCATCGCTCGAAGACGACGGATTCGGTGACGAACTCACCGTGATCTGGGAGATCGAGCCCGGCACCGAGATCATCCCGCATCAAGAACTTCCCCGCCCCGACTCGGACCGGCTCGACGACCCCGACCGGCTCGACACGATCCAGCGCATCTTCACGCTGGTCAACGTACTCGACGTCGAGGAG
>CAZSBO010000111.1:0-13254 GCA_964605265.1 uncultured Prosthecobacter sp.
CACCGCTGGGAGGCGGAACCGCTGGCCAAGCGCATCCTCAGTGGCCTGGCCTTCCGTGAGAGCGACTTCCATCGCCGCGCCCGCACCCTCAGCGGCGGTTGGGTCATGCGCGCCCACCTGGCCCGTCTGCTTGTCCAGGAACCCGACCTGCTGCTGCTCGATGAGCCGACCAACCACCTCGACCTCGAATCGCTCATCTGGTTCCAGAACTACCTGAAGAGCTACCCGGGCGCGATCCTCATGATCTCGCACGACCGCGAGTTCCTCAACCAGCTCACCGACAGCATCCTCGAGATCGGCCACGGCCGGGTTACCCGCTACCGCGGCAACTATGACGATTACCTGCGCGAGAAGGCGGCGCGCGAGGAGCAGTTGCTCGGCGCCTACGAGAACCAGCAGCGCGAGATCGCCAAGCTGAAGACCTTTGCCGACCGCTTCAAGGCCAAGGCGAACTTCGCCTCGCGTGCCCAGGACAAGCTGAAGATGATCGATCGCATGGAGAAGATCGAGGCGCCGGTGGCGGCGGCGAAGACGGTCAAGTTCCGCTTTCCCCAGCCGCCGCGCAGCGGCCAGCGCGTGCTGCGCCTCAGCGGCCTCGACTTCGCCTATGGCGAGCAGCCGGTCTACCAAGGTCTCGATTTCGAGGTGGAACGCGGCCAGCGCCTGGTGCTGGTCGGTCCCAACGGCGCCGGCAAGTCCACCCTGTTGAAGCTTCTCGCTGGCGCGCTCGAAGCGCAGGGCGGCAGCCGCGAGCTCGGTCACAACGTCCGCCTCGGCTACTTCGCCCAGTACCGTGGCGACGTCCTCAACATGAAGCACACCGTGCTGCAGTCGGCCATGGACCTGCCCAGCCGCCCGGGTGAGCAGCTCGCGCGCACCCTGCTCGGCAGTTTCCTGTTCCATGGCGACGACGTCTTCAAGCCGGTCGCCGTGCTCAGCGGTGGCGAGAAGTCGCGGCTGGCCCTCGTCCGTCTGCTGCTCGATCCGCCGAACCTGCTGCTCATGGACGAGCCGACCACCCACTTGGACATGGGCAGCATCGACGCCCTCATCGGCGCGCTGTCGGACTACGAGGGCACGCTGGTGTTCATCAGTCACGATGTCCACTTCATCCGCGCCATGGCGCGCGGCGTCATCCACATCGCCGGCGGGGTGCTGACGCCGTACTCGGGCGACTACCAGTACTACCTCGACAAGACCCGCGCGACCTCGGCGCGCGAGGCGCTCACCGCCGGCCTTGGCAACAGCCAGCCCGGCGCCTGGGCGGCCGCCCAGGCGCGCCCGGCGGCGGCGCCGAAAAACAAGGAGCAGCGCCGGTTGGAGGCCGAGGCGCGCAACGCCCGCAGCAAGGCCCGCCGCGAGGCCGAGCAGCGGGTCGCCGCCGTCGAGGCCGAGCTTGCCGCCGTCGAAAAGCGCAAGCTGGAGCTGGTGGCCCTGCTGCAGGATCCGGCCACCTATGCCGATGCCGCCAAGTTCCGCGACTTCAGCGCCGAGCTTGAGGCGGCCGAACCGCGCATCGCCAAGCTCACCAGCGATTGGGAAGCGGCGGCGACCGCTCTGGAAAACCTCGGCGAGCCGGCCTGACCGGCCCGTTTAGAGCCGGAACAGCTTGTGGGCGTTGGCGTGCAGGATCTTGCGCTCGACCGCCTTCGAGGGCGCCAGCTTGCGGATCATGGCGATTGTCTGCGCGCCCTGGCAGCCGGGGCCGCGACCGAGGTGGTCGTTGCAGTCGCTGCCATACAGGATCTTGTCCTGATGCCGCTCAAAGAAGGCGGTCGTGTGCGCCTCGTCGCGGGTCAGGGCGTTGAGGCCGGAGCCGGCCGACATGTCGGCGAAGAGGTTGGGATAATCGGCGAGATAGCGGTCGGTCAGGCCGCCAGGCGTGACCGGGCCCTTCGGGTAGAGGTTCTTCGGCTCGTGCTTGAGGTCGATGTTGCCCCAGAAGGTCTGGGCATGGCCAATGAAGTTCGTCTTGGGGAACTTTGCCAGCATCGTGTGGAAACGTTCGTAACCGAGGTTGTAGGTGGCGTGCTGGAAGTGCAGCAGGATCGGCACGCCGTAGTCGGCGGCGAGGGCATACAGGCGCTGGCTTTGCACGGAGTCGCATTCGACGTGAAACTTTTGTTCGGCGATCAGGCGGGCGCCGAGCTTGAGCCACTTCTCGATCTCAGTGGCGGCAGTGTCGAGATCGGTCACTTCGTTGACGCCCCAGAGGAAGCGGTCGGGATGTTCCTGGGCGAGTCGCCGGCAGGTCTCGGTGGTGCCGCAGCCGGCGGCGAGGCCGTTGGATTTGCCGTTGTGCGTCGACGGCGTCTGCATGGGGGTGCCGGCGGGCAGCAGCAGGGTGGTGGTGACGCCCATGGCCTTCTGGTGGGCGATCAGATGGGCGTCGTCGCGGCCGCGGTAGTTCGTGTGCTGGTGGATGTCGAGGATCGGCTCGGCGGCGCCCGTCTGGGCGAAGGTCGAAGCGGCGGCGGACAGGCTGGTGGCCAGGAAGGCGCGGCGGGTGGCGGTGGGCATGGCAGGCTTACGGCCTGGCGAACCCCTTTCTTCGCAGCCAGGGCGCGAGCAGGACGCTGCCGGTGATGAGCGAGGCGCCGAGGTAGAAACCGCCGGTCATCTTTTCTTCGGCCCCAAACACCAGCATGGCGAGCAGGATGCCGTAGACCGGCTCGAGGTTGTAGATGATGTTGACGCTGAAGACATCGAGGTGGCGCAGCACGATCATGTAGCCGGCGTAGGCGCCGACGGTGCAGACGCCGGACAGTACGAGCAGCCAGGGCCAGTCACCGGCACTCGGCCAGGCGGGAACGGCGCCGGCAAAGGGCAGGGCGACCAGCGTCACGATGAGGGCACCGACCATCTGCCAGGCACCGATGACGGCGTAGTGGCGGCGCGCGGCGACCTGTTTGCTGAAGACAATAAAAAGAGCGGCCAGCAGGGCGGCGATCAGGCCGAGCGTCAGACCCTGCCAATGGCGGAACTCGACCTCGTAGATCAGCCAGACCGCGCCGACGACAATCACCCCGACGGCGAGTTCCAGCGGTCGCCAGCGCCGGCTGCCATTGATCCAGGGTTCGAGCAGCGAGCACCAGAGCATGGCGGTGGGCAGGGCGGCGAGACTCACCGAGGCGGTGGCGACCCGCGCCGAGGCGAAGAACGCCACCCAATGCAGGCCAAGCAGGGCGCCGAGACCGAGCAGGTGGCGGACATCGCCCGCTGGCAGGCGCAGCGGTGTGCGCAGGGCGAGGGCGAGCAGGACGAAACCTGCGACGGCGAGCAGGGTGCGCCAGAGCACGAGGTCGGCGGCCGACAGGGTGACGAGTTTGCCGAGGATGGCGGTCAGACCCCAGGCCAGGGTGACCAGATGCATGAGCAGGGAGTAGCGCATGGAGGGCGGCCGGAGCCGCTCGGAGGGCTCCTCTCAGGCCAGTAGCTTTTCCAGATCCTCGGGACCGGTCACCGGCGCCTGGCAGGTGTAATTCTGGCAGACATAAGCGGCGGGCGCGCCGTCGACCGGTTTCATCTCCGCCAGCGCGGCGTTGTGCGTGCCGAGCCAGGCCTGGTGCTCACCGCCGTCGGCATGCAGCAGCACGGCGTTCGGCAGCAGGCGACGGTGCACCACCTCGGCGAGGGCGCGGAAGGCTGGGCTGGCCTTGTCGCCCGCCAGCACGATCTGCTGCTTGCCGCGCTCGAGGAAATCGGCCGCCAGGACCAGCACCGGCACCGACGAGGGCGCGGTTTCCAGGGTGGCGCCAAAGAGGGCGACAATGCGGCCCGCCTGCTCCTGCCAGGCCGGGCGGTCGAGCATGGCGGCGAGGCGGGCCAGGTTGAGGGCGGCGAGGGAATTCGGCGAGGGCTCGGCGCCGTCGTAGTCTTCCTTGATGCGCAGGACCGAGTGAGCCATGTCGGTGTGTACGCTGTAGTAGCCGCCGCGTTCGCGGTCGAGGAAGAGGCCATCCATCTCCTCCTGCAGGGCGGCGGCCCAGCGCAGCCAGCGGCCGTCGAAGCCGGCCTGGTAGAGGTCGAGCAGGCCGTGGATCAGGCAGGCGTAATCGGTGGCGAAGCCGCGCGGCCCGCGTTCGCCCTCGCGCCAGCTGCGGTGCAGGCTCTTGCCAGGCTCGGCGCAGAGTTGGTCGTGAATGAAACCCGCCGCGCCAGCGGCCAGGTCGAGCAGGCCGGCATCGCCGAGCGCCGCCCCGGCCCGCGCCAGCCCGGCAATCATCAGGCCGTTCCAGGCGGTGATGACCTTGTCGTCGAGGTGCGGTCGCGGCCGCTTGGCGCGCGCTTCAAACAGCAGCTTGAGGCCGTCGGCGAGGATCTCCTGAACCTCCTCGACCGGCTTCTTGAAAAATTCCGCGGTCTTCTTGGCCGAGAAGGCCTTGAACAGGGTGTTCAAGCCGGCGAGTTCGCCCTGAGGATCGCTCTCCGGCCGGGCATTGCCGTCGCGGCGGGCGCCGTAGGCATAACGGAAAATGCTGCCGCGCTCGCGGCCCAGCAGCTCGTCGATCTCCGCCGCCTTCCACACGTAGAAGGCGCCCTCATGCTTGTGCTCGTCGCCCTCCGCGCGCAGGCTGTCGGCATCCTCCGCGGAGTAAAAGCCACCCTCGGCATGGCGCAGGTCGCGCGCGGCATAGGCGGCGATCTCACGTGCCACACCGGCCAGGAAGGCCGAGCCGGTGACCAGATGTCCTTCGGCATAGGCCCAGAGCAACTGGCCCTGGTCGTACAGCATTTTTTCGTAGTGCGGGATGTGCCAGTAGCCGTCGACGCTGTAGCGATGGAAGCCGCCGCCGACATGATCCCAGATGCCGCCGTTGGCCATGGCGCGCAGGGTGCGGGCGCACATCTCGCCGGCCCACTCCGACTCGCTGCGCCGCTTCTCATCCTTCGACCAGGCCTGATGGATGCGCAGCAGCAGGTTGATCGAGGTCGAGCGCGGGAACTTGGGCGCGCCGCTGAAGCCGCCCTCATGGTAGTCGTAGCTGCTGGCGAGATCGTCGTAGGCCTTCTGCACCACGGCGTCGGTTTTCACCTCCTTCGCCGAGGTTTCGCCATCGAGAAACTCCTGCAGCTTGCTCACCGAGCGCTCGGCGCCGGCCAGCACCTTTTCACGGTCCTCGCTCCAGGCCTTGTGCAGTTCCTTGAGCAGGTTGAGAAAGCCGATGCGCCCCTGGGTGTTTTCCGGCGGAAAGTAGGTGCCGCCGAAGAAGGGTTTTAATTCCGGGGTCAGGAAGACGTTCATCGGCCAGCCACCGCCGCCGCTCGCGGCCTGCACGTAGGTCATGTAGGTGAGGTCGACGTCCGGCCGCTCCTCGCGGTCGAGTTTCACCGGCACGAAATGGGCATTGATGAAGGCGGCGATCTCCTCGTTCTCGAAGGACTCGCGCTCCATGACGTGGCACCAGTGGCAGGTCGAGTAGCCGCTCGACAGGAAGATGGGCTTGTCCTCGGCCTTGGCCTTGGCCACCGCCTCGTCGCCCCAGGGCAGCCAGTTCACCGGGTTGTGCGCGTGCTGCAGGAGGTAGGGCGATTTCTCCTTCGCGAGGGCGTTCGTGTACTTGGGGGTCGACATGGCTGGGGAAGGTAACGTGCCCAGTCCGGCCCGGGTTGCAAGGCGGGCCGCGCGACCCGCCCGCAACATCGGGCTCGCCGGCGGGGTATATCTCCGCCCGATCATGCGCCTTTTCCCCTGTCTGCTGCTCGCTCCCGCCCTCGCCGCCGCCCCGCTTCAGGAAACCTGGCAGACCGGCTACACCGGCACCGATGCCACCGGGCCGCACGTGCTCGGCTGCTGGAGTTTTGATGCGGGCAAGGAACTGCAGGATCGCTCGGGCAAGGGCAACCACCTCGGCCTCAACGGCGCGGTCACCGTCGCGGCAGGCCGCTTCGGCGGCGCGCTGGAGTCCTTTGAAGGCATCCCGGTGGCCGACAAGCCCCATCAGGCCCGGGTGACTGCGACCGGCCGGCTTTCGCCCACGGGAGCCTTCACCCTCGAGATGTGGGTGCAGCCCAAGCCGGAGTTCGACAAGGGCGCGCGCTGCTACCTGGTCGACAAAAAGTACGTGCCCGACAATCCCACCGACTATGCCTGGCAGCTCACCGAGGCCGACAAGGCCGGCCTGCGCCGCCTGCTGGTGACGCTCGGTTTCGGCAGTCATTCGGAGTCGTTTTATTCCGAGCCGCTGCGCCTGCCGGCCGGCGAATGGCATCACCTTGCCTTCACCTACGATGCCGCCGGCACGGTGACCTTTTACCTCGATGGCTCCACCCACAGCCGGGTGACCAAGCCCGGTCTTGGTGCGGTCGTGCCCGGCCGGCGCGGCCTCTTCCTCGGCGACCGCGGTGGCAGCAGTTACGCCGGCTTTCCCGGCCGGATCGACGAGGTGCGCCTGTGTGAGGGTGCGTTGAAGTTTGAGCCGGTGGAACTGGCGATCGAATCCGCACGCACGGTCTGGCAGCGCCTTGAGCGCGCGGAGGCGGTCTCGATCCTCTGCACCAACCTGCGCCGCGAACCCCTGCAGGGCGCACAACTGCAGGTCGAGTTCGGCGGCAAAACCGAGACCTTCCTGCTGCCGGATCTGGCGCCCGGTGCGGCTCACACGGCGCGCTACACGGTCAACACCGCCCTCAAGCCCGGCAGCTATCTGCTGCGCGCAAGGCTGAGTACCGGTGGCGCCACCAGCGAACGCACGCGCGAGTTCCGGCTGGTGGCCCGCCTGCCGGCCGGTCGCATGCCGGTGGTCATGTGGGGCGCCAACGCCGAGGAAATCCCGCGCCTCAAGGATCTTGGCTTCACCCATTTCATCGGCCTTGGCACCCAGCTCGGCGAGATCTGGACGCTGAAGAAGGATGTGCCGCCCGGCGATGCCGAGTTCATCGCGCGCCAACGCGCCGGCCTCGACGAGGCCCTGGCCGCCGGGCTGGGCGTGGTCGCCAGCGTGGCACCCTCACGCCTGTTTGAGAACCGACCCGAATTCCATCGCCTCGGCCGCGACGGCCAACCCTTCGCCCGCCACGACATCTGCGCCTCGCTGCCGGAGTTTCCGCCCTTCTTCGAAAACGTCGGCCGCAGCCTGGCGCGAACCTACGGCAGTCATCCCGCCTTCACCACGGTGCTCATCGACACTGAGGTGCGCGACGCCTCCCGGCCCTCCTTCAATCCGGTCGATGTGGCGAACTACCGCGCCATTGCCGGCACCGACATCCCGGCCGAGGTCGACCTGCGCACCGGTGTCGATTGGACCAAGCTCAAGGACTTTCCCGCCGATCGCGTTGTTGCCGATGACCATCCGATTTTGAAGTACTACCGCTGGTTCTGGACGGTGGGCGACGGCTGGAACGCGCTGCACAGCGCCTTGAACAAGGGCGTCAAATCGGCCGGCAGCCGCCAGTGGACCTTCTTCGATCCGGCCGTGCGCCAGCCCTCGGTCAGCGGCGCCGGCGGCACGGTCGATGTGCTCTCGCACTGGACCTACACCTACCCCGATCCGCAGCGCATCGGCCTCGCCACCGACCAGCTCTTCGCCATGAGTGTCGCCTCCGGTCGTCGCCAGAAGGTGATGAAGATGACCCAGCTCATCTGGTACCGCAGCCAAACCGCACCGATCGGCAAGAGCCGGCCGGAGAACCCGGTCGCCTGGGAGGATCACGATCCCGATGCCGCCTACATCACCATCGCCCCCATGCACCTGCGCGAGGCTTTTTGGACGAAAATCGCGCGGCCGGTGCAGGGCATCATGTATCACGGCTGGCAGTCGCTTGTGCCCACCGCCAACAGCAGCAGCGGCTATCGTTTCACGCATCCGGATACCCAGCAGGTGCTGCGCGAACTCGTGCGTGAGGTCGTCGAACCGCTGGGGCCGGCGTTATTAAAAATCCCCGATGAGCGCCGTGAGATCGCCTTCCTGGAAAGCTTCACCTCGCAGGTCTTCGCCCGCCGCGGCGGCCACGGCTACAATGCCACCTGGTCGGCCGATCTCTGGCTCGCCCTCCAGCACGCACACGCGCCGGCCGATGTGATCTTTGAGGAGACCCTGCTCAAGGACGGGCTGAGCGGTCGCAAGCTGCTGGTCATGCCGGAGTGCGACGTGCTCAGCCGGTCGGTCGTCGACAAGATCCGCGCCTGGCAGGCGCACGGCGGCCGTCTCATCGCGGACGAATTTCTCTGCCCGGCTCTGAAGGCGGATGTCATCGTGCCGAGTTTCCGTCGCGCCAAAAAAGCCGTCCAGGACAAGGCGAAGGTGCTGGAGATCGCAGCGACGCTGGCCGCCCGCTTTCCGGAACTTGGTGTCACGCCCGCAGTGCGTGCCGACAGCCCGGAGGTCATCCTGCGCACGCGCCGCGCCGGCGACAGCCACTATGTCTTTGCCATCAACGACCGGCGCGAGGCGGGCTCGTATGTTGGTCAGCACGGCCTGGTGCTGGAGAACGGCCAGCCCACCACGGCCACCCTGCGGTTGGGTCGCGACGGCGTGCATGTCTACGATCTCACCCGCGCCCGCCAGGTCATCCCGCGCCATGAGACCGAAGGCGGGGTGAGCTGGAAAAGCGAACTCGGTCCCTGCGACGGCCGGATCTACCTGATCTCTCCGAAACCGCTGCTGCAACTCCGCCTTGAGGCCCCCGCCACGGCCCGTGCCGGTCAGCGCGCGGAGGTGACCCTGCACCTGACGACGACCGGCGAGGCGCCGTTCAGCGGCGTGGTGCCGGTCGAGGTGCGCATCCGCGACGCCGGCGGTCGCGCGGCCGAGGGCGACGGCTTTTATGCGCTCGAAAACGGCAGGCTGAGCCTGCCGCTGGACCTCGCGCCCAACGAGACACCGGGAATGTGGGAGATCCGTGCGCGGGAACTGGCCTCGGGCATGGAGACGGTGGGCTGGCTGCGGGTCGAAGCGGAACCGGTGGCAGTCAAGAACTAGGAATATTTCTAGAAGAATGTCTTGATTCGAGGGTCTCCTCTGCGGAGGATGGCCTTGTCATGCGCCGGCGCCGTTCGCAGTCCGAGGAGGTGGGGTTCAACATCACCCCGATGATCGATCTCACCTTCCTGCTGCTCATCTTCTTCATGGTCACCTCGAAGCTGAGCAAGGAGCAGAAGAAGATGGACATCGCCCTGCCACTGGCCGCCAGCGCGGTCCGTCCCGAGGACCTGTCGAACCGCGACATCATCAACGTCGATCCGCGCGGCGTGCTGCATGTTGGCGACCGGCCGCTCAGCGACGAACAGATGCGCGAGCATCTGCGCGCCCGCTTTCGGGCCAGTCCGCCGTTGAAGATCTACCTGCGCGCCGACAAGGAGACCCCGGGCAAGCGCATCCGCGAATTCATGAAGCTGGCCGGCGAGGCCGGTGCGGTCAGCGTCATCTTCGGCACCCGCCCGCCATGAAACGTCGCCGTCGCCTGCCTGCTGCTGCCGTCGAAGTGCCGATGGGACCGATGATCGACATGGTGTTCCTCCTGCTCGTCTTTTTCATGGTCAGCGCGCGTCCGCTCAAGCCCGAGGCCGACATCCCCATCGGCCTGCCCGGCGCCGCCGCCCAGGACGAGCCGCTGGACGTGCCCGACGAGCACACGATTCTTATCCGTGCCGATGGTGCCATCCTGCTCAACGAGGCGCCTGCGGCGGAGGCGGGCGACACGGTGCTGGACGGTTTGCATCGCAGTCTCTTTCGATTGCGCGAGGCGGCGCGACTGGCCGGCAGCGAGCTGTTGGTCACCCTGGCGCCCGAGGACGCCGCGCGGCACCAGCGTCTGGTCGATGTGCTCAACACCTGCGCGCGCGCCGGCATTCAGGGCGTCACCTTCGACGACCCAGGCGGCGGGGAGGCCGCGCCATGAGGCCGACGGTTGAAGCGCCGGCCGCACCGGTCATGAAGACCCCAAGCAGCAGCAGGCGCGGCGTGGTCGTGACGATTCTGCTGATCAGTCTGGCGCTGCATCTGGCCGGGCTGGCGCTGTTTGGGCTCTGGGTTGTGGCCCGGCGCTTCGCCAAGCCCGAGGCGGTGTTTGAAGTGCGTGAGACCCTGAAAATTCCATTGGCGGAAACGCGCGAGCATCGCCTGAACCTTGCGGCGCACGAGGCGGCGGCGCCGAAGCCGGTGCTGATGGACAAGATCGTCAGCACCCGTCCGGCCCTGATCGATCTGCCGGAGTTGCCGCGCTTTGATGCCCAGAAAATGCTGCCGCTCGATCCGTCGGAACTCGTCAGCGACCAACTCGCCAGCCTCACCGGCAGTGCCGGGCTTGGCAGCGGTCTGGGCGGTGCGCTCGGCGGACTCGGCGGCAGTGGCAAGGCGGCGGCCTTCAGCTTCCTCGGCTTGAAGGCCGAGGGACGTCGCCTGGTGCTGCTGTTCGATGTCTCCGGCAGTGTCGTCAACAAGGCCGCCGCCAGTGGCATGCCGCTGGCCCGCATCAAGCAGGAGACGCTGAAGCTGATCGACAGCCTGCCGGCCGGTGCCCGCTTCGGCCTGATCCAGTTCGTGCGCAACTACAAGCCCTTCCAGAAGGAGCTCGCGCCGGTGACGCCGGCCGTGCGCACCCAGGCCCGCGACTGGATGGAGAACGAATGGAACGAAAGCGGTCAGATGCCGCGCGGCGGTCGCGGCGTCATCAGCCCGGAACCCAATGGCCTGGTGTGTGTGCTTGATGCCGCCTTTGCCCTGAATCCGGATGTGATCTTTCTGATCTCCGACGGCGGCTTCTGGCAGACCTATCCCCAGGACCGGCGCATCCCGCACGAGGAGTTGGAAGCCAAACTGAAGGAACTGCAGCAGGGTCGTCAGGCCAAGGTGCCGGTGCACTTCCTCGGCTTTCAAATGCGCGAGGAGGACAAGGACGCCTGGGAACGGCTGGTGCGCCGCACCGGTGGTCGCCTGCGCGAACTCAAGTGAGCGGCACTTCGTGGTACTCGAGCGCCCACTCCTTCATGTAGCGCACGCGCTGCGGCACGAAGCGGTACAGGATCAGCTCCGGATTGTCGATGTCGCGCAGGTAGGCGCGCAGCAGCGGATTGGCATCCCAAATCTCGCGGCGCAGCTCTGGATCGGTCACGAGCTCGGCGGTCGCCGTGATGCGCACCTGGTTGTGGCCCTCGTCGACATAGCACAGTTCGGCGCGCGGATTCGCCGCCAGCTCGGCGGTCTTGCCGTAGCGGCGCAGGTTGGCGACATAGACCGTGAAACCGTCGGTGCGCACCGGCGAGACCGGGCGCAAGCGCGGCTGGCCGGCATCGTCGGTGGCGAGCACGGGAAACTTTGCCGCCTTCATCGTGGCACGCGCCAGCTCGGGCAGTTCGGCGGGATCGGGGGGCGGAGGCAGGGGCATGGGCGATGCATGCCAAAAAGCCGTGGCGAGGGCAAGACGGAATGCGGCAAGGTCGCAAGCTCGCCGACGTTGACCGGACATGCCTGCCCGCTTTGCCGCCCTGCTGCTGCTCGCCCTGCCCGCCTTCGCGCGGGCCGAGATCCACACCGCTCAGGGTTTGTTCGCCGGCGAGGTGACGACCGACAGCGTTCTGCTGCAGACGCGTCTGACGGCCCTGCCCGGACCGGAATTGGATGCCGATGGCGACCTGTCCGGCGCGGTCGGGCTGGCCTGTTTTGAATACGGCACCGACCCGGACTTTGCCGGTGCCCGACGCACGCCTTGGTTGAAAGCGGAGGCGGGGAGCGACTTCATCGTGCGTACCCGCCTCACCGGGCTGCAGCCGGCGACCCCCTATCATTACCGGGTGCTTGCCGGCGGAGATGAGGCGTCGGCGAAACCGCTGCGCAGCGGTCGTTTCAAGACCCTGCCCGGCGCCGGATCCGACGCGCCACTGCACTTTGTTATGGGCAGTTGCATGAACTACCACTCGTTCATGAGCGGCAAGGCCAATGGCGGTGGTCCGGTCACCGCCACGGCGGAGGACAAGCGTCTCGGTTACCCCGCCTTCGCCGCCATGGCGGCCCTGCAGCCCGACTTCTTCATCGGCACCGGCGACATCGTCTATTACGATCACCCCGCCGCGACGGCGGCGAAGACGCTGCCGGAGCTGCGCCGCAAGTGGCACGAGCAGTTCCGGTTTCCGCGTCTTGTCGATTTCTTTGCCGTCACCCCGGCCTTTTGGTCGAAGGACGATCACGACTTCCGCTTCAACGATGCCGACCTCGGTGGCGCACGTCTGCCCGACGCGTTCACCGGCATCGGCCTGTTCCGCGAGCAGATGCCCGTGCATCCCGCGGGTGATCTCGACTCGCTCTCCTATCGCACGCACCGCATCCACCGGCATGTCCAGCTCTGGTTCCTCGAAGGTCGCGACCACCGTTCACCGAACGCCCAGCCCGATGGTCCCGACAAGACCCTTTGGGGGCGTGAGCAGCGCGAGTGGCTGCAGCGCACGTTGAAGGCGAGCGATGCACCCTGGAAGATCCTCATCACGCCGACGCCGATGGTCGGTCCGGATCGCAACAGCAAAAACGACAACCACGCCAACCTGCGCGGCTACCGTCATGAGGCCGACGCCTTCTTCGCCTGGCTGCGCGACGAGGGCATTTCCAACGTGTTGACCTTCTGTGGCGATCGCCACTGGCAGTATCACAGCCAGCACCCGCTTGGCGTCGAAGAGTTTTCCGTGGGCGCGCTCAACGACGAAAACGCCATTCGCGGCGAAAAGCCCGGCGGCAAAAACACCACCGATCCCGAGGGCCTCATTCGCCAGCCCTACCTCTATCCCAAGCCCACCGGCGGCTTTCTGCACGTCCGCACCAGCACGGGCACGCAGGGTCGCGCCAAGCTCGAGATCGAGTTCCGCGACGACCTCGGCGAGGTGCTGCATCGCGTGCTCAAGCGTGCCGACTGAGGATTGCCAGTAGGAAACCGCTCCTCCTGCTTGCGCTTGTCAGGGCGCGGTGACGGGCCAGTCGTCGGTGCGGAAGGGCGAGGCCGGCAGGCCGGCGCCGTTGACCAGGTTGGCGTCGGGATTGGCCGCCCAGGCATAGCGCACCGCCACCGGTGCGGTGATCTTCGGATGCGAGACGATCACGCTGTCGCCTTCGAGGCGCGCCTGCGCGGGCAACCACTGCCGGTCGGCCCCGGCGATGACAAAACCCCGCAGAGCGCCGCCGTCGCGCGCGGCCAGTCCCCGGGCGTGAGCGAATTTCAGCACGACCTCGCCGCCGCGGATCTCCTGGCCGGCGGGCAGGGGGCCGGACCAGGCGGGCAGGTCGATCCCATACACCTTCGCTTTTGCCCACAGCGCCAGGCGTTCGCCAA
>CAZSBO010000112.1:0-13177 GCA_964605265.1 uncultured Prosthecobacter sp.
ACCTGTCGGACCTGTCGGACCTGTCGGACCTGTCGGACCTGTCGGACCTGTCGGATCGGCAGAGCCGAAGCCGCCGGCGCCGGCGCGCGAGGCGCCACCCGAGTTCCGTGTCATTGGCGTTTTGCACCGGCTGTACGTATTGCTGGAAAGTCCGGAGGGCTTGGTGCTGATGGATCAGCATGCGGCGCATGAACGCGTCAACTTCGAGCGCATGCGCCGTGCCATGGAGCAGGGCGGCGTGCCCAGCCAGCGCCTGCTGATGCCGCTCACCCTGCAGGCAAGCCCGCGCGATGCCGACCTGCTGGCGAACAACCTGCCAACCCTGGCGCGACTCGGCATCGAGGCCGAAGCCTTCGGGCCGAACACCTTCAAGATCGAAGCCCTGCCCACCTTTGTGAAGACCGACGACCCGATCGGCTGGCTCGACCAAGTTGTCGAGGAGCTGCGCAGCGCCAGTTCACGCACCTCCAGCCTGCGCCTGGGCGAGGACATGATCGCCACCACGGTCTGCCGACATTCGGTCAAGGCCAACGACCGTCTTGCACCCGCCGAAATCGACGCCCTCCTGCGCGATCTGCTTGCCTGCGAGATGCCCTACTGCTGCCCGCACGGCCGTCCCACCCTCATTCAAATGTCACTCGCCGAGCTTGAGCGCAAATTCGGCCGGCGCGCCCCCTGAAGAAATTGTCACATCTTCCGACTCGCCCAGCCGCCATCACCCTCTTAAGTGTCACTTTCGCCACAATTCCCCCATCCATGATTCTCGCCTTCCTGACCTTCCTTGGCAGCCTCGGTCTCTTTCTCTTCGGCATGAAGGTGATGAGCGAGGCCCTGCAAAAACTCTCGGGCGAGCGCCTGCGCGGCATGATGCGGGCGATGACGGTGAACCGCTTCACGGGTCTGCTCTCCGGCCTGCTGGTGACCAGCCTGGTGCAGTCCTCCTCGGCGACGACGGTGATGATCGTCAGCTTCGTCAATGCCGGCCTGCTCAACCTGTTCGAGTCGATCGGCATGATCATGGGCGCCAACCTCGGCACGACGACCACCTTCTGGATCATCTCCTTCCTCGGTTTCAAGTTCAGCCTCAGCAGCATCGCCCTGCCGATCATCGGCGTCGGCTTCCCGATGATGTTTCTGCGCAACGCCAAAATCCGCGACAGCGGCGAATTCCTGGTCGGCTTTGGCCTGCTGTTCTTCGGCCTGCTCATGCTCAAGGACTCGGTGCCCGACATCCAGAAGAGCCCGGAGTTGCTGCAGTTCGTGCAGAGCTTCACCGGCAAGGATGTGTTCTCAGTGCTCTTCTTTTTCGCCTTCGGCACGGTGCTGACCATCCTCGTGCAGTCCTCCTCGGTGGCCGGTGCCATCACCCTCACCCTGGCCTACAAGGGCTGGATTGATTATCCCTCCTCGGCCGCCATCATCCTTGGCGAAAACGTCGGCACGACGATCACCGCCAACATCGCCGCCATCACCGGCAACACCGCCGCCAAGCGCGCCGCCTTCGCCCACTTCCTGTTCAACATCCTCGGTGTGATCTGGGCGATCCTGCTCTTTGCCCCCTTTGCCGGATTGATCGACTGGATCATTCCTGGCGACACCTCCAACCCGGAGGCCCTGCCCCTGCACCTCGCCGGCTTCCACACCGGCTTCAACCTCGTCAACATCGCCCTCATGATCGGCTTCGTGCCGCAGCTCGTGCGCCTGGTTGAAGGCGCCATCCGCGGTCGCCCGGACGGCCCCGCCACCCATGTCAGCCTGCGCCGCGGCTCCCTGCCGCAGACCGCCGAACTCAGCCTGGCCGAGGCCGAGCGCGAGGTGCAGACCCTGACAACACACGCCCGTGAACTGGTCGACGGCTTCCTCGATGTCTTTGGCCGCCCGGAGGCCGAGACCTCCGCCCGTCTCGACAGCCTGCGCCAGCTCGAGGAGACCAGCGACGAGATTGCGCTCGACGTCACCCAGTATCTGGTGCGCTGCTCCTCGGCCGGCCTCAGCGAGGCGTCGATGACGCGGGTTGCCGCGCTGCTGCGCGTCATTGCCGAACTCGAAGACATGTGCGACTGCGGCAACCGCCTCATCCAGCTCTCCAGCCGGCGCGTGCGCAAGGGTCACGAACTGCCGGAGGAAACCCTCGCGCAACTGCGCGAGTACGGCCGTCTGCTCGCCGATTTCCTCACCTTCCTCGCCGGCTGCCTGCCGCGCGGTGTGCAGGCTCAGGACATGGAGATCGCGCTGGAGATGGAGGCGCGCATCGATGCCGCACGCAAGCGCCTGCGCAAGGAGTCGGTGACGCGCATGCTTGCCTCCGGCGAGACCATCAAGGCCGAGGTTCTGTACATGGACGTGCTCAACAACATGCGCCGCGTTGGCAAGCATGCGATGAACATCCTTGAGGCCCTGCGTCTGGGGGCCTGAGCTGCGGACTACCCCATCCGGCCGCGCACGTAGGCCTCGGTGCGGGCGTCGCTTGGCGTCGTGAACAGCTCCAGGGTCGGCCCCACCTCGATCAACCGTCCCTGGTAAAAGAAGGCCGTGCGGTCGGCCACCCGGCGGGCCTGCTCGAGGTTGTGGGTGACGATCACGATCGTGTAATCCTGGCGCAGGCGGCAGAGCAGTTCCTCGATCTTCAGGGTCGCCACCGGATCGAGCGAGGCGCAGGGCTCGTCCATGAGCAGGATCTCCGGCTGGTTGGCGATCGCACGGGCGATGCACAGCCGCTGCTGCTGGCCGCCGGACAGGCCGGAGGCACCCTCGTGCAGGCGATCCTTGACCTCGTCCCACAGGAAGGCCTCGCGCAGGCTGCGCTCGGCCGCCTCATCCAGTCGCTGGCGGTCGCGACAGCCGGCGATGCGCAGCGGGAAAACGACGTTTTCGTACAGGCTGGCGGGAAACGGGTTGGTCTTCTGAAACACCATGCCGACACGCCGGCGCAGGGCGATGACCTCGGCCGAGGGATCAAAGACACTGCGGCCGCCAACGCGGATGTCACCGCTGTGGCGCACCTCGTCATTGAGGTCATGCAGGCGGTTGAAATTGCGCAGCAGGGTGGTCTTGCCGCAACCGGAAGGACCGATGAAGGCGGTGATCTCACGCTCGCGCACGGCCAGGGTGACGCCGTCGAGCACCTGCTTCGGGCCGTACCAGAAGGAAAAGTTGTCGACGTGGAGGGTCTCGTGCGGAGTCATGACGGATCAGAACAGCCCGGCCTGATGGCGCCGGCGCAGCCGTGTGCGAACCCAGATGGCGGCAAGGTTGAGCAACAGCACGAGCAGCAGCAGCAGCAGGGTGGTGGCAAACACCATCGGAATCGCCGCCTCGGCGTCGGGCGACTGAAAGCCGAGGTCATAGATGTGGAAGCCGAGGTGCATGAACTTGCGTTCGGGATGCAAAAAGGGCCAGGTGCCGTCGACCGGCAGCGCCGGCGCCAGCTTGACGACGCCGGTGATCATCAGCGGCGCCACCTCGCCGGCGCCGCGCGCCATGGCCAGGATCACGCCGGTCATCATGCCCGGCAGGGCACCCGGCAAAACGACACGGCGGATCATCTGCCAGCGCGACGCGCCCGCGGCAAGCGCCGCCTCGCGGATGCCCTGCGGCACCGCCGCCAGTGCCTCCTCGGTCGCCACAATCACCACGGGCAGGGTCATCAGCGCCAGCGTCAGCGAGGCCCAGAGCAGGCCGCCGGTTCCGTAGGTCGGCGCCGGCAGGCGTTCGCGGAAGAAACCACTGAAATACGGGCAGCGTGCCAGGGCCAGGAACAGCAGCAGCACGCCGGCGATCCACAGCGCCCCCTCGAGACGCCGGCGACCCGCGGCACGTCGCGCCTGGCCCGGCAGCGGAGCGCCGTTGGCGACCGCCAACCAAGAGGCGGTGCCGACAGCTGCCAACGCGCCCAGGGCGCAGAGCGACCAGGCGACGGGGGGCAGTGGCTGGCGGGCACCGCCGTCGATGAAGCCGCCTGCACCATAGACGAAGAAGCCGAGGCCGAAGACCCCAAAGACAATCGAAGGCACGCCGGCGAGATTGTTGACGCAGATGCGCACGGTGCGCACGGCCAACCCCTGGCGTGCGTACTCGCGCAGGTAGACCGCGGCCAACACACCGAAGGGCGTCACCAGCACGGCCATGAGCAGGGTCATCACGAAGGTGCCAAACAAGGCCGGGAAAACGCCGCCCTCCGTGTTCGCCTCGCGCGGTTCGTCACGGAGAAACTCGGTCACGCCAGCCGCGAACACGCGCAGCCGCCCCCAGATGTCCAACCCCTCGGCAGGATGCAGACGCAGCAGGTCAGCGAGCCGGTAGGTGCGCGTCTCTCCGGAGGCGAGGCGGACCTCGAGCCGCGCCACCTCCTGAGCCGCGCGCAGGCGGCGTGCTTCCTCGGCCAGCACCTCGAACTGCCGCTGTTCTTCACCGCCCGCCTGCTGGCGCTCCGCCAGTGCCGGGATGCGTCGTTTTTCCAGATCAAGAATGGCCGCGCGACGAGCCTTGCCGGCCGCCAATTCCTGTCTCAGCACGCCGTCAAACTCCGCCGCCTCCGCCCCAATCCGCCGACCGTCGCCCAACTGCAGGGCCTCCGGCCGGAAAATGGCATCGCCATGCTCGGCCCGCCGCGCCACCCAGTAGCCGCGCGCCGGTTCACGTTCCAGGATCCGCGACAGCTCAACGCGCCGAAAGGCGAGCCGGTAAACCTCCTTGTTGCCGGTGAAGTAGTGGTGCTCGACGACACCCCCCTGATCCGGCCCGCGCCGCTCCGCCACGCGCACGAGACTGCCGGCAAAGCGCTCCGTGGCGCCGTCGTCGGCACGCACGCTGAGCAACCAGACGTCGCGCGGCCAAAACACCGCCAGCCCCTTGACGGCGACCAGCAACAGCAGACCGGCAATCATGAACAGGCCCACGGCCAGCCCCCCCGCGCTGAGCCAGACAGCAGGCTCGGCGCGCGGAGGCGGTGCGGGTGCGGCGACAGCGGTCATGAGCCGGTCTTGTAGCGCGCGCGCAGCCGCTGCCGGAGCAGCTCGGCGGCCGTGTTGAGGAGGAAGGTCATCAGGAACAGCGCCAGGGCGCCGAGGAAGAGCGTGCGATAATGGGTCGATCCCTGCGGCGCCTCGGGCAGTTCAACCGCCAGGTTGGCCGACAGCGTGCGCATGCCGTCAAAGGGATTCCAATGCGCGGCCAGCGGAAAAGCCCCCTCGCCAAGGATCAACCGCCCGGCGGCATCCATCACCGGCGTGTTGCCGGTGGCCATGACCACAATCATGGTCTCGCCGACCGCCCGTCCAAAACCGATCATCAGCGCCGAAAACAAGCCCGCGGAAGCGACCGGCAGCACAATGGTGCGCGCCACCTGCCAGCGCGAGGCGCCGAGCGCCTCGGCGGCGGCGACCAGATCGCGTGGCACGTTGGCCAGGGCGTCTTCGGCGAGGGTGAAAATCACCGGAATGACAGCGAAACCCATCATAAAGCCAACCACCAGACCATTGCGCTGATCGAAGGGCAGGCCGGTGGCCTGCGGCCACCAGAGGCGGAAGTCGGCGACGCGTGCGCCGTCGGGCAGCACGGCGACGCAGCAGGCGCGCTCGAGCAGCGGCCCGAGCTGCCAGGCGGCCCAACCCGCCAGCAGCAGCAGCGGTGCCAGCAGCAGCGGCTCCCAGCCCTGCAGGCGCCTCAACACCCGGCCATGGGGTAGCAGTCGCCAGAGGGCCGCCGCCAGCAGCGCCGCCAGCGGCAGGGCCGCGAGCAGCAGCAGGGCCGAGGGCACCCGCGCCTCGATCAGCGGCGCCAGCCAGAGGGCGGCGACAAAGCCGAGCACAACCGAGGGCAGTGAGGCCATGATCTCCATCGCCGGCTTGACGGCCGCACGCAGACGCGGACGCGCAAACTGCGCCGTGTAAAGAGCCGCCAGCAGGGCCACCGGCACCGCAAAGAGCATGGCGTAAAACGTGCCCTTGAATGAACCGACGATGAGCGGCACGAGCGACAGCTTGGGCTCAAAATCGTCCGAGCCACTGGTCGATTGCCAGGCGTGGGCGGGTCGGGCAAATCCCTCGTACCAAAGCTTGCCAAAAAAGGCGCGCAGACCGGCCTCGGGATGCGGGTCGTCGATCTGAAACAGCCGCACGCTGCCGTCGCCGGCCACCGCCCCGAGGTGCTCGCCGCGAGCATCCAGGAACAGCGACGGCACACCGCCGGACAGCGGCACGTGACGGCGCACGCTGGCCGTCGTTGCCTGACAGAGCGCCAGGCCTTCGCCATCGGCGACGACAAAGCTGCGGCCGGCCGGTGAGGCGGCATAGGCCAGCACCGCTCCGTCGAGAGGCTGCAGTTCACGGGTCAGGCCGAACTCGCGCTGTCGCCCGCCCTCCGGCACAAACAGGCTGAACAGGCGCACCCGGCCACCGCGGTCATGGCAGATCAGGCTGACCCCCCCAGCGAGAAATTCGATGCCCGCCAATTCCGTGTCCGCGAATGGCCGCCAGACCTGGCGCAATTGCCAGCCCTGCGGTGAAAAATGCAGAAACAGCACCCGACCGTCGACCGCGCGCACGGCGATGCCCTCCGCCAGAACCACGACCTGCTCCGGCACGGCCCCTTCGAGCCGGGCGGTCAGATCTTCGACCGATTCCGCCAGGGCTGCAGCGCCGCCCATCAGACTGCGGCGTTGGCGCAGCACGAGCCCCTGCAGTCGGCGCCCGTGCGGGCCCTCGTCAACCAGCGCAACCAGCCGGCGTTCGCCGAATTCCGCGTACGCGAGCTGGCGCACCTCGGCGGACACGCCGGGCAGGGCCGGCAGACGTTCCACCTCGATCCGCCCACCGGCGCCACCCGCTGGCGGCAGCAGCGGCGTCAGCAGGGCCAGGGCCCCGTCATCGAGCAGGGCGAGGAACCCGCTGCCATCGGGATTGCGGACCAGGTGCCGCGGCCGCAGGTCTGCCGGCAAGGACAGCACCTGCTCGCGGCCGTCGCGGCCGCGCAAACGCAGCACACCCGTCCCCGCGTCGTGCCAACCGACGCGGCCGCCCTGGCCATCGATCCAGAGCGCCGCCCCGGCCGGCGCCCGCACATGCCCAAGTGCTTCGAGCCGTGCGCCGCGGAAGAGCGGGGCGACCTCAAGCAGGATGAAGACCAGCATGCCAAACACCACGGCGATGACGGCGATGCCGCCAAAGACGATGAGCGCGTGCATGAAGCGGTCGATGCGCCGCACCGAGGCGGGCACGCGAAAGCGCGCGGGCAGGCCGTCGCCTTCCCTGCCGCCCGGGGTGGCGGCCGCGTCCTCGGCTCGGCGTTGGGATGGCATGGCGACGTTCACTGGCGCCCTCGGCGCCGGCTGCATCAAAGGGGGCGAGTGACGCTTTGCAACCGCGATTGCGCCACCTTCCCCTTGCCCGCCGGCGTAGTAACGTGTACCTAGCCCTTCCGAACCACCCCACCGACCCATGGCCCACACCCTTCCCCCCCTGCCCTACGACAAAGCGGCCCTCGAACCCCACATCGACGCCGCCACGATGGAGATCCACCACGGTCGTCATCACAACGCCTACGTGACCAACCTCAATGCCGCCCTCGCCGGCAAGGCTGATCTTGAGGCGCTGTCCATTGAGGACCTTTGCAAGAACCTCGCCAAGGTGCCCGCCGACATCCAGGGCGCCGTGCGCAACAACGGCGGCGGCCACTACAACCACAGCCTGTTCTGGAACCTCATGGCTCCGAACGCCGGCGGCGCGCCATCCGGCAAGCTTGCCGAAGCCATCGACGCCGCCTTCGGCAGCTTCGACGCCTTCAAGGAAGCCTTCGCCAAGGCCGGTGTCACCCGCTTTGGCTCCGGCTGGGCCTGGCTGGTCGTCAAGGACGGCAAACTCGCCATCACCTCGACGCCGAACCAGGACAACCCGCTCATGGACGGCAGCGGCACGCCGATCCTTGGCTGCGACGTCTGGGAACACGCCTACTACCTCAAGTATCAGAACAAGCGCCCCGACTACATCAGCGCCTGGTGGAACGTGGTGAACTGGAACGCCGTCGCCGAGCTGTACGCGAAGGCCCTCTGAGCCCCCTTCCTCACCGCCGCCGGCGCCGCAAGGCCCGGCGGCTTTTTGTTGGTCATTTAAACCTGCCACTCACTCCAGCCGCACCTTGAGCAGGGGCGGTGTGTTGCGGGTGTTCTCCTTGCTGGCAAAGGCATGGGCCAGGCCGCTGGCCGCGGTCTCATCGGTGACACGGGTGACCATCAGGGTGAGCAGGCCGTTGGTGTCAGCATTCAGGCACTCGGTCAGCGCCTCGCCGCGGATCGCAAAGGCCCCGCGCGTGGTGCCCTGCGGCACGGTGAACTCGCCCAGCAGGCGCGCGGCCCCGGCCACCGGCGCGTTGCGATGCTCGGGCGCCGGGCTGTGCGCAGGCGCGTTGGCCCAGGTCAGGGCCGACTCCTCCCAGGCGTCACCAGCCTCATCGGTCAGCGCATAAACACGGAACGCGGCGTCAGGCACGAGCGAGGCGAAACCGAGATCGCTCGGCTCGACATGCAGGACAAACTCGGCCTCGGCGATGCGCCGGCCGGCAAAGGCGGCGAGGTCGAAGGCGACGTAGGCCTTGCGTTGCAGGGTCTCGCTCAGGCTGGTGAACTTGACGCGCAGGAAGGACTCGCGACCGCTGATCTTCTGGTCGCTCGACTGGATCCACGAATCCTTGCCGCGACCGTAGGCGGTGGTGACCACCTGCCAGCCATCGCCGAGCTGGTTGATCGGCCCGGGCAGCCAGCGCCGCGACTCGGGCTGCTCACCGCCATCCGGATAAAGTGCCTGGCGGGTGAAACCGCCGTAATCGACGCGTTGGCCGGCGCGCAGCTCGCGGCGGCCGGGTTCGCCGGCGCGCTCGACCTCGACCAGGCCCTCCATGACATGGACCAGGCACTTGCCATCCTCGCCGGCGCTGACGCCGAAGCGGGTGCCGTAGTCGACCACCTTGGTCTCGGGGGTGTGAATGGTGAAACCCTTGGCCTGTGGCGGCACCTCGGCCATGACCGTACCCTTCTTGATCCGGCACTCCATGGCGGACAGCACTTCCAGGGTGACCGGCGCCTCCAGGGTCACTTCCGCCCCGCTGCGGAATTTCAAGGTGGCAATGCCGTCGACCAATTCCAGCAGGCCGGGTTGCAGGTCCGAACCCTCCAGGGTCGGCAGCGCGCTGTTGCCCCACTTGCAGGCCGAGGCCTTGGCCAGCACCGCCACCGGCGCCGGCGGCTTTTCCCAGAGCCAGACCAGGCCGGCGGAGACCAGGGCCGCCGC
This sequence comes from uncultured Prosthecobacter sp., assembly GCA_964605265.1. Taxonomy (GTDB): domain Bacteria; phylum Verrucomicrobiota; class Verrucomicrobiia; order Verrucomicrobiales; family Verrucomicrobiaceae; genus Prosthecobacter. The sequence continues at coordinate 9,282 of CAZSBO010000112.1, forward strand.
CGCCGGCAGCGCCAGGCGCCGCCAGAACGGCGTTGGCGCGGCCACCGAGCGCGGCGGCACCTCGGCGAGGGCCTCCATGGCGTTGAGCTCAGCGTCGAGCACCGCCGCCTGCGCCAGCAACGCACGCACGGCCGGATCGTCGCGCACGGCGGCATTCAACCGCGCCTGCTCGTCCTCGGTCAGGGCGTGCGCACGGGCGCGCTCCCAAAGCTCCAGCCAGCGCCAGGTTTCGTCCGCCTTCATGGATTCACCTCCAGTTGTTTTTCGATGCATTGCATCAGGCTCATGCGCACCCGGCTGAGCGCCCGGTAGACCGCCGCCTCGGTGCGACGAATGCGTTCGGCCACCTGGTCGATCTCAAGATCGTCGAAGTAGCGCAGGGTGACCAGCCGGCGGTGCTCCTCGGGCAGGCGCGCCAGACAGGCGCGCAGGGCGTCGTGCCGTGCGGACCCCTCCTCGGCCAGGCTCGACACGGCATGACCGAGCGCCTCCAGCGCCTCCTCATCGAGCGGCAGGTGCGCGCGCTTTTTCTGGCGACGGTGACCGAGGATTTGGTGGAAGGCGATCTTGCGCGCCCAGGCCAGGAAATTCGTGCCTGGCTCGAAATCGCTGAAGTGGCGCCAGAGCAGCATCTTGGTCTGCTGCAGGATGTCCTCGGCGGCGCCATCGTCCGGCACCAGGCCGTGGACGTAGAGCGAGAGCGACCGCTCATGGCGGGTCAGCAGCTCCAGAAAGGCGGTCGTGGCATCCTCCATCAGCGAACACAGTCGCCGGCGGCGGCGTTTTGGACAGAAAATAATCGCAGGCCGGCCCGGGCGGCGGTCAGCACTGCGGCTCGGGCAGGGCGCGGTGCGCCATCGCCGCCTGCACGAAGCTGTGGAACAGCGGGTGCGGATGGTTCGGCTTGCTGAGGAATTCCGGGTGGAACTGGCAGGCAACAAAATGCGGGTGACCGGGGATCTCGATCATCTCGACAAAACCGCCCTTGTCGGAGAGGCCGCTGATGAGCATGCCCTTGGCTTCCAGGCGGTCCTTGTAGTCGTCGTTCACCTCATAGCGGTGGCGATGACGCTCCTCGGTGGTGTCGCCTTGGTAAATCGCGCTCGCCTTGCTGCCCGGCAGCAGGCGGGTCAGCCAGTTGCCCAGGCGCATGGTGCCGCCGAGCTGTTTGATCTTCTTCTGCTCCTCCATCATGCTGATGACGGGGTGCGGCGTGCCCTTGTCGAACTCGGTGCTGCTGGCTCCGCCGAGTTCGCAGACCCGGCGCGCAAACTCGATGACGGCGATCTGCATGCCGAGGCAGATGCCAAAGAACGGGATGCCATTCTCGCGGGCATAACCGGCCGCGGCGATCTTGCCCTCGGTGCCGCGATCGCCGAAGCCGCCGGGGATGAGGATGCCCTGCAGGCCGTTGAGGTAGAGATCGGGCCCGCCCTTCTCGATCGCCTCGGCGTCAACCTTGACGATGTCGACCTTGCAGTCGTTGGCGGCGCCAGCGTGGGTGAGCGCCTCGTAGATGCTCTTGTAGGCGTCCTGCAGTTCAATGTACTTGCCGACCACGCCGATGCGCACGTGGTGGGTCGGGTGAATGATGCGCTGGACGAAGTGACGCCACTTTGTCAGGTCCGGCTGCGGGGTGTCGAGATGGAGGATCTTGCAGACGCGGTCATCGAGCCGCTGCTCGTGCAGCTTGAGCGGCACCTCGTAGATGCTGTGCTTGACGTCGCGCACCTCAATGACGTCCTCAATCGGCACGTTGCCGAACAGCGAGATCTTCTCGCGCACATCGAGGTCGAGCGGATGCTCGGTGCGGCAGAGGATGATCTGCGGGGCGATGCCGATCTCGCGCAGCTTGGCGAGCGACTGCTGGGTGGGCTTGGTCTTCAGTTCCTGGGCAGCCTTGATGTAGGGCACCAGGGTGGCGTGGATGAAGAGCACGTTGCCCGGCCCGACCTCCTGGGCGAACTGGCGGATCGCCTCCAGGAAGGGCAGACCTTCAATGTCGCCCACCGTGCCGCCGATCTCGGTGATGATGATGTCACCGCTCATCTTGTCGGCGACCTCCTTGATGCGGTCCTTGATCTCGTTGGTGACGTGCGGAATGACCTGCACCGTGCGCCCCTGGTACTTGCCGGCGCGCTCCTTGTCGAGCACGCTCTGGTACACCTGGCCGCTGGTCAGGTTGTTGAGGCGCGACAGGTTGGTGTGGGTGAAACGCTCGTAGTGACCGAGGTCGAGGTCGGTCTCGGCACCGTCGTTGAGCACGTACACCTCGCCGTGCTCATAGGGATTCATCGTGCCCGGATCGATGTTCAGGTAGGGATCGAACTTCTGCATGATGACCCGCAGGCCGCGAAGTTCGAGCAGGGTGCCGAGCGAGGAGGCGGCCAGGCCCTTGCCGAGGGAACTGACGACGCCGCCGGTGACGAAGATGTATTTCATGGGAATGGGAATCAGGGGTTCAGGACGCGGTCAGCAGGCGCTCGACCGCCGCCGCCTGCTCGGGGGTGTCGACGCCGGGCGACAGCTCTTCGGTGAGCAGCACGCGCAGGCGCACGCCGTTTTCGAGGGCTCGCAACTGCTCCAGGCACTCGGTGCGCTCGAGCAGCGAGGGCGGCCAGGCGACAAATTCAAACAGGAAGTCGCGACGGAACCCATAGACGCCGAGGTGGCGGTGGTGGAGGGCGCCGGCCGCGGCATCGCGGACAAAGGGCAGCGGCGAGCGCGAGAAATAGAGGGAGTCGCCGCGGTGGTCGAAGACCACCTTGACGACATTCGGATCGGCCACCTGGGAGGCCTCGTGGATGGGCGCGGCGGCGGTGATCATGCGCACCGACGGCTCGGCGCGCAGGGTGGCGGCCAGGCGGTCGATGAGCGCCGGCGAAATGAGCGGTTCATCGCCCTGGACGTTGATGATCACGTCGTGGTTCGGGAAAGCGCGCGCCGCCTCGGCAACGCGGTCCGTGCCGCTCGGATGGTCGGGCGAGGTCAGCACCGCACGCGCACCGAAACCGGCCGCCGCCTCGGCGATGCGGGCGTCGTCGGTGGCAATGACCACGTCGTCGACCTCGTGGCAGGCCTGGCAGCGCTCCCAGACGTGCTGGACCAGCGGCTTGCCGGCAATCACGTGCAGCGGCTTGCCCGGGAAGCGCGACGCCCCCCAGCGGGCGGGGATGGCGACAAGCGTACGGGGAGTTTCGGTGGCGGCCAAGGTGGGTCGGGCGGGTTCCCCTGAATTGGCGCGGAGCCCGCCGGGGTGCAAGGCGAAAAACGGCGGCCCTGCTCCTCCGCCCCACGTGATAGCAAACGTGGGTTCGCCTCTTCCTAGGCTCACGCGACTCGGAATGAGCCGCCGCCCTGGTTCTGCTGCCACTCCAACAGGCGCTGATGGATGTCGTGATAGGCGGCAAGCTTGCGCTGCTGCAGCGGGTGGCGGGCCACGGCGGCCTTGAAGTCCTCGTAGGTGAGGCTGGCCGCCATCAGGGCGAAGAACCGGGTCAGATCGGTGGCATCACAGGCGATGTGCCACGGGCAGTCGGCCCCGGCGACCGAAGGCTGAGGCTCCGGCAAGCCGATCGCCGAGACCAGGGCATCGAGATCGCCGAGACAACGGGCGCCAATGTGAAAAAGACCCTCGGAAGGACGGATCACCGAATAATAACCGAGCTGGGTGCAGAGCCACATGAAGAAACAACGAAGGGAGGGTTGAAGCGTGCCGCTGCCAGACCTCCCGACAGCTCCGCACGCGCCACCAGCTTCGCCCATGGGGTCGGACATCCGCAGGGGGAGGCAGCGGTTTTTGTTCGCCCTCAAAGAGCTGCACACGCGAACAGGCGCGAGAAGAGCCAAGAGCCAAGAGCCAAGAGCCAAGAGCCAAGAGCCAAGAGCCAAGAGCC
>CAZSBO010000113.1:0-13161 GCA_964605265.1 uncultured Prosthecobacter sp.
TGTCTTCGGTGCTGCGCCCAACAAAAACTGTGGCACCGAGGTCAGCGACATCTTTCCGCACCTGCGCGGCGTCATGGACGAGATCTGCCTGATTCGCAGCATGAAGGCCTCGCACTTCGACCACAGCGAGGCAACGCTGGGCATGCACACCGGCTCGCCGACTTTCGCGCGACCTAGCATGGGCTCTTGGGTCAGCTATGGCCTGGGCACGCTCAACCAAAACCTGCCCGGTTACATCGTCATCTGCCCACACCTGCCCTACGGTGGCACCCAGGTTTTTGCGAGCGACTTCCTGCCCGCCGCCCACCAGGGCACGCGCGTCATCCCCGGCGATCGACCCATCGCCAACCTGCAGTCGCCGCCGACAGCGAAGCCCCTGCAGCCGCTCGAACTCGAGCTGACCCGCGCGCTCAACCGTCGCCACCTTGACGCGCGACCCCACGACAGCGCTCTGGCGGCGCGCATCAAATCGTTCGAAACCGCCTTCCAGATGCAGACCGCCGCGCCCGAGGCCTTTGATGTGGCGCAGGAGCCGGAATCGATCCGCCGTCTTTACGGCCTCAATCGCAAGCTCAAGGGACCCGGTGCCGACTTCGGCTGGCAATGCCTGGTCGCCCGCCGGCTCGCTGAACGCGGCGTGCGCTTCATTGAACTGATCGACACCGGTTCGCGGCCAAACTGGGATTCGCACGGCGAGATGCGCGAGCATGCCGACCTCGCCTACAACGTCGACCAGCCCACCGCCGCGCTCATCACCGACCTCAAGCAGCGCGGCATGCTCGACGAGACCCTCATCCTCTGGGCCACGGAGTTTGGCCGCACCCCCTGGCGCGAGGGCAAGAATGGCCGCGGCCATCACCGCGACTGCTTCAGCGTCTGGGTGGCCGGTGGCGGCTTCAAGTCCGGCCATGTGCACGGTCGCACCGACGACATCGGCAAGTATGCCGAAGAGGATCCGGTCGAGGTGCACGACCTGCATGCCACCCTGCTGCATCAGCTCGGTCTCGACCATGAAAAGCTCACCTACCGCCATGCCGGCCGCGATTTCCGTCTGACGGACGTGCATGGCCGGGTGATGACGGAGTTGCTGACATGAGCCAAGTGGCTGTCACTATCCGAGTGACGCGGTTGGGTGTTGCGGGTGAAGCTGTATTGCCTCCCAAGAATTTTTGCTCCCAAGCGTTCCATCACGCCGCCCGTGGGGTTCCAGTCTGGGACTTCAAAGTCGGCGTTCGCGCCGCAAACCCTGCATCCTTTCTCTCGTGCGCTACTTCCTTGCCCTGTTGTTCTTGATGCCCTGCGCGGCTGAGTCTGCGGCAGCCTCCTTCCCCATCCACTGGGGCGAGCCGCCGCGTCTGGCGACCCGCGATTTTCGGCCGCTGCCCGGCGGTTACGGCCACGGCAGTGGCACGCTGGCGAGGTGGATTCAGGACAACCTGACGCGCGATGCGACGGAGCCAGGCGACGGCCAGATCACGGTGGCCGGCGAGCGTCGGCAGTGGCACAAGGTCACGCTTTCCCTGAGCGGCCCGCTGGCCCGCGAGACGGACACGGAGCTGAATCCCTTCCTCGACTACGCTTTTGAGGTGACCTTCCAGCATGAGTCCGGCGGGCCGGTTTTCCGTGTGCCGGGACATTTCGCCGCCGACGGCCACGCCGCCGAAACCGGGGCGGCGTCCGGTCGCATCTGGCGCGCTCACTTCAGCCCTGATCAAACCGGTCGCTGGAGTTATCAGGTGAGTTTCCGGCAGGGCACGCGCGCAGCGATCAACGGCCAGGGCGTCGAACTGAAACCCTGGCATGGCTTGAAGGGATCCTTCGACATCGAGCCAAGCGACAAGACCGGTCGTGATTTCCGCGCCCACGGCCGCTTGCGTTATGTGGGCAAGCATCACCTGCAGTTTGCCGGGTCGCAGCGTTATTTCCTCAAGGCCGGTGCCGATGCTCCGGAGACCCTGCTGGCCTATGCGGATTTCGATGGCACGGAGACGCGCAAGCCGGCAAAGGGGCCGTTGAAAACCTGGCAGGCCCATGCGCGCGACTGGCGTGAGGGCGATCCCGTCTGGCAGGGCGGCAATGGCAAGGGGCTCGTGGGCGCACTCAACTACCTGGCCGGCACAGGCTGCAACGCCTTCTCCTTCCTGACCTACAACGCCGGCGGCGATGGCGACAACGTCTGGCCCTTTGTCGGTCGCGACGCCAAGCGCCACTACGACTGTTCCAAGCTCGACCAGTGGTGCATCGTCTTCGATCATGCCACGACCCTCGGCTTGTTCTGCCATTTCAAGCTGCAGGAGACCGAGAACGACGACCACCGGCTCGGTCACGGTCGCAAGGCGGCGAACGTGGCTGAGTCGCTCGACGGCGGCGCGCTCGGCACCGAGCGCAAGCTCTACCTGCGTGAGATGATTTCGCGCTTCGGCCATTTGCTGGCCTTGAATTGGAACTTCGGCGAGGAAAACACCCAGACGCCCGAGGAGCAGCGCGACATGGTCAGCTGGCTGGCCGAGGTGGATCCCTACCAGCACCTGCGGGTCATCCACAGCTATCCGGATGAGCAGGATCGAGTCTATCCGCCCCTGCTCGGCGAGGCCAGTGAGCTCACCGGCGCGTCGCTGCAGAATGCCTGGAACCAGACGCATGCGCGCACCCTGCAGTGGTTGCGCGCCTCTGCGGCGGCCGGCAAACCCTGGGTGGTGGCGAACGATGAGCAGGGCGGTGCCGACACCGGCGTGCCGCCCGATCTGGGGTATCAGGGCTACGCCGGCAAAACGCGCGAGGGCAAGGTCGTGCAGACGCCTGATGACATCCGCAAGCACACGCTTTGGGGCAACCTCATGGCCGGCGGCGCGGGGGTGGAATACTACTTTGGCTATAAACTGCCGGAGCATGATTTGGCCTGCGAGGACTGGCGCAGCCGCGATCAGTCCTGGCGTTGGGCGGCCGTGGCCCTGCAGTTTTTTGAGGAGCAGGCGATCCCCTTTCAGGACATGACGAACGCCAATGCCCTGATCGGCAACGCCAGCAACGACAACAGGCGCTACTGCCTCGCCCAGCCCGGCGAATTGTACCTGGTGTACCTGCCTGAGGGCGGCGCGACTGATCTCGACCTGGCAGGCGCGGAGGGGCGCTTCCACCTGCACTGGTTCAACCCGCGCAACGGCGGCCCGCTGCAGCCGGCGCCGGACAGGCTCCAAGGAGGCGCTACAGTGCGACTGCAGGCGCCCGATGCCGAGGACTGGCTCGCCGTGGTGCGTCGGGTGCGCTGAGCCGCCGCAAGAAGGCGCTTGAGTGTCGGGCGCGGCGTCTTGGCGGAAGAGCTTGATTTTCCGGGATCCTTGTGGTATAGATGATCTATGACAACCACCCTTTTCATGAACGGTCGCAGCCAGGCCGTGCGGCTGCCCAAGGAAATGCGGCTGCCCGGCAAGGAAGTCAGCATCCGCCGTTTGGGCGGTGGCGTGCTCATTGAGCCCATCACGCGCAGCCGCTGGCCGCGGGGCTACTTTGACGCCGTTCGAATCACGGATCCCGGTTTCGAGCGCCCGCCGCAGGGCGTCACACCCCCGGTCATTGATTTTGAGGCATGACGCATCTGCTGGACACGAACGCTTGCATCGCCGTGATGCGCGGTCATCCGGCCGTGTGCCAGCGGATGCAGTCGCATATGCCGTCGGACTTGGGCCTTTCAACCGTCACCCTGTTTGAACTGCTGGCCGGTGCCGAACGCTGTCGCGAGCCTGAGCGCGAGCGTGCCAGGATTCACCTCCTTTGTGAACCGTTGCACCTCGTGCCTTTTGACGAGGCCGCAGCTCTGGAGGCCGCACGGATCCGCTGGCTGCTGGAATCGCGAGGCAAGCGCATCGGACCCTATGACCTCCAACTGGCGGGGCAGGCGTTGGCTCTGGACCTCACGCTGGTCACCCACAACACCCGGGAGTTCCGGCGGGTGCCCGGCTTGCGCTGGGAGGATTGGCAGGCCTGAGGGTTGGGGCTGCGCTGAGCCGCCGCAAGAAGGCGCTTGAGTGTCGTGCGCGGTGCCGGCATGCTGGCGGTCTCATGAAACGCTTCTGGATCCTCTGTCTCTGCCTCGCCACGGCGGCCTCGGCCGTCACGCCGGACGGCAAGCGCAAGCTGGTGCTCATCGCCGGCAAACCCTCGCACCCGCCGGGCATGCACGAGTTCCGCGCCGGCACGATGCTGCTGGAAAAATGCCTGGCCGCGGTGCCGGGGCTCGTCGTCGAACGCCACGAGATGGGCTGGGTGACCGATGAGGCGACCCTGGCCGATGCCGATGCCGTGGTCATCTATGCCGACGGCGGCAAGGGCCATCCGGCGGTCCAGGAAAACCGTTTGGAAACCCTGCGCGCGTTGACCGCCAAGGGCGTCGGCTTCGGCGTCATGCACTACGGCGTCGAAGTCGTGCCAGAGCTCGGCGGACGCGAGTTCCTGCAGTGGGTCGGCGGCCACTACGAAAACGCCCATTCCTGCAATCCGATCTGGGAACCGAAGTTCGACCGTCTGCCCGAGCACCCCATCACCCGCGGCGTGCAGCCCTTCCAGATCGAGGACGAGTGGTACTTCAACATGCGCTTCCGTCCGGCCTTTGGCGACGGCATTGCGCCCGCCGAGGATGCCGGCACGCGCTTCACGCCGCTGCTGGTCGCGGCGCCTTCCGATGCCACCCGCGACGGTCCCTATGTCTATCCCAAGGGTCCCTACCCGCACATCCAGGCGGAAAAGGGCGCGCTTGAGGCGATGATGTGGTGCGTTGAACGCACCGATGGCGGCCGCGGCTTCGGTTTCACCGGCGGTCACTTCCATCGCAACTGGGGCAATGAGAACTTCCGCAAGACGGTGCTCAACGCCCTGGTCTGGATCGCCAAGGCCCAGGTGCCGGCGACGGGCGTGGCCTCGACGCTGAGCGCCGAGGAACTCGGCCAGAACCTCGATCCCAAGCCGGCGCCCAAGGCGAAGAAAAAGACCGCGCTGACGACCCCGAAAATCTTCGAGCGCGTCGCCGCGCGCTGAGCCCGTTTTTTTAACGCCGTTGCGCCTCTCCCTTTCCACCTGCTGGAACAGCCACCGCCACACGGACGGCCGCGCCCTGGCGGCTGAGGCGCGCGAGCTTGGCTTCGAATGGATCGAGGTCAGCCACGGCACCCGGTTGTCGCTGCTGCCCGGCCTGCTCGAGGCCGTGCAGGCCGGTGAGATCCGGGTCAGCAGCCTGCACAACTTCTGCCCCGCGCCGGTCGAGGTGATGATCGATGCGCCGGACGTCTATGAGTTCACCTCGGCCAGCGCCGCCGAGCGCGAGCGCGCCCTGACTCTGACCCGGCGCACGCTGGAAATGGCGGTGCGCTTTGGCACGGACCGGGTCGTGGTGCATCTCGGTCGACTGCCGCTGCCGGACTTCACGGCACGCCTCGAAAAGATTGCCCAGGCTGGCGGGCTGTACTCGCGCGCCTACTGCGCGTTGAAGCTGCAGTTGGTGGCCGAGCGCGCCAAGCTGGCCCAGGCCGGGCTCGACCGCGTGCGCGCGGCGCTCGACGCCCTGCTGCCCGATTGCGAAAAACACGGCGTCCGCCTCGGTCTGGAGACGCGCAGTCACTTCGAGCAGATCCCGAGCCCGGAGGAACTGCCGCGCCTGCTGGAGCACTACGCCGACTGCCCGTGGATCGGTGCCTGGCATGACTTCGGTCATGTCCAGCGCCAGGCGAATCTGGCCCTGGTCGATCACGCCGCCTATCTGACCGCCCTTGCGCCGCGCCTCATCGGTTGCCACGTCCACGACGTGCGCTGGCCGGCGCGTGATCACCGGGTCCCGCTCAGCACAGGCGGGGTCGATCTACTCGGTCTGCTGCCCTTGGTTCCGGCTGAAGTGCCGCTGATCTGGGAGGTCAGCCCGAGCCAGAAGCGCGAGGACATGCGCGCCGCCCTCAATCTCTGGCGCACGCGTTTCGGTTGAATCCCGTCCCCCTGCAAGAACCCCGATCTCCTGCCCGTTCGCACCCTCCCCATGAAGCTGCTCCCCGCTCTCGCCGCCCTCGCCCTGCCGCTGTTCGCCGCCCCGCAGGATGACCAATATGTTCTCGGTCCCGACTCCCAGGTGCAGCCCGGCGTGCCGCAGGGCAAGGTGACCCAGATGCCGGCTTGGACCGATTCGAAGATCTTCCCCGGCACCACCCGCGACTGGTGGATCTACGTGCCGGCCCAGTACGACAAGGCCAAGCCGGCCGCGGTCATGGTGTTCTGCGATGGCGCCGGCTTCGTCAAACCCGACGGCCAGTTCCGCGCGCCGGTCGTCTTCGACAACCTCATCGCCAAGGGTGAAATGCCGGTGACGATTGGCATCTTCCTGCAGCCCGGCGTCTTCCCGACCGAGCAACCCGGTGCCAAGCCGCGCAGCAACCGCAGCTTTGAGTACGACTCGCTCGGCGACCTGTACGCGCGCTTCCTGCTTGAGGAAATCCTGCCGGCGGTGGCCAAGGATTACAACCTCAGCACCAACCCCGACGAGCGTGCCATCTGCGGCAACAGCAGCGGCGGCATCTGCGCCTTCACGGTCGCCTGGGAACGGCCCGACGCCTTCCGCAAGGTGGTCAGTCACATCGGCAGCTTTACCAACATCCGCGGCGGTCATGTTTATCCGGCGCTGATCCGCAAGACCGACAAAAAACCGATCAAGGTCTTCCTCCAGGAAGGCAGCAACGACCTCGACAATCAGTTCGGCAACTGGCCGCTCGCCAACCAGGACATGGCCGCCGCGCTGAAATTCGCCGGCTACGATTTCAAGTTCGTCATGGGCGAGGGCACCCACAACGGCAAGCACGGCGCCGCCATCCTGCCCGACACCCTGCGCTGGCTCTGGGCCAAGTGAGTCCGCCGGTCCTGTCATTCGAACTTCACCTCCGCTTTCCCATGCTCCGCTCCGCCCTCGCCTGCCTTGTCCTCGCCGCGCCGCTGGTCGCCCAGGACACCTCCCTGCACGAATACCTCATCGACGGCGAACCCTGGCGCGAGGCCGCTTCGGGCTATGAGTTCACCGACGGTCTCTGCGTCGATGCCGAAGGCCATCTGTACTTCACCGACGTCAAGGCCGGCAAGGGCATCTACAAGCTCGATGCCGCCACCGGCAAGGTGTCGCTCCACCTCGACAACCTGCCCGGCATCAGCGGCCTGCAGCTCGGGCCCGACGGCCGGTTTTACGCCTGCCACAACCGCGAGCAGCGCGTCATCGCCATCAGTCGCCAGGGCGAGGTCGAGGTGCTGGTCACCGGAGTGAAATGCAATGACCTGGTCGTCAGCAAAAAGGGCCACGTCTACTTCACCGAGACGCCGACCCAGAGCATCCACTGGATCACGCCCGACAAAAAGCATCACGTGGCTGACACGGGCCGGGTGGCCAAACCGAACGGCATCACGATCACGCCGGATGAGGCGACGCTGGTGGTCTCCGAACACGGCGGCAAGCATGTCTGGGCCTGGCAGATCGGCGTCGACGGCAGTCTGTCGGGCGGCGCGCCCTTCATGACGATGTGGCTGCCGGTCGGCAAGGAAACGGCGGCCGGCGACGGCGCCACCACCGAGGCCAAGGGCCGCATCTTTGTCACCACCGAACTCGGCGTGCAGATCTTCGATCCCGCCGGCCGCCTCGCCGGCATCCTCGCCAAACCGGTGGCCGACGGCAAGGTGGTTAGCGCCGAGTTCGCCGGCAAGGATCACAACATCCTCTACGTCGCCGGCGGCGGCAGCCTGTTCGCGCGCAAGCTCAAGGTGAGCGGGTACTTCCGCTAAAGCTCTGGAGACGCGGGTCGCTGCCCCGCGCTACAGATGAGCCTGCGGGGTCACGGAAACGCCTTTTCCAGCGCTGCGACGTTGGCAGCCATCACGGAGAAGAAGTCGCCCTCGTCCGGGCGATTGCCGCAGGGGGCAAAGACGACCGAGCGGATGCCGAGGGCTTCCAGTTTGGCGACGCTTTCCCGGGCGGGTTCGCCCTCCCAGATCATCCACTTCGCCGGGTGCTTGGCGAGCAGGGCCTGCAGTTCGGCCATGGCCTTGTCGTCCGGCACGGTTTCCGGTTCCCAGAGCACGGACTGCAGGTTGAACCCGTAGCGGCGCGCCCAGTAGTGGTAGACCGGGTGTGAGGCGACCAGCGGCGCCTTGGCCAGGCGTTCGCCGACCTTGAGCAGGCGGGCATCGAGGGCTTCCAGCTCGGCTTTCAGCGTGGCGAAACGACCGTCGATCGCCGCTGCCTGATCGGGCAGCCGGTGGACGAGGGCGGCGCGCACGGCATCGGCCTGCTGCACCGCCTGGCTGAGGTCGATCCAGGTCGTGAAGGCGGTGCCGGCATGGCTGTGTTCGCCTTCGGGCCCGTGGCTGTGCGGGGCGCTGTCCTCGATCTGGATGAAGCGGTCCTTGAAGGCGGCCGAGGTGTCGACGCTGCGCGAGGTCGGCAGGCTGGCCTTGTCGGTCCACTTCGAATAGCTGGCGCCGTTGAGCAGGATGAGGTCGGCCTGCTGAAAGGCCGTCAGTGCCGCGTCATCCGGCTGCCAGAAGGCCGGGTCTTCGTCGGCGGGTGCGGGAAACACCGCCTCAATGGCATCGCCACCCAGGCGACTGGCGAAGGCGTGCAGCGGGTGGTTGACCGACAGCACCTTCGGTTTGCCGCTGGCCGACGGAGCGGCGGCGGGTTCGGCGGGCTTGCAGGCGGCGAGCAGGAGCAGCGGCAGCAGAAGGAGGGCTTTCATGGGGGAAACCAAGCGCGGCGGGCAGGGCATTGCAAGCGGAGGTGGCCGCGCGCTGGATCCTGAGCGAGCAGGCTGACGCCATGCTCGCGCTCCGGGAGCGCGCGCGGGCCGAAGGTCACTCGCTTGAAGCCTGCGAGGGGGCAGTCACCGCGTCACCACCAGCACGATCGCCGCCATCATGAGCAGGGCACCGGCCATTCGCCAGCGCAGCACGCGCCCGCCGAGGTGCTGTTCCTGGTTGCGGAACCAGTGGCCGACCAGCCAGACCATGACCACGCTGAGCAGGCCGCGCGAGGCATAAACGACGTTGGCCGAGGCGGCCTGACCGTGGATGGCGAGGGTACTGACGAAGGCAATGCTTTGCAGGCCGAGGATGATCGAACCGCCGCAGAGCCAGCGCCAGGCCGGCGGGCGGATGGCACTGAGCGGGGCGGAGAAGCGGAAGACCAAGCCAAAGGACAAGATGGCGTTGATCCAGAACACGCAGGGCAGCAGTCGGCCGGCACCCCAGTGCGGGCCCCACTTCTGCACGAGCACGTCAAACACCGCGAAGCAGACCGCGCCGAAGCCGCCGGCGGCCAGGGTGATGCCGAGACCACGGGGCGAGGCGCCGCCACCGCTGCGGTTGAGGAAGGTCAGGCCGAAGACGCTGAGCACGCAGGCGATCCAGAGGCGGGTGTCGATGTGGTCGCCGGTGAGGAAGGGGGCGAGCAGGGCGACCAGTACCACCTTCAGGCCGAACACCGGCACCGCGACCGAGACATCGCCCTTTTCCAGGGCGAGGAACTGCGAGATCTGGCCGGCGAACAGGCAGAGGGCGATGACGCCCGGCTGCCAGAGCAACTCGCGTTCGATCGGCGGGCCGCCGAACAGCCAGAGGGTCGAGAACAGCACGGCGACAATCAGGTTGGCGACGAAGGTCGTGCGCCACAGGCCGATCCCGTACTCGCTGGAGCGCTTCAGGGCGAGGGCGCCGAAGGCGTAGAGCAGGGCGGCGAGGAAGGGATAAACGATCGTCGGGGCGGGCACAGCGTGCGGATAGCACATGTTGCCGCGGCCGGCGCGGGAAATCACGCCCCTGCATCATTCCTTTGCGTCCGGCCGGGTTTGCGTGAACACCTGTGGGTCATGTCCACGTCCCCCCTCATCCTCGGCACCCGCGGCAGCGAGCTTGCGCTGGCGCAGACGCGCACCGTCACCGAGGGCCTGCTGGCCGCCCATGCCGGCCTGACCGTCGAGCGCAAGATCATCCAGACCAGCGGCGACAAGCGCCAGGACCTGCGCTTTTCCGAGTTCAACGAGGTCGCCAACGTCGACAAGGGCATCTTCATCAAGGAACTCGAAACCGCCCTGCAAAACGGAGAGGTCGATGCCGCCGTGCACAGCCTCAAGGACGTGCCCTCGGATCTGGCACCGGGTTTTGTCATCGCTGCCGTGCTGCCGCGCGCGCCGACCGAGGACGTGCTGGTCACCGCGGCGCCGCACACCCTGGAAAGCCTGCCCGTCGGCGCCCGCGTCGGCACCAGCAGCGTGCGCCGAGCCGCGCAGCTGCGCTGGCTGCGACCCGACCTGCAGGTGGTTGAAATCCGCGGCAACGTGCCGACCCGGGTGAAGAAGGTGCTCGGCGAGGGCGCGCTCGACGCCGTCCTGCTCGCCGCCGCCGGCCTGCAGCGGCTCGGCTTGCTGGTGGGCGAACGCCTCGTTCTGGAGGGCATCGAGCTGCACGCGCACGTGCTCGATCCCGTGCGCTTTTTGCCCGCCGCAGGGCAGGGGGCCATCGCCATCGAATGCCGCGCTGGCGACAGCGCCAGCATTGAGCGTGTGCGTGCGTTGAATCATGCCGAGACCGAGGCGCGCGTCATCGCCGAGCGCGAGTTCCTGCGCCTGCTCGGCGCCGGCTGCCAGACGCCGGTCGGCGCCCGCACCTGGATCGAGGCCGGCAGCCTGCACATGGCCGTGCGCGTCTTCAACGAGGCCGACCTGTCCGCGCCGCCGGTGGAAAAGCTGGCCAGTCGCCCGGTCGCCGAACCGCAGCAGTTGGCGGCCGAGCTGGCGCGCGGGTTGGAGCCGTGAGGAGCGTCCGTCGTCGTGCGGCCATGCCTCGCTTGAAGCCCTGAGCCGAACAAAAAACCGGTCGCCCCGCCAGCAGGCGACGCGACCGGTCAGAGGGTCGAAGCGGCTTCTTATTTCACGACCGGGCGCAGGACCATGTTGCGGTAGTCAACGTTGGTGTGGTCGCCCTGCAGGAAGATCGGGCCCGGCTTGAACTCGTTGCTGGTCAGCGCGCCGCCGGTGCAGCCGAGCACGGGCTGGTTGTCGATGATCGTTGCGCCGTTGAGGATGACCGTCAGGTGGCGGTCGACCAGGGTGATGTCGAGGGTCTGCCATTCGCCGATGGGTTTTTCCGCGGCCACGGCCGGGGTGATGCGGCTGTACAGCGCGCCCATGTGGTGGGAGTCGAGCGGCTTGCCGAAGCTTTCCATGACCTGCACCTCGTAGATGCCGCGCAGGTAGACGCCGCTGTTGCTGCCTTCCTGGGTGCGCACTTCCAGCTTGAGGTGGAAGTCTTCGAATTCGGCATCGGTGCGCAGGTTGCCGAAGTGTTTGCCGGGCTCCTTGACGACGCGGTTCATGAGCACGCCGTCCTCGACCTTCCAGCCGTTGAGATCGTCCGGCTTGATGAGGCGCCAGCCGCTGAGGTCCTTGCCGTTGAACAGCGACACCGGTGCGCCGAACTTCACCTTGGCGAGGTCGGGGCGCGGCGGCAGGGCCGGGATGCGCTTGCCGGTGAATTCGCCCTGGCCGAAGGCCTTGCCGTCGGGCCGGGTTTTCACCGTGTTGCCGGTGAGCGTGTCGCCACTGGCCTGGACGGTGATCGTTTCGGTGATCGTCTCGCTGATCTCGGCGCCGGCCTTGTCCTTGCGCTTCGCCTGCGAGAGGCGGGTGACGAGCAGCTTGCCCTCCTTGAGTTCGGCGCCCTGGGTGGGCACGACGCTGCCGCCGCCCCAGAGTACGCTGGCGCTGAGTTTGCCGTCCTGGTCCTCGACGCCGAGCCAGCCGGCGCGACCCCCGGGCAGGTCGAGCGCCCAGCGGCCGAGGTAGGGGTTGTCCGCCGCAGCGGCGCTGAGGGTGAGGGCGGCCAGGGCCGCAAGGAGTCGGAGGGGATGGATCATGGCAGTTGGGGTGGGCTTGCAGTGTGGACCGCCGCCGCGAGGAAGGAAAGCGGAGATCGGTGGTGACGCGCGAACAAAGTTGGCGACAGCGCAGAAGTACGCCATACTGCGCCTCCCTCTCCCAACATGACCGAACCCGAAGCGACACCCGAAACGCCTGTGCCACCCGGACAGGTGGACCTCTCCGATCTGCGCATGATGCCAGCCTGGGTCGCCGGCATGGGCGGCAGCAGCAACTTCGCCAAATATGAAGAGCGCGAGGAGCGCGGTCCGCGCCCTGGCGGTCGCGACCGCCGCGAGGGCGGTCCGCGTCGTGACGGCCCTCCCGGCCCGCGCCGGGATTTTGGCGGCCAGGGCGGTCCGCGCCGCGATGGTCCGCCGCCGCGCCGTGACGGTCCGCCCGGTCCGCGCCGCGACGGCCCTCCGGGACAGCGCCGCGATGGCCCGCCCGGAGAACGCCGCGACCGTCGCGATGGTCCGCCGCGTCGCTTTGACGACCGCCCGCAGCGTGAGTGGGTGGAGATCCCGCGTGACGTCCAGGTGGTCATCGAGCCGCGCGACAGCGCCGCTGAAGCCCTCGCCGCGCACATCCGCGCCAGCGGCCATGCCTTCAGCATGTTCGACGCCGCCCGCCTGGTGCTGGCCGACCCCGAACGCTTCCAGGCTCGTTTCAGCTGTGCGCCGGAACGCGGGCAGGGTCTGTTCCAGACGACCGCCGACGGCGGCCTCTTCCTCAGCCGCGACGAGGCGCTGGCCCATGTCCTGCGCGGACCCGCGCTGGAGAGCTACTACCGCGTCGAGGAGATCGAGCTCGAGGAACCCAAGGGCGATTTCAAATCGATCGCCGTCTGCGGCTTCTCCGGTGAACTGCTGGCGCCGCCGAACCATCACAGCTTCCAGACCGCCCTGATCCGCCTGCACCGCGAGCGTTTCGCGAATCTGGCGCTCGAGGACTACAAGCGCCGTGTGCGCATCGAGACCAGTCCGGAAATCGTCGCCCAATGGAAGGAGCAGCAGCGCAAGGGCCACCGCTGGGTGCACGCCCGCGAAGCCGAGGGCGTCGAACCGGCCGCCTTCAGCAACCGCGCCGAGATGGAGGCGCACTTCCGCCGCGTCCATGGCGATGCCGCCTTTGTCGAGGTGCGTGAGGCGGTGTTTGCCAGCAGTGCCGACAAGACCCGCCTGTCCCAGGCGCTCTTCCTGCTGCTGCGCCAGGCGGTCGACACCGCCCGCAAGCA
>CAZSBO010000114.1:0-13151 GCA_964605265.1 uncultured Prosthecobacter sp.
CTTGACCCTTGACCCTTGACCCTTGACCCTTGACCCTTGACCCTTGACCCTTGACCCTTGACGAAGAACTTCGAACCGAGATCACCCCACGTGACGGACCTGGCGGATGCCGGCGGCGAGGTTGATGAAGCCGGAGAGGGCGGTGAACAGGCCGGCGCCGAGGGTGGGCCAGATCAGGCCGGGGAAGTCGAGCATGAGCCAGAGCACGGCGGTGATCTGGGCAAAGGTCGCCACCTTGCCGGTCCAGTGCGGCTGAATCTGGCACTGGCCGGCGAGATGCTGGATGAGGAAGGCGCCGCCGATGCTGGCGAGGTCGCGGAAGATGACCAGGGTCGGAAACCAGAGCGGGAAGTGCTGGCGCCAGCCGGTGAAACTCAGGGTGACGATGGCCGAGAGCAGCAGCAGCTTGTCGGCCAGCGGGTCGAGGATGGCGCCCAGGCGGCTGCGCTGGTTGAAGCGACGCGCGACAAAGCCGTCGACGGCATCGCTGACGGCGGCCAGGGCGAAGACGGCGATGGTCCAGAGGCGCAGGGACTCGTCGGCCGCGCCCGCCGCGACGCTGGCCCCGTAGTAGACCGCCAGACCGACGAAGACCGGGATCAGCAGGATGCGGAAGATCGTGATTTGGGTGGCAAAGGTCACGGCGGCGTGCTGGGGGCTCCGGTTTAGGACCCACCCTTACGCCCGGGCGGTGGTGGATGCAATGACGGTCGCTGATTTCTGCTCGACAGCGACCGGTCGCGCCGGGTAAAACGGGCGCTCGCATGAAAAGAATCCCCTTCACCCGTCGCCAGTTCCTGACGCGTTCCGCCGCCGTCCTGGGTTTCCCCAGCATCATCCCCGCCAGCGTGCTCGGTCAGAACGCCCCGTCGAACCAGATCACCATGGCCGTCTTCGGCTGGGGCATGATGGGGCCGGGCAACACGAATAAGTTCATGGCCGAGACCGACTGCCGTGTGCTCGCCGCCTGCGACATCGACAAGCGCAACCTGGAGAAGGCGGTCGGCACGATCAACGGCTACTACAAGAACCGCGACTGCAAGGCCTACCACGACTACCGCGAGGTCATGGCGCGCACCGACATCGACACGGTCATGCTCGCCCTGCCCGACCACTGGCACGCGCTGACCGCGGTCGAGGCGGCCAAGAACGGCAAGGACATCTACGGGGAAAAGCCGCTGGCCCGCACCATCGCCGAGCAGCAGGCCATCGTGCGCGCGGTGAAGCGCTTCGGTCGCATCTGGCAGACCGGCTCCTGGCAGCGCAGCGAGGACAATTTCCGCATCGGCGCCGAGGTCGTGCGCAACGGCCTCATCGGCAAGCTGACCCAGGTCGAGGTCGGCCTGCCCTCCGGCCACAACGATTTCGCCAAGACCGGCGACAAGCGCAGCGTCACGCCGCCGCCGCCCGAACTCGACTACGAGATGTGGATCGGGCCGTCGGCCATGCAGGATTACATCGAGTGCCGCGTTCACAAGAACTGGCGCTGGGACTACAACATCGGCGGAGGCCAGCTGCTCGACTGGATCGGTCACCACTGCGACATCGCCCACTGGGGCATGGACATGGACGGCAGCGGTCCGCGCGAGGTTCTGCCGATCCAGGTCGACATGCCGCCGCGCACCGACATCTGGAACACCGCCACCCGCTACCGCGCCGAGGCGAAGTACGACGGTGGCGTGGTCATGACGATTGCCGGTGGTCACGATGACATCAAGATGGGCACGCGCTGGATCGGCACCGATGGCTGGGTGCATGTCAACCGCAACGGTGCCTACGACTCCTCCAACCCGGCGCTCAAGCAGGTCATCAAGAAGCGCGAGGGCGACAAGGTCGTCGAGGCCGCCAAGGCGCCGAAGCTCGGCGACGATGTCATCAAGACCCGCCTGTACGAGACGCCGGGCCACCACCGCAATTTCCTCGACTGCGTCAAGAGCCGCAAGCCGACCGTCACACCGGTCGAAACCGCCCACCGCAGCGCCGTTCCCGGCCACCTCGCCCTCATCGCCTTCCTGGTCAATCGGCCGGTGAAGTGGGATCCGGTGAAGGAGGAGATCATTGGCGATCCCGAAGCCTCGAAACTGCTCGGTCGCGAGTACCGCGCGCCGTGGAAGTTGGAGGCGTGAGATGGGAGTGCGTCGCCGCTGTCCTTGGGCAGCGGTGACGCTCGCCATTCAAGTCAGGCCACCCTCACGGCGTCACCCAGACTTCCGTGCCGACCGGCACACGGTCGAACAGATCGATCATGTCGGCGTTGCGCAGGCGCACGCAGCCATGGCTGGCGGGGCGACCGACCGCGGCCTCGTCGTTGGTGCCGTGCACGTAGATGTAGCGGTCAAAGCTGTTGGCGTTGCGTTGCTCCCGGCCGTCGAGGCGGAGGATGCGGGTGAGCACCAGATCCTCCTGGGTGTCCATGCCCGGCTGCCAGAGACCGACCGGCTGGCGCGACTTGAAGATGGTGCCGGCGGGTGCGCCATCGCCGTGCTTTTCCTTGACCGTGAAGAGGCCGACCGGGGTGCGGTAGCTGCCCTCGGTGAAGCCGAGGCCGAACTTTGAGGTGCTGCAGGGCCACTGGCGGATGAGTTGCGGGCCCTCGAACAGGGACAGGGTCTGGCTGCCGACGCAGACTTCAAGGCGGAGCGGGGCGGGGGACATGGCGAATTCAACGGTCGGCCGGGGCCGGTGTTGCGAGGCCGTGGCGGGCGGCGACCGCGCGCACGGCGTTTTCGATGAAGGGGGTGTTGGCCGGTGATCTCTGTTCGTCCTCGCTCCAGCGCGTCAGTCCGCGGGCCTGAAAGGCGAGATCATCGGCCCGGCCGAGCTCGGTGAGCAGGTCGCGAACGAAGGCCCAGCCGGCCAGGTCCAGGTCGCGCAGCACGGGTTGGCCGTTGAGGTAACGTCGCTCGGTCAGCGCTGCGGGCAGTGCCGGCAGGCGGCGCTGGGCATCGACCTGCAGCAGCAGGGGTTCCCAGTACTGGCCGGCGGTTTCATAGGCGAGGCCATCGAGCTTCAGCGGCGTGGCCGGCGGCCAGGCCGCTGCCTTCAGGCCGCGACTGACTGCGCCCGCGCCGAGGCCGGCCTCCGACCAGCGGGCGGTGCCCTCGGTGAACCAGCGGTTTTTGAAATAGGTCACGCCGTTCTGGATCAGGTGGAAGAACTCGTGCGCGGGCGTCAGGTTTTCGGTCGCCTTCACCGAGGTGGCGACGCTGAAGCCGAGCGAGCGGGTGCCGGCCGGATCGCCGGGTTTGCGGTAGGACTGCAGCTCGTCGTAGGCGATGCCGTTGGCGCCGAGCGTGTCGCGGTGCCGCAGGTGGACATCAAGAAAGGCAGCCTCGCGGTAGCGCTCGCTGGCGAAGGGATCGGGGTAACCCAGTGCGCCGATCCAGAGGTCGCGGGCGGCGAGGATTTGCGTGGCGATGTCCTCGACCTGGTCCGGGGTGGCGTTGCCGTTGGCATCGGTCGGATCGACCGCGTGCCGGCCTTCGCGGGCATAAAAAATCCGCAGCCGACCGTCCTGATGCACCTGCTCCGGGCGCGGGGCCGGCTCGGCCGCCCCGGCGGCGACAGCGAGCAGGACGGGCGCGAGGCGGAGGAGCGGCATGGTCAGAGCGGTCGGTCGTAGATCTTCTGGCAGACAGCCTCCGGACCCTCGGCGGCGCGGTTGGGGTCGAGGATGGTGATGCCGTCCTCGCCAAAGCGGGCGGTGACCGGTGCGCCCTTGCCTTCCTGCAAGTACTGGAAGTTGAGGTCGCGCACCCGCGCGGCGGCGTCGACGATGGCGCAGGTGATGCGGGCGTCCTCGGCGGTCGGATAGAGATCCGCGACGGCGTCGCGGCTTGCGCCGGCGAACTTGACGCGGGCGACCGCGACCAGGCCGACCGTCAGGCTGTCGACCCCGTAGCCGACGTAGGCCTTGCTGCCATCGGCGCGCAGGACATCGCGGGTGAAGTGGTTGTTGCTGGTGCGCGAACCGCCGCCGGCGTTCCAGAAGCGGAAGCCGCGGTACTGCTGGTCGCTCTCCACCTTGCCGTCGGCGCCGACGATTTCATGGCCCTGGTTGACCGGGCCTTCAAAATCCGCCGGGGTCACCCAGTTGTTGTTGAAGGCAATGCTCATGCCGTTGGCGAAATCGACCCGCACCTGCACGGCGTCGTAGGCGTTGATGCCGTCGCGCACGAGGCGCTTTTTCTGGCCGACCGCGGTGAGCGCCACCGGCTTCGACTTGTAGTAGGACCAGATCAAATCGGTCCAGTGCGGGCCGACGTAGCTGAAGGGATCGCTGCTTTCGACCCATTTGAAGGTGCTTGTGCTGACCTCGAGCGGCTCTTCCAGGTAGGCGGTGCCGTAGAGTGGCGCGCCGATGCGCTTCTGGATGTCGTCGCGGATGCGCAGATGGTCGGGATCGTAGCGCTTGTGCATGTCGACGGCGACGATGCAGTTCTTCGCGGTGGCGGCGGCGATGATCTCGTCTGCCTCCTGGATCGACAGGCACATCGGCTTTTCGGTCAGCACGTGTACACCCTTGGCGAGGGCGGCGAGGATGGGCTGGGTGTGCAGGTGGTCGGGCGTGGCCACGGCCAGCACGTCGAGGTCGGGGAAGTCGCGCAGGATGTCGTCCCAGGGGGCGTCGCCAAAGTAGGCCTTGGGTTCATGGCCGGTCCAGTCCTTGAAGGCGGCGGCCGACTTGCGGGCGGAGGCCTCGGAACGGGTGGCGACGGCGACCAGGTCGAACTGCACCGGCGCGAGGTCGCGGCTGAAGCGGTCGAGGCCGACGCGGGCGAGCTGGCCGGCGATGCCGAAGCGTTGGAGGTCGGCGTAGGCGCGCAGGTGGACGTCGCCGCCGAACATGCCGGCGCCGACCAGGGCAATTTTCACGGTGGGTTGCATAGGCTTTGGCAACTGGACAGGGGGCGGCTGTTTTGGCAAGGCGGCAGGCAGGTATCGAAATGACCAAGACTGGCATTCAGGTGACGACGGCGGCGATGGGAAGTCAAGGGAAGCGAAATATTTTGATTTATTGCAGATTGGCAATATCTTTGGTTTTTGTGCCAGGGTTTTGCCGTCCGCTGTTTCGAGGGGATGGTCTGAGTCGGGTTCCTGCTTCTCCGAATCATGACATCTTTGCCTGATCATTCTTGTGGTCACCGCGGCCTTGTCCCGGTGGTTGGGGGAGTTCCAGTTCGGAGTGCTGGACAGCCGGAGTGCTCCATGGCATGTTAACCCTTCACCTTTTATGAATTCCAACCGTCAGGCAGCGTTGCGGCCATCCCACATTCTGGTCGTCGACGACGAAGTTCAGGTTTTGGCCGTTGCCAAAGCCATTCTCGAGGCCCACGGATTCCAAGCCAGCATCGCCAAGTCGGGCGAGGCGGCGTTGGAGGTCCTCAACCAGCAGACGGAGGCGGCGCCCATTGATGTGGTGGTGCTCGACCTGAGCATGCCCGGCGGTCTGTCCGGCTTCGAGGTGCTGGAACGGGTGCGCAAGCAAAACCAGGATCTGCCCATCGTCGCCTGCAGCGGCTATTTCCAAGACAACGCGCGTGAGATGTGCCAGGCCATCGGCTTTTCGGACATCCTGCCCAAGCCCTACACCTTCGACCAACTGATCGCCGCGGTCCGGCGCTGCATGGCCGGGGAGGGTCAGTTTCAATCGAGCCACGGATGAAGTTTCACGTCAGCCTCCCGGGCCGGTTCATGGCCTTCGGCATCCTCGCCATCGCAGCCGCGGCCGCTGTCACGGCGGCGGCATCCCTCTGGCAGGAATTGCAGGTGCTGCAGGCCGCCCAGCGCGCCTACCTGGGCTCGGTCGTGCAGGCGGCGCAGACGGAGCTGCGTCGGCTGGACGTGCATGGACCGGTGCCCTCGAGCATCACCGAGCTGACGGCCGAGGCCGCCAACCGTCTGAAGATGCGCCTGCGCACGGTCGATGCGCCCTCCGACATTCAGCAGCTCGGCCTGCGCCTGGAGATTGCCACCCCCAGTGTCGCCCGCGCGGGTGAGTCCCTTTCCAAAGTGCCTCACCTGGAAGTGCGGCCGGCACAGACCGAGGAGGCGCTGCCGGAACCGGACGCCAATCAGACCCAGGAAATCATTTTCCGGGTCATGGAGGGCTCCTTCCTGGTGGTGGGCGACGACCCCATGACCATGGGTTCCAACCTCGACATCGCCCGCGGCTGGCTGGCGGCCGGTGCGCCGATGGATGGTCCGGACGGTCGCGCTGTGGCGGTGCTCATTGCTCGCCAGCCGCGCGTGCAGTTCCATCACCTCATCTATTTCCCGCGCCTGGTCACGCCGGTGCTCGGTGTGGTCGCCGGCCTGATCTTTGCCGGTCTGGTCTTCTACCTGCTCGGCTGGGGATTCATGCGCAAGATCAACGCGCTGAAGCAGGGCTTTCACGCCCTCGGCGAGGGCAACCTCGGCCATCGGTTGCACGTGGTCGGCAGCGATGACCTCGACGACCTGCAGCGCCAGTTCAACGACGCCATCACCGCCTTCCAGGGCGAGGACGAGCGCCGCCGCCACCTGCTCGAGGAACTCCAGCAGGCACGCTGGCAGGCCGAGGTGGCCACAGCGGCGAAGGGCGACTTCCTCGCCAGCATGAGCCACGAGATTCGCACACCGATGAACGGCATCATCGGCACCGCCTCGCTGCTCATCGAGGCCGGTCTCAACGAGGAACAGGAGGAGCTGGTGCGCATGATCCGCTCGTCCGGCGAATCCCTGCTGCACGTCATCAACGAGATCCTCGACTTCTCCAAGATCGAGTCCGCGAAGATGGAGATCGAGAATGCGCCGGTGGAGATGGAAAAACTGCTGGCCGATGTCGCCGACGTCTTTTCCTCGCGCGTGGCCGAGAAGCACATCGAACTCAACACCCATGTCGACCGCGCCCTGCCGCGCTTCTTCTTCGGCGACTTCCAGCGGCTCAAGCAGATCCTCGTCAATCTGGTCGGCAACGCCATCAAGTTCACCGACAAGGGCGGGGAAATCCTCATCCTGGCCCGCCTGGTCAGCCGTCACGGCGAGCAGGGCGATGTGCCGCACCTGCACTTCTCGGTGCGCGACACCGGCATCGGCATTCCCTCCGACAAGATCGCCCACCTGTTCGAGGCCTTCACCCAGGCCGACACCGACACCAACCGCCGGCACACCGGCACCGGCCTCGGTCTGGCGATCTGCAAGCGCCTGTGCGAGTTGATGGGCGGTGTCATCAGTGTCTCCAGCCAGGAGGGCCAGGGCTCCGACTTCTTCTTCGAGGTGCCCCTGCGCGCCGCGCTCGATGACACCGTCACCGAGGACGAACTGGCCTGGGAGGAAGTGCTGCGCGGCAAGCGCATCGTCTACCACAGCCCGCACGCCACGACGCGCTACATCCTGCACCAAAACCTGCACGAATGGAATGCGCAGCCCGTGCTCTCGCCCTGCGCTTCGGCCGAGGAACTCGCCGCCGTGCTCGACGCCAACAGCGTCTTCGTCTTCGACATCAGCGCCCTGCGTCCGGCCGCCGCCGCCCCCTTCATCCTCGCCGCCGCCCGCAAGCGCTCCGGCATCCTCCTGCTCGTGCCGCTGTCGCGCTGGAAACTGCGCGCGCGCTTCGTGCCGCTCGGCCACACCCGCGTCAAGAAACTCGCCAAGCCGGTCAAGCATCGCGAACTGCTGCGCTGCCTCGCCGAGCTGCTGAAAATGCCGCCCCCGCCGCCGCCGCTCGAACTGCCGCGCCTCGAGGGCGTTGCCCCGGCCGCTCCGTCGAGTCCGACGGCGCCGCCCCCGCGTCCGGTCACCACGCCCTTGCCCACCGCGGGCAGCGCTTGGAATCGGCCGCCCGACCTCAACCAGGTCTTCCGCGCCGAGGGTGCCCAGACGCCCTCCCCCAAAAGCCGGCCGATCGGCCTGCTGCCCTCCGGTCCCGACAGCTTTGCCTCGCTCCATCCCGCGCGCATCCTGCTGGTCGAGGATCAGCCGCTCAATCAAAAGATCGCCGTCATGCTGCTGCACCGGCTCGGCTACACCGGGGTCGAGGTCGCCAACGACGGCCGCGAGGCGATTCAGAAGGCCGAGGGCGGCGCTTACGACCTCATCTTCATGGACCTGCAAATGCCGGACATGGGCGGCATGGAGGCCGCCCGACTCATCCGCGCCAACATCCCGGTCGGTCGCCAGCCGGTCATCATCGCCATGACCGGCCACGCCTTCACCAGCGTGCGCGATGAGTGCATGGAGGCGGGCATGAACGCCTTCCTGACCAAGCCGGTCAGCCTCGACGACCTGCGCAAGATCATCCCGCCCTGCCTGGAACAGCGCGACACCCAGCGCTCGCTGCCGAGCTGAGCTGTCTCAGCGCTGCACCCGGGCGTCGCCACCCGCCGCCAGCTTGCGCACCTCATCCAGCGTCGCCATGCTGGTGTCACCCGGGGTCGTCATCGCCAGCGCGCCGTGCGCGGCGCCGTAGTCGACCGCGCGCTGCGCATCGCCTTCCTGCAGCAGGCCGGCGATCAGGCCCGCGGCAAAGCTGTCGCCAGCGCCAATGCGGTCAAGGATGTCAAAGCGCGGGTAATCGCGGCTGCGGAAAAACCGCCCCTGATGCCAGCACAATGCCCCCCAGTCGTTCACCGAAGCCGTGTGCACGCGGCGCAGGGTCGCGGCGATGGTCTGCAAATTCGGAAACTCGGCGGCGAGCTTTTCCATGGCTGGGCGCAGGACGCGCTCCTCGGCACCGAAAAGGTCGCCGGCTTCGGCAGGACCGACCGCCGGCGGCTCGTCGCAGAGCACACCGATCATGACATCGACATAGGGGGCCAGCCGGCGGTTGAGAGCCTGGGCCGCGGCGAAACCACCGCGCTCCTGCCAGAGCGAGGCGCGGTAGTTGAGGTCGTAGCTGACGGTGACGCCATGGCGCTTGGCGGCCGCACAGGCGGCGACCACGAGTTCAGCGGTGGCGTCGGAGAGGCCGGCGAAGATGCCGCCCGTGTGCAGCCAGCGGCAGCCGAGGGTGCCGAACAGGTGCTCGAAATCGAAGTCGTCCGGGCCCAGTTGCGAGGCGGCGCTGTGACCGCGGTCGACACTGCCCTTGGCGCCGCGCACGCCAAAGCCGCGCTCGGTGAAGTTGATCGGATTGCGCACGCGCTTGCCCATGCCGTCGTAGGGAACCCACTTGACGTGTGAGGTGTCGACCCCGCCCTGCAAAATCAGATCCTCGAGCAGGCGGCCGATCTCGTTGTCGGCAAAGGCGGTCAACACGCCGGTGCGCAGGCCAAAGCAGCGACGGCCACCGCGGGCGACGTTGTACTCGCCACCGCCCTCCCAGGCGGTGAACTGACGCGAGGTGCGCACCCGGCCCTCGCCGGGATCAAGACGCAGCAGGACTTCGCCGAGGGAGAGCAGGTCGTAGAAAGGCGGGTTGGGCATGCAGCGCCCAGCATGGCGCGATGCGACCGGACATCAAGCGTGGAGGCGACCGGCCTCACAGGGCCGGCACCAGCTTGGCCAGTTCGGCGGGCAGGGGTGATTCGAAGCTCACTTCGCGGTCGCCATCCGGGTGCGGGAAACGCAGGGCCGTGGCATGCAGGGCCAGCCGTTTCGTGCCGCTGGCCGGTTTGCCGCCGTAGGTGGTGTCGCCGACAATCGGATGACCGGCTTCGGCAAGCTGAACGCGGATCTGGTGGCGGCGGCCGGTTTCGATGCCGACCTCCAGCAGGCTGCGACCGAAGCCGCTGCGCAGCACGCGGTAGTGGGTGACCGCCTCGCGGGTGGTCGGCCCTGGCTTGGCGACCGCGTAGACGCGGTGCGGCTGGGTCTCGTCGAGTGGGTTGCGCAGGGTGGCCTCGGCGGGTTCGGGTTGGCCCTGGACCACCGCCAGGTAGGTCTTCACCGCACTGCCCCAGTTTTCCTGCAGGAAGAGCTTGGTCTCCTCGGTCTTGGCCAGCACGAGCAGGCCAGAGGTCTCGCGGTCGAGCCGGTGCACGATCCACAGCCGGGCGCGGCCGTCGCGGGTGGTCTCGCGCAGGTAATCGGTCAGGATGCGGAAGGCGGTGCGCTCGCGCTCGGTGTCGGTGGCGACGGTGAGCAGGCCGGCGGGTTTGTGGACGACGAGGATGCTGCCGTCCTCGAACACGACGTGCAGGCCCGGCGGCAGCGTTGGGGCCGGCGGCGGCGCCTTCTGCGGGCGGATGGCAATGACGTCGCCGGCCTGCAGCGGGTGATCGTGACGGGTGACCACGCGGTCGTTGACGTGGACGGCGCCATAACGCAGCCACTGTTTGACGCGGGTGCGCTTGGTTTCCGGCCAGAAGGCAAGGATCTGCTCAAGCAGCGGGGCGGGGGCGGGGACGGTCTTGGGCGACATGATGTCGGGGGCGGGGGACTCAGTCCTCCATGAGCTTGACGGCGAGCCGGCGCATGAACTGGCGGTGGCTGTCCTGGCCGGAGCGTTCAAAAGCCTCGTCGAGGTTGCGCAGCATGCGCAGCAAAATGGCGTCGGTGGAGGCCGGCTGGCGGATGATTTCCTCCACCGCCGGCGTCGCCGCGGGATGGTGGCGGGCGACGTCGGCGGCGAGCATGAAACGGCCGCGATTGAAGCAGTCGACCAGCCAGACGCGGTCGGCATGCTCGGTGCGCGCGAGGAAGTGACCGGGGAAGTTGCAGCCCTCAATGTCCAGGTCGAAACGCTGGCCGAGCAGTCGGTACAGGCAGCCGAGGCTGATCGGATTGCCGAGGCCGGTCTCCAGCACCCAGAACAGGTTGCTGTTCTGCGGCGCGTAATACTCCTTGTTGTTGCCGCGGAAGCGCACGCCGCCGTCGCGGAAGGCAAACAGCCACTCGGCCAGTTCGCGCGCATCCATCCGCCCCTGATCGCGGAAGGCCTCCTCGGCCAGCGCGTCAAGGCGCTTGGCCAGGTCGCCCGGCTGGGTGCGCCAGCCATGCAGGTAGGCGGAAATCTGGGCGATGCCCTCCTCAAGCTGGGCGGTCGGCTGGTCGAGCCAGCGCCAGCGCATCCAGGTCTCCTCCAGATCGGTCTGCCGGGCCGGCAGCAGGATGCGGTTGAGATGACGCTCCTCGTCGGCCGTCAGTGGTCGGTCGATCAACCGCAGGTGCTCGGGCAGCTCCCGGCGGATCGGCGCCAGCTCGCGCTGCAGCGCCTCCTGAACGACGGTGGATTCATCGTCGAGCAGGGTGATCAGGTGCCGGATGTTCGCGAGGGCGGTCATCACCTGCTTTCTAGCCAAGGTCGGGCCAACTGAAAAGCCGAAAATTCAGGCCGGCAGCGCGCGCAGGCGCTCGATCAGCGGCGGATGGCTGTGGTGCAGGACCACCGCGAGCGGGTGCGGCTGCGGATGGGCAAGCTGGTCGGCGCAGAGCCGCTTCAGGGCCGAACCGAGCGCCGCGCCGCCGCCACTGGCCTCGGCGGCAAAGGCGTCGGCCTGGAACTCGTGGCGACGGCTCAGCGCCAGCCCAAGCGTGGCGGTGAGCAGGCTGAAGGGGCGGAAGACGACGCCGGCAAGCAGCAGACCGAGGCCGACCGGCGTGCCGGTCACGCCGAAGGCGGCGAAGAAGGCGGGCGAGTTCAGCGCCCAGCCGAGCAGGGCGAGCAGCAGGCCGAGGTCGGCCAGGCCAAAGGCGAGCTGGCGCGGCACGTGGCGCAGGCGCCAGTGGCCGATCTCGTGGGCGAGCACAGCGAGCCTTTCCTCAGGGGGATGCTTGTCCCGCAGGGTGACGTACAGGGCTATCCGGCGGGTGCGCCCGAAGCCGGTGAAGAAGGCGTTTGCCTTGGAGGAACGGCGCGAGCCGTCGACGACGCTGACCTCGGCGATCGGAAACTGCAGTTGGGCCGCGAGGTCGAGCACGGCACGGCGCAGCGGGCCGTCCTCCAGGGGGCGGAACTTCAGGAACAGCGGCAGGATCAGCCGGGGCGACAGCCAGCTCATCAGCAGGCTGAAGCCGGCCAGGAACAGCCAGGCGAAGAACGGCGCGCGCGCCTGGGTTTCAAACAGGGCGACCACCGCCGCCGCCACCGGCAGGCCGAGCAGGGCCGAGAGCAGCAGGCCCTTGAGCTGGTCGCTGACAAAGGTGCCGGGCGTGGTGCGGTTGAAGCCGTGGCGCGCCTCGATGCCAAAGGTGTCCCAGATCTCGAAGGGCAGGGCCAGCAGCGACAACGCCAGGCCGGCGAGGCCAATCACGAGCACACCGGTCAGGATCGGGCCACCGCCGAGATCGAGCGCCAGGGCGGCCGCGCTCTGCTGCAGCTGGCCAAAGCCACCGCTCCACCAGACCCCCAGCAGCAGGGCCAGACCGGCGGCGCGCTGCAGCAGGTCGAGCCGCTGCTTCTCCGGCAGGTAGTCGCGCAGGCGTTCGCGCGTCTCGGCCGTGTACACCTCCTCCAGCTCCGGCGGCAGTGGGCGACCCAGGCGCGCGCTGTTGAGCAGGGCGGTCAGCAGATCGAGGTGGAAGAGGCCGAGCACGCCGACGAGGGCGGCGAGGAACCAGGGGTTGGCGAGGGACATCCATTGATGTTCGCCCGGGCTAGCCCCAACCGCAAGCCAGGCGCGGCAAAGGCAGGGTTGGGTGGCGTTTTTTCTCGAAAGGACGGCTCCGGCTCCGGTATAACTGGAGAAACCCGTTATTGCATGTCCAAGAACCTCAGCGCCCTGTCCTTTCGCAAGGGCATCGAAAAGAATGTCTTCGAACGCATGGTCGAGGCCGCTGGGGCGGACGGCAGCGCGGAGCAGAACGACATCGTCCACCAGATGGGCCAGGAACATTTGTTCGGCGATGCCATCACCCTCGGGGCGGTGTCGTTCTACGACTTCCTGAAGAAGGAGAACGCCGGCAAAAAGGTCTTCCTCTGCAACGGCAGCGCCTGCCTGTGCGCAGGCACGCAGGACACGCTCAAGCAGCAACTGCACGGACATTTCCCGAGCGAAGAGGTGGGCCACATCTGCTGCCTCGGTCGCTGCCACGAGGGCGGTGCCTTCCAGTACGAGGGCAGGAACTACTCCGGCCAGTCCGAAGCGGCGCTGACGTCGCTGTTCCAGACGGGGCAGGGGGATTCGACGGACCGTTACGCCGTGGTCTCCGCCCTGCAGCCGGCGCAATTGACCGCGGAGTTCCCGGGCCTCGACGTCTATTATGCGCCGTTCAAGACGCTGCTCGCCAGC
>CAZSBO010000115.1:0-13054 GCA_964605265.1 uncultured Prosthecobacter sp.
CGGCGCAGCCGGTGACCAGCGCCACCTTGCCCTGATGCACCTTGCGGGCCGGGCCCTTGCGCAGCTTGGCCTGCTCCAGGTCCCAGTATTCAATGTCGAAGATGTCCTTTTCGCTGAGCGGCTGCCAGCCGCCCGTGCGCTCGGCCAAGGTCACGGTCGCAGCCGTCGCCTCGGCGAGATCGGCGACGACCTTGGCGTCCTTGAGGCTGTCGCCAAAGCTGACGACGCCCTGGCCGGGCCAGATGGCGTAGCGCGGTGCCGGATCCAGCATCGTTTGGCCGCTGGCGTGGCGTTGGAAGTAGGCGGCGTAGTCTTCGGCGAAACGCTGCACGCTGGCGGCGGGGTCGTCGCCCAGCACCACCGGCACGCGCTTGGTGCGGATGCTGTGGTCAGGGGTCAGCGGCCCGCGCGTGGCGCAATCGGCGATCTGCGGCAGGCCGGCATAGGCGCATGCAGCCGGGCTCTGGCTGAGCCGGGCAATCTGCGGGAAGCCGCGGGTCAGGGAAACGGTCCGGCGCAGTTTTGCCAACGCCATGAGCTCGGGCGCGGTCGCGGCAACCTCCGCCGCGGCGGCGGTCGCGCGTTTGGCGAGGAAGTTTTCCGCCTCCGTCACCATCTCAATGTGGCGCTCGTAGCTGCGGCGGGCGTCGTCGTCGAAGGTGAACAGGCCGTGCTTGAGCAGGACCAGGCCCTCGATGCCCTCCTGGCGCAGGTCGCGCCCGGCAATGAGGTCGGCCACGGTCTTCGCCAGGATGAAGCCTGGCATGACGTAGGGCACAATGAGGACGCGCTTGCCATAGAGCTCGCGCACCCGCGCCTCGCCGTCGGCGGCACAGGTCAGGGCGGCAATGGCGTTGGCGTGGCTGTGGTCGACAAACTTGAAGGGCAGGATGGCGTGCAGGATGGCCTCAATGCTGGCCGCCGGGGCGTTCGGATTCGTCATCGCCGCGCGCTGCTGCAGGACCATGTCCTCATCGCTCATCGCCGGCAGTTTCGCCATCTTCAGCAGGGCGTCCATGCGCACCGGCGCGAAACCTGCACGCTCAAGGGTCGCCAGATCCCAGCCGCTGCCCTTGACGTAGCAGAGCTCCACCTCGTCGCCAAAGTAGTCCCGCTCCGTGATCTTGACCGAGGTGTTGCCACCGCCGTGCAGGACAAGCTCCGGGTTCCGGCCGAGCAGGCGCGAGGTGTACACGCGCTGTCCGAGCGGGTCGGTTCCGAAAGTGGCGGCTTCAGTGTCGTTCCAGAGGCTTTGCATGGTAAAAAGGCGGCCGTCAGACTTCCGGCGGATGCCGCCCGGTGCAAGGGGATTTTGGCCGCGCCCCGGCGCGCGGGCCCGCTCCCCCGGGAATCGCCGACCGCCGCATGGATTGTTGCTTGCCGCCCGGCCCAAGCCCATGCTCTGTAGGGCAACCGCCCTCCGCCGTTATGCCTGCCAAATCTCCCGCCAAAAAGAAGAAGCCGGCCAAGGCCGAAAAGAAACCGGCCAAGGCAGAGGCTAAAATCGTCAAGGCCAAGCTGAAGAAACAGCCCTTCTGGGTGGGGTTTGATCTCGGCGGCACCAAGATGCTGGCCTGCGTGCTCGACGCCGATTACCAGGTGCTGGCCACCGCGCGCAAGACCACCAACGGCTCCGACGGCCAGGTGCGCGGCCGCAAGAAGATCCTCAACGCGATTCATGAAGCCATCGCCGAGTCCGGGCTCGATCCCGCCGGCCTGCAGGGCATCGGCATCGGCTGCCCGGGCCTGGTCAATCCAGACAAGGGCATTCTCATTCATGCCCCCAACCTCGGCTGGCACAACATGGGCCTCGCCGGCATCCTGAAAACCGCCTTCAAGGTCCCGGTCGCCGTGCTCAACGACGTCGACGCCGGTACCTACGGCGAGTACCAGCTCGGCGCCGGCAAGGGCGCGCGCTCCCTGCTGGGCGTCTTCCCCGGCACCGGGCTCGGCGCTGGCTTCGTCTACGACGGCCGCCTGATCATGGGCCGCAACGTTTCCGCCATGGAACTGGGCATGATCTACCTGCCCGGCACCCACCTCGGCAGCGGCGAGTTCGGCGCGGTCATCCTCGAAGACCTGACCAGCCGCCTCGCCCTCGCCTCCCAGGCCGGAGTCGCCTGCTACCGCGGCCAGTTGCCTGAGCTCGACAAAAAAACCCGCGGCAACCTGCGTGACCTGCGCAGCAAGGCCCTCGCCAACGCCTACAAGGGGGGCGACGAAGCCGCCGTCAGCCTCTTCCGCAACGGCGTCCGCTACCTCGGCATGGGCGTCGCCGCCGTCGTCAATCTGTTTGCTCCCGACCACATCACCCTCGGCGGTGGCCTGGTTGAGGAACTGCCCGAGCTGTACCTGAAGACCCTCAAGCTCGAGGTCGATCGCTACGCGCTGCCGGGCCTCAGCCGCGGCATCCGCTACTCCCTCGCCAAGCTGGGCGGCAGCGCCGTCGCCGTGGGCAGCGTCGCCTGGCTGCGCGCCAACGCGGCGCCCGCCGGCAAAACCCCAGCCGCATGAGCACCGACGCCCCTCCCGCCGAGCACGCCGTCCTGTATGTCGGCGCCGCTTCCATCTCCCTCATCGTCGGCACCCGCTCCGAAGCCGGCGACTTCAGCCTGCTTGAGCACCTCGACCGCCCCCTGCCGCTGGCGCGCGACATCTTCCGCGGCGGTGTCATTGCCCGCTCCACCGTTGAGCAGGCGGCCGGCATCCTGCGCGACTATCAGCTCAGCCTGCGCGAGTACGGCGTGCCCGCCGCCCACACCCGGCTGTTCACCACCAACATCCTCTCCGAGGCGGCGAACCACGAGATCTTCCTCAACCGCCTGCAGGTGACCACCGGCCTCGGTGCCCGGCTCATGGACGATGGCGACATGACCCGCTTCATTTACCAGGTCAGCCTGCGCCTGCTGCAGAAAAACCCGGCCCTGCGCGAAGGCCGCACCTTTGTCTCCCACATCGGCCCCGGCAACACCCGCGCCCTGTATTTCAAGAACGGCCGTCTCGCCGCCTACAGCAACTACCGCCTCGGCATCTTCCGCGCCCGCGAGGCGGTCGCCGTCGAGGAGGGCGACACCCCCCGCCAGCTCAGCCATCTGGAGGAACACATCCGCGGCGTCGTCGATCACCTCGCCCAGGACTACTCGGGCTATCCCATCGATCACCACGTCGCCATCGGCGCGGAGATCCAGAGCATCGCGGCGGAAATGATCGCCCCGCGCCAGGGCGTGCGCCGCATCGTCGAGACCGACCTCGAGCGCGTCGCCGAAAAACTCGCCCTGCTGACGCCCGACGAAATGGTGCGCCGCCTGCACGTCCATTACACCGGCGCCGAAGGCGTGCTGCCGGCCCTGCAGACGAACCTGGCCCTCGCCCGTCGCTTCGGCGATGACACGCTGTGGGTGCCCGAGGGCGACTTCCAGCGCGAGCTCATGCTCGACCTGATGACCGCCAGTCCGCGCACGGCGAACTTCCAGGAGGAAGTCATCCAGGCCGCCTGCGAGATCGGCGTGCGCTACAAGACCGACCGCCGGCACGCCGACCACGTCGCCGGTTTCGCCCAGCAGCTCTTCCGCGAACTCCAGCACCTGCACGGCCTCGAACCGAAGTACGAACTCGTCCTGCGCGTCGCCGCCATCCTGCACGAGGTAGGCATGTTCATCAGCCCGCGCGAGCACCACAAGCACAGCCTGTACATCCTGCTGCAGACCGAGATCTTCGGCCTCAGCGGTGGCGATCGCACCCTCGTCGCCCTGCTCGCCCGCTACCACCGCCGCTACAACCCCGAGCCCAATCACCCGCACTTCGCCGATCTCTCGCGCGAGGAACGCATGATCGTCTTCAAGCTCGCCGCCCTGCTGCGCATCGCCGACGCCCTCGACCGCACCCACGCCCAGCGCATCAAGTCGCTCCAGCTCCGCCCCGACGGCAACCGCCTCTACCTGCTCACCCCCGGCGTCGACGACACCACCGTTGAGCAGATCGCCATCAACTCGAAGTGCGACCTGTTCAGCGAGATCTACGGTTTCGAGATCCTGCTGGCGCGACCGTGAAAAGGCCGTGCCTTGGTGGCCAACCGAGGTCCTGCCTTGGCCGGGCGCAGCCTCGGAAGGCGGTGCTCAGGAAACACTTCGGCACCCACCGTCGTTTCGCAGGCATCCCATGATGTCGTTCCTGCGCCTCCTGTTCCTCGCCCTGCTGCCGGCGCTGCTGTCCGCCCAGCCGCCCGCCAACGTCCTGCTCATCCTGGTCGATGACCTCGGCACCTACGACCTCGGTTGTTACGGCGCCACCGAAGTGCGTACGCCACGGATCGACCGGCTCGCGGCGGAGGGAGTGCAGTTCCTGGATTATTATGCGGCGGCACCGATCTGCTCGCCCTCGCGTGCCGGTCTGCTGACGGGGCGCTACCCACGCCGTTTCGGCATGCAGACCTGGGTGCAGCGTGCGGATTCGCAGCGCGGCATCCCCACGAACGAGCTGACGCTCGCGGAACTGCTCAGGTCGGGCGGTTATGCCACGGCCTGCGTCGGCAAGTGGCATGTCGGCTTCGCGCCGCAACTGCGACCGCTGGCGCGCGGCTTCGACCAGTACTTCGGCCTGCTGCACAACCTCGATCCGGTCGAGACGGTGCACTTCGACAGGGAGGGCGGTGTGCCGCTGCTGCGCGGTGACACCGTGGTGAAGCGTCCCGCCGATCCGGCGGAACTGTCGCGCCGGTACACCGACGAGGCGATCGCCTTCCTCGAGCAGCAGCCGCGCGCCGGCCGGCCGTTTTTCCTCTACCTGCCGCACACGATGCTGCATGAACCGGTCGCCGCCGGACCGGAGTTTTTGGGCAAGTCGCAGTGGGGCCTGTATGGCGATGCGATCGAGGAACTCGATTTCCACACCGGGCGATTGCTCGACTCCCTGCAGCGGCTCGGTTTTGCGGAGAACACGCTGGTGGTGTTCACCTCCGACAATGGCCGCGGCCCGGGCCGCAAGGCCTCCCAACCCCTGCGTGGCAGCAAGTTGACCACCTGGGAGGCCGGCATCCGCGTGCCCTGCCTCGCCTGGGGCGCGGGTGTTCGCCGCGGGCATGTGTCGCGGGAGATCGTGCACGCCATGGACTGGTTTCCAACCCTGGCCAGTTTTGCTGGCGTGAAGGTGCCGGAGGAGCGGGTGCTCGATGGCCGTGACCTGCAGCCCCTGCTCACGGGGCGCACCGACCGCATTCCCGATCCGGCCGCCGGGCTGTCGCTCAACGCTGGCGTGCCGCTGCGCCGCCCCTGGCAGCCGGCCGCCGAATGGGCCTCGCTGCTGACACGTGAAGACTACCTCAACGCCTTCTTTTACCACGGCGCGGAAGGCCAGCTGGCCGCGGTGCGCTCGGGCCCATGGAAACTCAGCCTGAGTCCGGCGCTGCAATTGTACAATCTCGAAGCGGATCCCGGCGAAAGCCGGCCCGCGCGCAACCCGCCGATGCTGCGCAAGCTGCGCGGTCTGGCGGTGATGTTTCAGGAGGAAGTGAGTGCGCGGCCGTAAGGTGAGCTTGGATTTGGCAGGAAGTCTCGACCGGAGCGCGCGCATGGCTTCAGCCTGCTCGCTTCAGTGATAGGTTGCACGAGGCGCAGGCCGCACCCGCGCCTTGTCGGACTTGCGCTTGCCATCCCGGTGGAGATGCGATTGTCTTCCGCCATGCACCCGCTCCGCACGCTTGCCTGCCTCGCCCTCTTCACCCTTGCCGCCCCGGCGGCGGAACAGTCGCCGCAGTCCTTCCAGGGC
Organism: uncultured Prosthecobacter sp.; assembly: GCA_964605265.1. GTDB lineage: Bacteria > Verrucomicrobiota > Verrucomicrobiia > Verrucomicrobiales > Verrucomicrobiaceae > Prosthecobacter. The sequence continues at coordinate 5,764 of CAZSBO010000115.1, forward strand.
GAGGTAAAACTGCAGGTCGGCTATCGTTACCTGCTCGCCCTGCCCGAGGGCTACCAGGCCGATGCCACTCAGACTTGGCCGCTCATCGTCTTCCTGCACGGCTCCGGTGAACGCGGCGACGACCTGGAACTGCTCAAGAAGCATGGCCCGCCGAAGCTCATCGCCGCAGGCCAGAAGCTGCCGGCCATCGTCGCCAGCCTGCAGTGCGAGAAGGCGCGCATCTGGGATCCGCACGGCGTCAAGGCGGTGACCGACCACTTGGCCGCCACCCACCGCGTCGATCGCCAGCGCATCTACCTCACCGGTCTGAGCATGGGCGGTTTTGGCACCTGGGAAACGGCGCTCGAGTATCCCGACACCTACGCGGCCATCGCGCCGATCTGCGGTGGCGCCGGCGTGCGCTGGGTCATGGCCGACCGCATCAAGGATCTGCCCTGCTGGATCTTCCACGGCGACCAGGACACGGCGGTGCCGCTGGAGTTTTCCGAGAAGATCCACAACGCCCTCAAGAAGGCCGGCAGCTCGGCGAAATTGACGGTTTATCCCGGCGTCGGTCACGACTCCTGGACCCGCACCTACGACAACCCGGCCTTCTGGGAATGGTTGTTCGCGCAGAAGCGCGGCTGACTCACCTCTTCACCGGCGGCGGTTCGACGCAGAGCTGCACGATGGCTTCGCGCACGCGCTCGGTCTGCTCGGCACTCATCACCAGGAAGCGGTGGCGACCCTTGCCGTCCTTGGTCGGTCGGAACACCGTGCCGGCGTCGGCATCGACGACGACATTGCCGGCTGGCGACAGATCGAAGTAGCCGCGGTCGGGATAAACGGCATACAGCACCGAGGTCGGATCCCAGGTCGGGCGGTCGTGCGGCGGCGGGTTGTAAAGATAGTAGGCTTCCTTGAGCGGGTGATGGGTCAGGTAGTTGAGGTCCTGCTCGATGACCCGGTGCGGAAAGGCGGCGGCGACGCCGATTTCAAAGCCGCTCCAGACCAGCGGCGTCGGCCACTGCTTCGCCAGCTTTTGCGCCGCGGGCACGTCGAGCTTGACGTTGTACTCGAGGTGTCGGGTGTTCCAGTTGACCGTCTGAAAGGCACCGGCCATGAGGCTGAGCACCTTCACCTTTTTCGCCACCAGCTCGCGGCCGTTCATCGGCGAATGCGCGTCGGGCTTGGAGTCGAGCAGGCGGGCGAGGTTGGTGAAGAAGCCGACTTGGGCGATGGCGACGCTGCCGTCAGGCTGGGCGGCAAGGGTTTGCCGGAGCAGGGCGACCGCCTCCGGGGCGTCCTCGCCGCTTTTTAGGTCGTGCGGGTAGCGCGGTGAGCCGTCGGCCTGTTTCTCCGCGGCCAGCAGGTTGAACTTGCCCGCCTCCTTCGCCGCGCCGTCGCGAACGACACCGATCGGCACGTCGGGATACCCGTAGAGCGTGTTGACCGCGTCGACAAAGGCGGCGGCCTGCGGATGATCCTTGGTGATCGTCACCGCCAGCAGGTCGCAGGCGCCGCGCTTCTGCAGGTTGTGGATCATGACCAGGGCCATGAGGTCGTCGACATCGTTGCCCATGTCGGTGTCGAAGATGAGCTTCACAGGGGCGGCTTGGGCGAAGCCGACAAGGGCGAAAAAGGCAAGCAGGGTGGGTTTCATGAGTGGGCTGGAAAGAGTTTTAAGGCTTGGCGTCGGCACGCGCGGGCGGTGCGGCCATGAGTTCGCCGATGATCGTGGTGAGCGCGCACGGCGAGCCGTCGATCTTCACATAACGATGCTGCTTCGCCCAGTCGCGCGACCACTGCGTGTGGCCGTCGGAATCACTGACGACGCGGCCCTTGTCGATGACATCCCAGAGCTCCGGTTGCGGCCCGCGCACGGCGAGCAGGACCGTGGCCTGATCGTGGCTGGGTTTGCCGTAGTCGAGGGCGGTGTGACCGTGGTGCGGGCGCAGCTCGAAGGCGCGTCGCACAGGGTTGGCCTTGGGTGTCGCCTTCAGTTCCGCCCCGGTGATGAGGGCGGCACCGACCTCGTAACCCTGCCAGAGAATCGGCCCGGGCCACTCGTTGACGACGGTGACAACAGCGGCGGGATCGAGCTTGAGATTCGTTTCCGGATTCGCCGTGCGCGGGAAGCCGCCGCCCATGAGGACGGTCAGGCGAATCTTCGTTTCGATGAGTTCCACACCGCTCAGCGGGCTGACGGCATCGGGCTTGGAGCGGAGGAGATCTTCGAGATTGCTGAGCGCGCCGACCGAGCAGTAGGTGACGCTGCCGTCCGGTTGCGCGGCGAGCACTCGGCGCAGTACGGTCAGCGCATCCGGCATCTGGTCGTCGGGCTTGGCCTCATGCGGGAATTCGTCGCGCAGCACGGGCGCGTAACTGCTCGGGCGACCGCCGCGGATCTTGGCGCCGTCCTTGTCGGTGCCCAGCGGGATGTCCGGCCGACCATACCAGCGGTTGATTGCGGCACAGGCCGCGGCCGAGGCGTTCGACGGATCTTTGCGGTTGGTGACGATGGCGAGGATCTCCGCCTCACCGCGGTCGGCCAGCGCATGCAGCACGGCCAGCGCGCCGGCGTCGTCGCAGTCGTTGGCCATGTCGGTGTCAAAGATCACCTTCACCGGCGCGGCGTTGGCCAGGCCGGTGAGGAGGAGCGAGGCAAGCAGCAGGGATTTCATCATCGGGGCGGCTGAACGGTGAGTTGCATCAGGGCTTCAAGCACGCGGGCGCGCTGGGTTGCAGTCATCGTCAGGAAACGGTCGCGTCGGCTGGCCTGGCCCTTGCGTGCCGGCAGAAAACGCGTGAAGCCGTCGTCGAGCACCTGCACACGACCGGGTTGGGAGAGACCGAAATAACCGCGCTCCGGATACACCGCCTGCAGCACGCTGCTCTGATCCCAGCAGGGCCGGTCGTGCTCGGGACCGCTGTGCAGCAGGTAGGCTTCCTTGACCAAATGCGGCAGGCGGTAAGCGAAGTCGCGGGCAATGCTCAGGCGCGGGTAGGGCAGGGCCTCGCCAATCTCGTAGCCGCTCCAGACGATGGGCACTTCCTCGGGCCACTGCTCGGCCACGGTCTGCATGGAGCCGATGCCGTTGATGACGTTGGCCTCAAGATGGTAGTTGCTGCCGTTGCAGAAGGCGAAGGCGCCGGCCATGATCGAAAGGGTCTTCACCTTGGCTTTCACCAAGCCGATGCCCCCCGGCGATTTCAGCAGGTTGGCGAGGTTGGAGGCGATGCCGATGCTGACGATCGTGACGCTGCGGTCAGGCTGGGCCGCCAGCAACTCGTGCATGAGTTCGACCGCGTCGCGGGCGTCCTCGTTGCGGCGCAGGTCATGCGGGTACTCCGGTGCTTCCGCCAGCTGCAAATAACGGCTTTCGCGGTGCTGTGCGGCCGGGTCGCGGGTGACGCCGACGGGCAGGTTGGGGCGACCGTAGAAGGTGTTTTGCGCGTCGACGAAACTTGCGGTCAGCGGGTGGTTCTTCGAGACGGTGACGCCGATCAGCTCGCAGGCGCCACGGTCCGCCAGCGTGTGGCACATGGCCAGCGCCAGCACGTCGTCGACGTCGCCGGTGATGTCGGTGTCGAACAGGATCCTGGGCGTTTCGGCGAAGAGCGAAGAGCCAAGGGCAGAGAGCAGGAGCAGGCGTTTCATGATTTTCGGCGCCAAGTGTCGGCAAGTACGGCGGCGACAATGACCGTGCCGGTGACGACGCGCTTCATCGGCTCGCTGGCGCCGATTTGCACGAGCCCGGCCTCAAGGGTGGCGATGACGAGCACGCCGAGAAAACTCTTCACCACGCTGCCGCGGCCGCCCATCAGGCTGGTACCGCCGACGACCACCGCGGCAATGGCGCTGAGTTCGAAACCGACGCCGGCGTTCGGGTCGGCACTGCCGAGGCGTGAGCAGTTGAAGACCGCCGCAAGCCCGGTCAGGGCACCGAGCAGGGCATGGGCAAGCAGGCGCGGGCGATCGACCGGCACGCCGGAGACAAGGGCGGCTTCCCGGTTCGCACCGATGGCAATCCAGTGCCGGCCGAGCGGGGTGTGCGACAGCACGGTCTGACCGGCGGCGACCACGACCAGGCTGATCAGGAAGGCCGGTGAAAGCACCAGTCCGCCGATCGGTGCACCAAGTGCCTCGACACCGGCGCCGATGTACTTCGTCTGCGAATTCGTGGTCAGGAAGGCGAGACCGCGGGCGATTTCGAGCATGCCCAGCGAGACAATGAAGGAGGGCAGGCGCAGCTTGACGCTGACCGCCCCGGTGGTACCACCGAGCAGGGCGCCGAGCAGCACGCTGGCCGGTAACGCCAGGGCCAGACCCCAGTGCCAGTCGGCCATCAGCACACCGACCGCGGCACCGCAAAAGCCAAGCAGGGAACCGACCGACAGGTCAATGCCGCCGGTGATCATGACCAAGGTCATGCCTGTCGCCACCACGGCCAGCGCCGGCAGTCGGTTCGCCACCGAGCCCAGGGTTGCCGCACTGAAAAAGCTGTCGCGCAGCAGGCCAAACAGCAGCACCAGCGCCGCCAGCACGGCAAGCAGGATGAGATGGTCGGCGAAGCGGCGCATGGTTGGTGGTTGCTATAATAGATTTTTATCGGCAACCCAGCCGCCGAAACAAAGTGAAAATGCCAAAACTGCGACGTTCAACAAAAAGCCGACAAAGGTTTTGGTCATAGAGGGATCATGCCCAAAGAAATCTTCAAAGGTTGGTGAAACCAGAAGCAGAAGAATACTGCAAATACCCAACGCTATGAAACCCATGAACAGAGCTTGGAGTGGATGCTCCCAATATCCTCGGGTGATTCGTTGGAGGAGTTTTCGCATGGTCTTGTGGGTCACTTTGCACCACCAACGAACCATCCACTGAGCCCAAGTGAAAAAACTGCGACCAAGAGCGTCAACATGTAGCCTTGGAACTCCTCTTCGCGGCTCATCGGTCCAGTGTAAGGGGCTGATAAGTATGGAGCTAAAATCCAAAATGCTATCGCGAGCATCATGTAGATTAGAAACGCATAAAATAATGCGCTTCCGGGATGTTCACGGAACCCATTTCGGATTCTTTGGATGAACTTTTGCATGAGTGACACCTTATTTCGTAACCACCTCCACCGGTGTCTGACGGTCCGTCGGCGGGGTTTTCTCCTTGAGCGCCTGCAGCGCGGCCTCGATGCCGAAGACGGCGAGGTGGTCGCCGTGCTGGTCGGCGGTGGCGAGCACGCGACCGTCGGCGAGCAGGGGCTTGAGGGCGGCGATGTTGTCGAAGCCGACGATGCGCACCTGACCGGTCTTGCCGGCGGCCTGCACGGCGGCGGCGGCGCCGAGCGCCATGTTGTCGTTGGCGCAGAGCAGGGCCTTCAGCTTCGGGTGCGCGGCGAGCAGGCCGGAGGCAACGCCGTTCGCCTTTTCCATTTCCCACTGACCGCTTTGCACGGCGACGATCTTCAGGCCGGCGGCGTTCATGGCGTCCTCAAACCCGGCGCGGCGCTGCTGGCTGTTGAAGGCGGTGGTGACACCTTCGAGCAGGGCCACTTCATCGCCGGGCTGAAGCTGTTTCGCCAGCACTTCGCCGACCGCCTTGGCGCCGGCACGGTTGTCGGGACCCACAAAGGGGACCTGCAGACCGGCTTGCTGCAGCGTCGCGGCGTCGAGGCGGTTGTCGATGTTGATGACGAGCACGCCGGCATCGCGGGCGCGCTTGAGGGCGGGGATCAGCGCCTTGGAATCGGCCGGGGCGATGACAAGGGCCTGAACGCCTTGGGCGACCATTTGCTCGACCAGCCCGACCTGCTCGGCGAGGTCGGTTTCATTCTTGATGCCGTTGACGATGAGGTCGTAGTCGGCGGCGTGGTCGGCCTGATGCTTCTTGGCGCCCTCGGCCATGGTCTGGAAGAACTCGTTGGCGAGCGATTTCATCACCAGGGCGATGCGTGGTTTGCCATCAGCGGCTTGGGGGGAAGAGCTGTCCGAGCCTGCGGGTTTGCAGGCGACCAGACCGCCAGCCAGAATGGCAGCGAGGAGAAAGAAGGGGAGTTTCATCGGGATGAAATACGTTGCACAAACGTTTGTTCTAAGCTGAGGCAGGCGTCAAACAGGTTTTTCTGGTGATGGATGGCGGGGCTGCTACGGACTCGCGCTCGATCAGGCGCACGGGCAAAACCTCGGGAGTGGAGGTGGCTGGGGCGGCGCAGGGCGCTTGCAGGCGTTCGAAGAGACGATGCATCGCGGCCTCAGCAAGGGCTTCGACCGGCTGAGCCACCGTGGTCAGCGGCGGTGCGGTGAGTTCGGTCCAAGGCTGGTCATCGAAGGCAATCAGGGACACATCCTCCGGCACGCCAAGACCGAGCCGGCGCAGCGCCTGCAGGGCGCCGAGCGCCAGCAAGTTGCCGAAGGCGAGCACGGCGGTCGGCGCCGCGCCTCCCGGCCGAAACCAGTCTTCAATGCCCGTGCGACCGGCATCGGGGGCGTGCAGGCCGCCGCGCAGCAGGGTTGGGTCAAAACCAAGGCCGGCTTCGATCAGGGCCGATTGATGACCGCGCAGACGTTCTTCCTGCACCGAGGAGTCCGGTCGGCCCTGCAGACAGCCGATGCGGCGATGCCCGCGCGCCAGCAGCAGGCGGGTGGCATCGCGTGCCCCCGCGAAATTGTCAGCAGTGACGCTTGGTCCGGCAAAATCCGGCAAAATGCGGTCGATCAGCACCAAGGGAAGGCGGCCAGCCAGCGTCGCCAGCGCCGCCCGCGAGGCGGTGCCGACCGGGGCGATGACCAGGCCATCGACCCGGCGACCGCGCATCAGGCGCACCGCCTCGGCCTCGACTTCGGCGTTTTCCTGGGAATCGGCAAGCAGCACCGAGTAGCCGCGCGCACGCGCCTGATGTTCAATCTGGCGGGCCAGCGCGGCGAAGAAGGGGTTCGAAATGTCCGGGATGACCAACCCGAGGGTCTGGGTCGTGCGCAGGCGCAGACCGCGGGCCACCGCATCCACCACCAGCCCGGTCTTGGTAGCCTCTGCCAGCACCCGCTCGCGGGTCGCCGGGCTGATGCGAAAACGCTCGGCCTGCCCGCTGAGCACACGCGAGACCGTGCTCGGCGAAAGCTTCAAGGCGGCAGCCAGGGCGCTGAGATTGGGACTGTCCATGCAAGAAGCGCAGGCTAACCGACAGGCCCCGCCCCTGGCAACCCGAACTCTGCCGCTCCGCTCCCCGCCCACCGGCGCTTGCTTTACGGACAGGATCATTCCTTATAAAGTGTCTGTCCCTTTATTGGAAACCTTGCCTTTGCAGGAGCATTCGGGTAG
>CAZSBO010000116.1:0-12859 GCA_964605265.1 uncultured Prosthecobacter sp.
CCCGGCAAGGCCTGTCCAAGCCCGCCGTAGTTCACGGGGAAGGCGTCACCTATGAGCAACAGCGCCGCTGTAGCAGTCGCTGTAGCGCGGCGCCTCACTCGCCAGGCGAGCCGGCCGTGGACGGCGTCCTGTTGCGGCTGGTCGTCTGGCCGTAGTAGTACCCGATCAGCCCGCCGAGGATCAGCATCGGGATGCCGTTGGCGATCGCGCTGCGCACCTCGTCGCTGAACGGCTCACCCCACAGACCGACCACCGCTCCGACGATCATGATCACGATCGCCAGCAGCGGGATGGCCACGATGAAGCTCGGGCTGCGGAAGACCGCCCACCACGGGCCGTCCTTGTTCGCGGCCTGGGAGGCCAGGTCATGCTTGCGCGCGCCGTCGATCCCGCCGCCGCCCGTCTCAGCCATCAGCCAGTACGGGTCGGACAGCACCGCCTGGCGCACCACCTCGCGCGCGGCCGGGTCTGCCTGCACCGCCTCGACCACGGCCTGGGCATTGGGCGCCGGCGTGCCGGCAGTCTCGAGCGCCTTCTGGGCGACCTCGACGAGCTTCACCGCCGCGGCGACGTTGCGCTCCGGCACGGTCGTGCCCTTCTTGTCCATGAAAAGCTTGGCGATCTCCGGCACGACGGCCAGCAGCGGGTTGACCGCGGCCAGGAGGAACCCGGTGGCCGGGTTGGTCAGGATGTCGGCGGCTTTGCTCACGGTCTTCTCCTCGGGTGCGGTGCGGTTTTCGATCGGTGCCGGCAGGGCCTCGAGCGCGCGGCGCCAGCGCATGAGGCGGTCTTCCTCGCCGTTGGCGGGGCGGGACGAGTTGGCGTTGCCGCGGTTGATCGCGCGGCCGACCTTCACGATCTCGCCGGCGTCGGCCCACTTGCTCAGGCCCTTCCAGTCCCAGTAGTCGGCCGCCGACCATGCGGCCCAGCGCGGCTCTGCCAGGCGCTCAGGCTCGGACTCGAAGTCAGGGACCGACGGGCCGTGCGCGCCGCGCAGGCGATCCGTCACGGCTCGGTAGTTGTAGCGTCCGGTCGTCTGGATGAGCCCGCGGCCGCGATACCGAGGGCCATCCCCGGGCTGAGTGTTGCCGAGGTCCTGCCGGCCTTCGTAGGCCGACCCGTCCGCGATCTCTGTCGCGTAGCGGAACGACCCAGACTCGTGCCCGAGGTTCGCCAGAAACGCCGCCAGCCGGTCGCGCGTGTCGATCCGGTAGTGGCGGCAGGCCTCGATCAGGTGAGGCCCGTAGACGGCCGCCAGCGCTGGCGTGCAGCCTACCGCGCGCCGGATGTCGTCGACAGTCAGGTTCATTGCGACCCGCCTCGGTTCCTGGACTGCTGATCACGCACGGCGTCGACAGATTTCTGCACGTCGCGAAGCATGAACTTCACCTCGTCGATGCCGCCCTTGATCGCGGCATCCTGCGTCTGGTCCTTGGTCCGCTGGTGCTCGGCGTCACGCTCGAGAACGACGACTCGCTTGTCCATCTGGCTCCAGCCCACGGCGAGAGCGGCGAGCAGCGACATGAAAGTGAGGACGTGGCCCGCGTTGATCGTCCCATCGAAGACGATCTTGCGCGGGTGGATCCGCTCTCTTTCGTTAGGCTCGGGCATGTGAACTCCAGGTCAAGAAAATCTCATCGTGATCGCCGCGAGCCCGTTGTTCACCGGGCTCCCGATGTCGAACGTGAACCGGCCTGCGTTGGTGCGGCCGATCGTCCGGCGCTGGTAGGCCACGCCCAGGCGGCATTGGCTCGCTGCACCGCTGATGACGCTCATGCCCGGAGCGACACCAACCTGCACCACGTCTGCGGTCGCGTTCACGGTCGTGGCGACCATGACGTACAGCTCGGTGCCGGCCGCTGCGACGATCGGCGCCGTGACAGTGTTCGTGGCCAGGTCGTTCACGGCCACGCTGGTCGCGCCGATGAACGTCGGCGCCGCGCCGTCGGTGCGGCGCACGGCGAAGTACGCCAGACCCATCCGGTCGCTGTCCGACTGGGAGAAGCTCTGGCTCACGCCGCTGTCGGCCGCGGTGGTGGTGTTCTTGCGGTAGACGCTGACGGTCTGCGCCACGTCACCGTCGCACGCCTGGCTGGCCACCAGCGTCCAGCCGGCCGGTGGCGTGCAGGCGCTGCGGTGCATGACGACGGCGTGCAGGCTGTCGTTCGTGGCCAGCTCGGCCGGCATGGCCAGCGAGATCGAGGTCACGCCGATCAGGTAGACCGCCTCGCGCCAGGCGCCCAGCACCGCCCCGATGGCCAGCGTCGCGCCGAGACCGACCAGCTCGAACTGCAGCCGCAGGCCGCGGTTCATGCCGAGCTTGTTGATGCTGACCTCGGACCCGTCCGTCCACGCGAGGATGCGCTCGGTCTGGAAACGGTCACGCTGCTGGCGATAGCACAGCCGGTTGCCGCGGACGTAGGCCAGGATGATGTCGTTGCGGTTGCTCGACGTGGCCATGTCCCGCTTGTCGTCCATCGACAAGAACGGGCTGCGCACGTCGGCCGCCAGGTTGATCGTCGTGAAGCCGGGGATCGTCGCGTCGTACCAGCGCAGCTTGGCCTGGTTGAGCGCGACGTAGGCCGCCGCCCAGTTCATGTTCTGGTCGAAGGCCAGGCTGATCTGCGTGATGCTGGCCTCGGTGATGATGACGGTGAAGTTGTCGGGGTCGTCGCGCTTGGCAAGCCGGACCTCGGTGCCCACCAGATCGATCCGCCAGTCGCGGACCCGCAGACCGTTGATGCCGACCTGCAGCCCGGAGCCCGCCAGCTCGAAGTCGACAGTCCGCTGCGGGCGGCCGAGATCGTCCGGCGGCAGCAGCGCGGCCGATGGCCCCGCCGTGACGATGCCGGTGCCCGGAAGGCTCACAGCCGACCCCAGGTGACGCTGAAGGTCAGGGAAATGATCTTCGTGTTGTTCTTGGCGATCGGAGGCGAGAAACCGCACTTGAACGGCGAGACGCCGCCGTTGAAGCCGTCCCCGAAGAAGTACGGGATGGCGACCGAAATCCCGGACGCCAGGTTCACACTGTCAATGCCGCCATTGGTCGTGACAACCTTTGTCCGCGACCCATTAACGTAGGCGGCAACCGAGTTCGATGTCCAGCTCCCGCCCGACGAGTAGGAAGGCAACTGATTGCCGGATGGCAGCAACCAGATGTCGTTGAGCGCGCCGTCGCGCACATAGGTTCCGTAGCCAGCGGACCCGATGCTCATCCACGAGCCGGTGAGCATCCTTTGCGCGGTGACCGCATCGAGCTGGGTCGGCCTGATCGTGTAGGCCGTGTCCACGCCGCCGATGGTCTTGTTCCCGGTCACGTCCACCTCGCTCGGATAGACGCGCAGCTCGTACTCGACATCCACGATGTCGATGGCGGCGATTGACAGTGTGGTGGGATCACCGAGGCCATCGAGGATCAGCGCGCGGCTCCACAGCGCGGTGGACGAACGGCCGATCCCGACCTCGGTCCAGTTGCCTTCAGCGACCCCTTGAGCAAACCGCCGGCTGACACGACCCCACGAGTACCTTGGCGACCCTGTGTTGACGACGCCCTGCAGCCAGCCACCAGACCACCCGTTGGGCGTCGTGCCGGTGGTCGATACGGCGCCGCTGATGGTTGTGTCGCCGGCGGCGGGCGCGGCCGTGCCCGTCCCGAGCGAAACCGACGCGACCCAGGATGCGCCATTGATGCCGATGCCGTTCAGCCCCAGGTCGGTAATGAGGTTGTCGAACTCCAGCTCGCGGATGACGCCGACGCCCGGGCGCGTGACCCGGATCGTGTAGCGGCCCTGCAGGCCCATTTTCTGGTTCATGCTGACTCCAAAGTGCCGCCCACAAAGTCGGCGGCCAGCGACGCGCTCTCAGGCGGGATCGAGTAGGTGACGTAGGCCGTTGTGACGACCAGCTCGCCGCCCACCAAGTCGGCGGCCAGGCTCGCGGACTCCGGCGGGATGACGTAGGTCTGGTAGGCCACGACGACCTCCAGCGTCCCGCCCACGAAATCCGCGACCAACGAAGCCTGCTCGGGTGGGATGAGATAGCTGACGTAGTTCACCGCCACCGACAGGACCGCATCCACCAGGTTCGCAGTCAGCGACACCGGCTCCGGCGGCAGCAGCGACCCGAACCACCCCTTGACGAGATCCGCCGACAGGTTGCATGTGTCCAGCATCTCGACCGGGTACGGCTGCGTGACCAGCTTCAGCGCCGCCTTGTACCGATACGGATCGATGAGGATGTCCATGTGTCATGGCGCCGGGACGAGGTTGGTCACAGCGCCCAGCATCGACACGATCAGGCCCTTGGCGCCGGCGCCCGGGCTCACGATCGACACGACGACGTCGGCGTCATCGGGGATCGCCGCGATCGTGATCTCGGCCGGCGCGGAGCTGGTCGTGCTGGTCTTCTCACCCTGGTCGATCGTGATCGGCGTGGCCAGGATCTGCACCCCGTTGACGAGGATGTCGACGACAACCGGCCCGCTCACGCTCGGCGCGAGCACCGACGCACGGACCTCCAGCAGCGTCAGCGCACGCTGGGTGCGGAAGTAGGCCGCCTCGGCGTTGACCTCCAGATCGCTGGTCAAGTCCGAGCACGAGAGCTGGTACTTCGTCGCGCCGGTGAACGTGCCGATGAGGTCGAACCCGCGCTGGATGAGCGCGAACTCGTTGATCATCTGGCGCGACCTGGCGAGCGCGCCGAGTGCCGCGTTGAACGCCCGCTGGTAGTAGGGGTTGGTCGCCATCGCTACCTCGCCAGGCGACGCGGCGTGTACAGCAGCGTCATGCTCTTGATCGTGTGCGGCAGCTCGTTGGCGGAGTTCGATCGGACGAGGATCGAGATCGACCGGCCCTGTCCATGCACCGCGTACCGGACCCGGTTCGCGAGGGCGACGTCCCAGTAGCTGCGGTCCCAGGACTCGAAGTCCCAGAACAGGCCCGCGCCGTAGATGCGCCGGTAGCTGTTGAGGCTGCTCGTCGTCACGCCGGCTGAGTTCGGATCGGAGTCGGAGAACTCAGCAGCCACCGCGAGCGCGAACGCGGACTCGGTCTGGCTCTCGATCTCGACGTGCCGGTACTGCTTGAGGGTGACGTTGCTCTGCTGGTTGAGGGACGACAGGCGCATGCCGGCCGCGATCTCGTCGCCGTCGAAGGACCGCCCGACATCGGCCTCGTAGACCCAGCCGTCGAAGGACCCGTAGAAGACCCGATGCTGGCCGTTGATCTCGCCGCCGATGGCGACCTCGATCGTGCGGTCGTAGTCGATCGGCATCCACTCGATCGGGCCGCCGGTGGCCAGGCCGACGAGCGCCAGGCCGTCGCTGAAGAAGCAACGGTAGAGGCTGCGCGTCTTCACGAGGACGGCCGTCTTCGCGACTGCACCGCGGATCAGCGGGTCGACGAGGAACGACGACGACTCGTAGCTGAAGTTGCCGAAGGTGTCCGTCGGCTTGAACTGGCGGAACTTGTCGCGGTCGAACGAGAGGACGCCGCCGTACTCGTGCGCGCTGTCGGCCTGAGCGCCCGCTTCCTCGCTGATGCGGGTGAACTGCCAGTCGGCGGCGCTCGACCCGTAGAGGACCCACGCCGAGTCCTGGCAGAGAGCGATCAGCGCGGCGCTGGACTCCGAACCGCTGACGCCGACCAGGTTCGTGATCGTGTCGCCGGCACCCAGCTCACCGGCGCCGAACAGCGGCGACCACCTGTACGGCAGGCCGAGGCCGCTGTGCTGCAGGCTCGAGCGGTAGGCGTAGAAGAGGTGGTTCTTGTGCGCCGCGACAGCCGTCGCTCGGACGCCGCCCATGCCGGTCGCGATCGGAACGATCACGCTGCCGTCGAACTCCCACTCCTGGTTCACGCCGTCGCAGCAGTACAGGCGGCGCGTGTTCAGGCTGGCGGTGAAGTTGTAGACCACCGACCGCACGCGGCCGCCGGAGAACTGCGTGATCTGCGCCGCGCCGCCGAGGAGGTTGCACACCCCCGACCCGCCGGCGACGGCGGCCGAGAAGCTGCCGGTGATGTCGCTGATGATGAACCGGCCGGCGGCGGTCCCCGCGCCCCAGTCGCCGCTCTCGAGGACGACGCGGCGGATGGTCGCGGTGTTGCCTCCCTGCGTGAGCGTGCCGCCGTCTGGGTACGCGGCAGAGCCGCCGTCGAAGCTGACGACGGAGTACAGCGGCACCAGCTCCCAACCGGCGGCGGTCGCCTTGTAGGTTGCCAGGCCACCTGCGGTGTCGCGCCAGCAGTAGACGACGTCGTTGAGGATCGCCACGCCCCGGATCGGGCCGGTGCCGGTGGGCTGCGCGATGTCGACGCGGTAGATCGCCGCAGCGGCTGCAGAGATGACGTTGTCCTCGAACCCGTCGACGGCTGGCCCGACCCCGGTGACGGTTCCGACGGCCACGGCGCTGACGGTCAACACCTCCTCGACGAAAGGCCCGCCGACGATCTTCGTGACCGCGAGCTGGTTCTCTGCCTCGTTGATGAAGCACACGACACCGGTGGCGCCGGACGTCCCGCCGGTGACCGTGTTGCCGACGATGACGCCCGTGTAGCCGCCGTCGGCTGCGAGGAGCGTGTAGTCGGCAAGGTGCGGCTGGAATTGCCCGCTGTACCGCTCGATGCCGCCGACACGGCGGTAGCCGCCGCCGACCTCCGGCTCGTAGTTCAGCGAGAACCTGGCCGTGCCCGGCTTCGCGTAGCCTGGAGGTGAGACGAGGTCGAGGCCGCCGCGCATGGCCGCGGCCTGCGCCTGCACCTGGACGCGGGCCATCTGGCCGCGGAGCATGTCAGGCCAGCCCGCGGCGGATCAGCCGCATCTTCGGCGCGCACTCGTTCACCAGGTCGTCGTACATCGGCGCGTACTCCTCCTGGGCGCGCTGGCGAACCTCTGGCGCGGCGTCGAACGAAGACAGGCTGCCGAGGGCAGACCACACCAGCAGCAGGTGGAAATGCTCCGGCAGCAGCGGCACGTCGGCGTCGAGCAGAAGCTCGGTCGGCTTGGCCCGGTAGTCGATCTGCAGACGCCAGTCGCCGCCGGACGGCACCGGGCCGATGAGGAGATTCCCGGCGCCGTCGATCGACCAGTGACGCGGCTCGCCGGCGGCCGGCGGGACGACCAGGTAGGCGCTGCGGAAGACCTCGTACCGGGCGTAGATCAGCTCCGACGCGCGAGGCCGATCGCCGACGGGGTACACGAACGGGCGGTACTCGTCGTCCTCCGGCCACCAGGCACGCCAGTTGGTGATGCCGAGGGCGGCCGCCGTGTAGGAGCCGACGTCGTCCAGCAGCGTCGCGTCGGTGGCGATCGTCTTGCGCTGCCAGCTCCAGACCTTCTTGACCTGCAGCTCGGTCCACTTGTGGCGGATGAAGCCGATCAGCCGGGCGTCGTCCTCGCCCGCGGCGTCGATCGTCGCCAGCGGGCCGCCGCTGCGACCAGCCTCGGACTTCAGCCGATTGACCAGCTCGAGCAGAGTCACGTCGGCCTCAGTCGTGGCGCGAGATGACGTTGTACGGGAAGCGGGTCTTCTCGACCCAGACCTTGCGCAGGCCGGCGGGGTCGTTCTCGTCCGTCTCCTGGTCGAGGTAGGTCGCGCTCCGAAGGACCTCGAAGGCCTCGACGGGGATCGTGACCTGCGTGCCGCGCTTGATGCTCGCCTCGTAGGTGCCGACGCCGACGAAGATGTCGCGCGGCTCCTGGTCCTGGGTCTTGAGGAACTCGACGGTCACCTTGCGGCCGCTCAAACCGTGGTTGGCGCCGTCGGAGACGGAAGGTTGCTTGGTGGCCATGATGGCTCCGGTTGACGTGAGGAGAAGCCCCGGGCCGAAGCCCGGGGCCAGAGACAGGGCTTCGCGCCCCGTCACGATCAGGCCGTGGCGGCCGTCTCCATGCGGACCATCCACGCATCGTTCAGGATGGCGGCCGCGTGGTAGAACTTGTAGGCGATGTGCCCACGCTGGGCGAGCGGATCGCTGTCGCTCGGCTTCGGGTTCGTGACCATCGGGGTAATGGCCGAGGCGCCAGCCAGCGCCACGTCGGCGTAGGCGTCCTTGCCGACCACGAGGGTCGGGTAGACGTCGGCCGAGGTGCCGGTCGTTGACAGCATCGCGCCCTTGACGCCGCCCGCGTCCGCGAACGGAGCGTAGAGGGTCGACGTCAGGAAGCGGATGTTCTCGAACGAGCCGATCTCGTTGTCACCCAGCGGCTTCCAGGTGCCGTAGTTCTGCACGCGGATGAAGCCGGTGATCCCCTGCAGGTCGGCCTCGATGTCCGGGTGGCAGAAGGCGACATAGCACGGCGGCACGGGCTGGGTCGCAACCTTGTCGGTCGCGGCCAGCATGCTCGTGATCATGTTCGCGTTCTGGCGCTTGAGCTTGCGGATGACGCGCCGCAGGACGGTGGCCGAGACGGCGGTGTTGACCGCGTTGCGGGCCGAGCCGTTGGCGTACTCGATGTTCGTGCCGGCCTTCAGCACGTTGTAGAGCAGCGTCTCCTTCGTCTCGCCGGCGGCCTCGCCGAGGATGTCGCTGAACTCGCCCAGGATCGGGTCCTCGTGCGTGTCCATGATCACGTCGGTGATCTGCGTGCGGTCGCCGTACTGCGCGAGCGTCGCGGTCACGTCGGTGTTGGTCACGGCCGTGGACGACGGCGTGACGCCTTCGGTCAGGGGCGTTGTCGCGACGGCGATCTTGTTGTACCGGCGCCATTTGACGACCTTGGTACGGCCCTTCGGCACGGCCTGCATCTGGCCGAACTTGGCCATGCACAGGTGCGGCATGGCGCGAGCCAGCATGCGATCGACGGCGTAGGCCGCGGTGCGGGGGGTGATGTCCCCGTAGACAACAGACATGGTGTTCTCCTAAAGAGATTGGGGTGCCGCGGTCACCGGAATCCGGCGGCCGCCTTCTGGCGTTGCTTGGAGAAGAAGGCGAACGCGCCGTCGAAGTCGTCCTCCGCGGGCATGCCGCCTTGCGGCGACTGCGCGGGGCGGGACGGGATCCCGACGGAGCGAAGCAGCTCCTTCTTCGGGCCCGCCGCCGACGCCACAGGGGCGTTGGGCTTGCGGACCTCTCGATCGAACATGCGCAGGAACGCCAGCGCGTCAGCGCCGGTGGATGCGTTCGACCACGCGGCCTGGATGACAGGCGGCTGGGCTTCGATCCACTTCACGAAGTCGTCGCCCTTGACGAGCTGCTGGGCGTCGGGGAATTCCTTCTCCACGATCTCCAGCTCTCGGCGGACGGCGGCCTCCTCGGCTGCGCGTTTGGCCGGCTCCACGTCGGCGCCGACACGTTGAACCTGCTCTTCCAGCGGCTTGACGGCGGCGGCCACACGTTGGCTCACCAGGCGGTCGACCGCTTTGCCAAGCTCGGGCATCTCCTGGAGGGCGGCCAGGGCTTCCTGGTCATCCTGCGACGGCGGCTCGGGCGGCTTCTTGGCGGCCTCGAGCTGCGCCTGCAGGTCCTTCAGTCGCTGCTCGGCTTCGTTGAACTTGCGGTGGAATGCGCTGACCCGCGCGCTCGCGCTGCGCTCTCGATGCTCGGCTTCCTGCAGCTTGCGGCGCAACGCGGTGATGTCGTCGAGCTGCTCGTCTGCGGGCCTTGCGTCTTGCGCCTCGGGCTTCTCGCCTGCCTTCTCCCCTTCGGCCTGGCTCTGCTCCGGTGCGGCGTTTTGCTGCGGCGGTGCGGATGCCTGCCCCTGGTCGGTCGGCTCTCCCATTCGGGCGCGGGCGGCCTCTGCAAAGGCGGCCTCGAACTCGTCGTCCTGGGTGTCAGCGGTCTGCGTGGTCAATTGGCTCTCCTGATGACGGCATGAAAAAAGCCCGCCGGATGGCGGGCTCTTCATTGGCGGTCGGGGCGCGAAGCCCCCAGTGAATGATCAGGCAGTCAATGCATCACCGACGGGTCGGCATACATGCACTCACATCGGGTCGCCGTCGACGGTGAGCCCTTCGCGAATGCGCTCCTTCTTCATCTGCGCGCGATCGATCTCGGCGTCGAGCTGGCGATCGCTGATGGCCTGCTTGTTGTTGAGCCTGCGCAGCCTGCGGATCTCGCCATCGATGTCGCGGATCAGGCGCTCTCGCTGGGACTGCTGGATCTGCTGGGACATCTCCAGGTCGATCGGGCGGACCTTGATGCCGACGGTCTGGATGGCGGACAGCCCGGGCTGCACCGGCAGGCCGTCCTTGCCAAAGCCGGTCGCGTCGCCCCAGATCCACTGCACCGGCTCGCCGGTGATCTGCGCGATGACGTTGGCCAGGCGCGTGGAGTGGTAGTTGCCGATGGAGATCGCCGGCGTGATCTGGCGCCACAGCCACTCGCTGCGCTTCTTCAGCCGCTCCTCGCTCGTGTCGTTGTCGTCGACGATCTCTCGCCCGAAGAACGAGTCCTTGTTCATGAACATCGACGTGTGGATCGCCAGCAGCGGGTGCGACGGCGTGAGCGACTGCACCCACGGCACGCCGCCGGTGTTCGTCTCCATGTCGAACATGTTCCCGCCAGGCATGATCTGGCCGATGTCCCAGAAGAGCGGCATGCCGGTGACCTCGTCCATGCCGAGGCGCACCGCTTTCGGGGCGCCGACCAGCGACCAGCCCTTCATCCACGGCGGCAGGTTCTTGCGCTCCTCGTCCTCGAGCGCGTCGACCGCGGCGCGGCGCTCGGGGTCCTCGAGGTAGCGGCGGATGCTCTCGGTCCACTCCTCGTCGTCCTCGCCGCCGGCGATCGCGTACATCGCCGCGTTGAGGCCGAACATCAGCGCAGCAGGCGCGGCCAGGCGATGCGGGTAATGGGTTGCGGTGTGGAGGAAGGCCGGGATGAACTTGTAGCTGTAAGAGAAGAACGGGATCGCGAAGTCGCGGATCCGCTGCGCGTTCTCTGGCAGGTCGTCGTAGGTGAAGACGTACCGCTGCGAGTAGTCGACGGCGTCCTCCGGCGACAGGCCGCGTCCGCGCGCGTCGCGGTAGATGACGTAGCGGAAGAACAGGTCCTCGGCCTCGTAGGCAATGCCTGCCGGCTTGCGCAGCCACAGGGACAGCGCGTTCCAGATCCAGCCCGCGGCGCGCTCGGTCTTGCCCTCCTGGATCGCGGCCATCGCCTTCAGCTCCGGCGGCATGTCATTGAGCAGCTCGGCCTGGCTCATGGTCCCGAGGAAGAGCCCGGCCTGGCGCGCCTCGTCAATCATCGGCCGCTGCTTGGCGATGTCCATGATCGCGCCGGCGTACTTGTGCGCCTCCCAGTAGGACACCCCAGCGAAGTGCGTCATGGTCACGTTCGACAGGACGTTGTTCGCGTGCGATACGGGGTTGAGAACGGTCTTGCCCTCCTTCCATGCCCCCAGCGCCTTGCGGTACATGCGCAGCATCTCGCTGTTGCCGCCGTCGATGTTGCCGAGGTGGTTGATGACGTCCTGCGGCACCCACATGCCGGCGAGCTTCCCGTACCGCTTCACGCCGGTGCCTTCGACCGTCGTCGTGGGGACCTGGCGCCAGCCGGGCTTCTCCTTCTTCGACGCCATCGACGGGTCCTGGGCGATCGACTGGAACAGCCGGCCGAGGGCGATGTCGCGCTGCGTGCGCATGTAGCCCATGACGAAGCGGAACCCGGCGTCGCGGATCTCGCCCATCTTGTCCCGCTCGGCGCGCGTGTAGTCGCGCCACACCTGGACGGTCTGCGACTGGCCGGCGACGAAGTCCGGGTCGCGGACCTCCCACCCTTGGTCGAGCCAGTCCTGCAGCTCGTCGGAAGGCACCGTCTCCCACAGCCCGCGGCCGCGCAGGCTCTTGCCGCCGATGCCGCGCATCACGCCAGGCCGGCCGCCGAGCGCCTTCTTCGCGGCCTGCACCCACGGGTCCGCGGCCTGGCGCAGCTTTGATTCGTAGAAGCGCGGGAGGTACTTGCCGCGCCACTCGTCGGCTGCCTCTTGAGACAGCATGCCGAGGTCGACCAGGTCCTTGGTCTGCTGGTCCATGACGCGGTTGATGCCGTCGGCCATCCGCACCGCGTGCTGCGGCGGAGCGACGCCGGCGGCCAGCTCCTTCTCGACGATGTCGCTGATCAGCTTGCGCTCTGCGTCGCTGATCTTGAACATCTCCCCGGCGACCTTCGTGGCCGTCGTCTTGGCTTGCTCGATCTGCAGCTTCATGGCGCGAACCGACCGCTTCAGCGGCTGCGGCATCGTGTTCATGCGCAGCGGCGTCAGGATCGACAGCGCGAAGTCGGCGACCTTGCTGTAGAGCCAGGCGCCGGGCGCGAACTGGATCCGCCCGAGGTCGTCTAGCCAGCCGCCGGCGCGACGGCTTTCTGACACCGCCGCCTCGCGCGCGCGCGGCAGGTCGGCCACGCCAGCGGCGTCGTTGATCTCCGCGACCTCCTGGTCCGACAGGACGCGCTTGACTCGCATCGAGCCACCGATCAGCCAGTTGCCGGTCATGTTGGCGTTGGTCTTGTAGCGGTAGAAGCCGTCCTCCGGCAGGCGATCGGTGATGTGCGCCTTGACGGGAACGACCCGCCCGGCGGCGTTCGTGCCGCGGCGGTCGGCCTCGGACTGCCAGTCGACGTCGGCCGCCATCTCGACCTCGGCCCACACCTGGTTGGCCGGCCGGCGATCGGGCCCCTTGACGGACGGGGACGACTTCTCGCCGATGTGCGTGGCCACGGGGATGTCGCCCGCGTGCCAGCCCGGGCGGAAGGCGAGCGGGCCGAGCTTGCTCTTGACCTTGCCGCCGCCGGCGGCGGGTCCGACATCGGCGTCCAGCCACACACCCACATCGACAGGGTCGTTCGCGTTGACGAACAGCGGGAACAGCTTGCCCGGCTGCCGCGCGTCGGTGCGGAACAGCTTGTAGGCGGTGACGGTC
>CAZSBO010000117.1:0-3154 GCA_964605265.1 uncultured Prosthecobacter sp.
AACCCCTCAAGCCTCCGCTTCTTTCAGCACCGGCTTGCTGGCATCGACGAAGAGGGCGAAGACGCCGGCGAGCACGAAGGCGACGGCGCACAGCCAAACGCCCTCATGGAAGTCGCGGTTGCTGTCGTAAGCGGCGAGCACGGCGGTGAACAGAATTGGCTGGATGCCGGCGCCGAAGTTGCCCCACATGTTCGACCAGCCAAAGAGCTGGGCCTGATGCTTGCCGCTGATGTCCTGCATCGTCGTCCACATGGCAGGCAAGCCGATGTCGGCAAAGAAGGCGACCAGGCCGAAGGCAATGGCCATGCCCCAGCCGGTATCGGTCCACAGGGCCAGCAGGTAGCAGCCGGCGGCGGCGAACTTGGTGACCGACATCGGCAGCATGCGCCCGAGGCGGCGGCCGTGCCGGCGCGTGAGGGCGTCAGTCAACCAGCCTCCGAAGGGCAGCGCGGCGATGCCGATCGTGAGGGCGCCGGTGGTGATCAGACCGGTCAAGCCGTCGTTGAGTCCCTTGACGAGCTTGAGGTAGTCGGGCAGCGACAGGATCAGGAAGGCCCAGCCGATGTTGGTGAAGAACTGCACGGCGTTGGCCAGCCAGAGGTTGCCGCTGGCGCAGGCGGCCAGGAACGGGAACCGCCGCGGCGGCTGGCGCAGCGGCTGGAAGTCGCCCCGGCCCTCGGCGAGCAGGGCGATCTCGGCGTCGTTGCAGCGCGGGTGCAGGCGCGGGTGATCGCGGAACACCGCCCAGTAGGCAATGGCCACCGCCACACCGACCGCGCCATAGAGCCAGCCCGCCCAACGCCAGTCGCCAGCCTGCAGGATGACATAGGCCGTGAGGCCGGGCGCCACAGCACCCCCGACGCGACCGCCCCAGGAGATCAGGCTGCTGGCAAACCCCCGTCCCTCGATGTGCGCCCACTTGGTCAGCAGGCCACTGCTGGCCGGGTAATAACCGGCCTCCGCGAGGCCGCAGCCAAGCCGCGCGAGCAGCAGGGTGGTGAAACCCCAGGAAAAACTGGTGGCGGCGGTGAAGATCGACCAGGTGGCGATGTAGATCGTGATGAGGATGCGCGTGCCAAAGCGGTCGCTCAACCAGCCCGCCGGCACCTGGGCGAGCGCGTAGGCCCAGAAGAAGGCGCCCTTGATCCAGTCGATCTGCCCCGGCGACAGCTCGATGCTGCTCTGGAAGGAATCCGAGCTGAGGATGTTGGCCAGGCAGATGCGATCCAGGTACATCAGGAACGCCACCGCCGTCGCCGTGGCGAGGATCTGGTGGCGGACGCGGGTGGGAGCTTCGGGCATCGAACGACTACGCCACACCTCGCCCTGGCATTGCGAGGGAAAAGGATCTCAGATCGCAAATTTCAGATCTCAGATCCCGCCGACCCCTCCCCTTCCCCACTTCAGTACAGCAGCAGGTGAATCTCGCGATCCGTGAGCAGGGCGCTGTCCTGGACGGCGAGCAGGTCACCCATCTGTTCGAGGTTCTGCCACTGGGTGTCGTAGCCGTCGACCAGCGGGAAATCCGTTTCCAGCAGCAGGGCCGGCACCTCGGCCGGCTGCTGGGCGACCTCGGGGGCCGAACCGCTGGGCTGCATCAGCACCAAGCCCGCGGCCAGGGCCACGGCGGCGGCGACGGCCCAGGCGAGGCCGGGGCGCTCCGGGGCGGTCGCCCAGGCGCGCAGGCGGGCGAACCAGCCGCGTTCCTGCGGGGTCTGGCGGGCGGCGCGCAGGACGTTCTGGGTGAAGTTCGGGCGCACCTCGACCCGCCGGCTCTGTCCGAGCAGCTTCCAGAGCGGGTCGTTGGGGGTGAGGGGGTCCATGACAATCCCTGTAACCGCGCCCGCGCGGCGAAGTTGCACGGGGCGGCACTTTTTTCAGCCGGGCGGCCAGGCGAGGTCGCGACCGCCGAGCAGGTGCACATGCAGGTGCGGCACGGTTTCCCCGGCGTCGGGGCCGTGGTTGATGACGAGGCGGAAACCGCTGTCCTTGACGCCGAGCTGTTCGGCGATGCGGCCGGCGGCGAGCAGCAGGGCGCCGAGCGCATCGCGGTCGCCCGGCTCGGCGGCGCCCACCCGCGGGATGGGCTTTTTCGGCACGATGAGCACGTGCACCGGCGCCTGCGGGGCGATGTCGTGGAAGGCGGCAACGAGGTCGTCCTCGTAGATGAGCGGGGCCGGGATCTCGCGGTCGAGGATTTTCTGGAACAGGGTCTTGTCGGACATGATCAAAGCGGGAGGGGCGCCGTCACTTGGCGCGCGGCTGCATGTAGTAGAGGCCGTTGGTGATGGCGTAGGCATTGGCCAGCGGCATGCGCTTGAGGGCGTGGTCGGCGCCCCAGGAATCGGAGAACAACGCCTCGTGGGTCTTGGCGTTGTAGCCGATGAGCAGGCGCATGTGACCGCCGCTGGCCTGGGGGATTTCCGGCTCGGGCAGCAGGCCGAGCGAAACGCTCCACATGATCGGAATACCCTGGTCGACCAGGCTGGCAAGGGTGCGCTGGAACTTGCCGAAGCCGGAGCGGTCGCGCTCGGTGCGCGCCGTGCGCAGGACTTCGCCATCCATCTTGCCGACGATCTCATCGATGTAGATGACGCCGTTGCGCGGGCTGGCGTCGACCTCGGGTTTCTTGGCCTTCTTCGCCTCGCGGTTGTAGTCGGAGACGCGGTCCATGAACTTGCGGAAGTCCCAGTCCTCGATGACGCGGACACTGACGCCGAGCCGGCCTTCGAGCTTGTTGAGGGCGGCGTACATCTTGTCGGGGCTGGTACCGCCGTCGGAACTGCTGCCGGCGATCTGGGCCATCTCGTGCTGATCCACCGGCAGGCCGTAGTATTTGAAAACCCGCTCGGCGGTGGCGACCGCGCAGTAGCCCTTGGGGCCTTGATCGACCATGGGCACACCGCTGATGACGACATCGCCGTTGTCGGCACGGGTGACGTTGGCGGTGAGGCTGCCGCGGCCGACCGGCACACTGGCATTGGCGGTGGCGGCAAGCCCCGAGCTGCTACCGCCCACCGGGGCGACGCGCAGGCGGATGAACTCGGCCTGGAACGGAATGCCGCGGCTCTTCACCTCGCGCTGGAAGCTGTATTCCAGGAGAAAGGCGCTCGGCGGCCGGCTCCAGACCAGGCCCTCGGCGGCGACCGCACTG
>CAZSBO010000117.1:3254-12802 GCA_964605265.1 uncultured Prosthecobacter sp.
CCAGTCGAAACGCAGCGACTGGAACTGCTGCTCAAACTGCGCGGCACTCCAGGTCCAGGCGGCCTCGCCGGTGACGAGGGGATCGAGCGGGCGCGCCACGGGTTCCTGGGCGGACAGACCGGAACCCCACAGGGCCAGGGACAGCAGAAGGGCGGGCAGACGGTTCATGGCGCAGAAAAGCATGCCTGCGAGCGGGCGGAGTGCCAAGCAGAAAGGGCGTGGCTCAGCCGAAAAGATCGAACTGGCCGGCGTCGCCACCGCGACGCTGGTCGAGCCCCTTGATCTCATTGATGAACTCGCCGACGTCCTCGAACTGGCGGTACACCGAGGCGTAACGGACGTAGGCGACATGGTCGATCTGCTCAAGTCGCTGCATGACCTTGGCGCCGATGACGGTCGAGGGGATCTCGCGGTAGCCCTCCTCCTCGAGTTCGCCGGCGATGTCGTCGGCGAGCTGCTCGAGCTGCTCCATGTTGACCGGGCGTTTTTCGCAGGCCTTGACCAGGCCCGACATGAGCTTGTCGCGATTGAAAGGCTGGCGGGCGCCGTTGCGCTTGACCACGCGCAGTTCCTCGCGCTCGACGATTTCGTAGGTGGTGAAGCGGAAGCCGCACTTCATGCACTCGCGGCGGCGGCGGATGGCATGACCCTCGCGCGCCTCGCGTGAGTCAATGACCTTGTCCTGGGAGCTTCCGCATTTGGGGCAGCGCATGGTGGGGGTGGCTCAAGATGTCATCGGCCGACGCGAAGGCAAGCGCGGCTTGCGCACCACTCAGCGCCGGCAGGCCGAGCAGATTTCATCGCCCTCATCGGTGACGCGGAAGTGCAAAGAGGGATCATCGACCTCGGTCTTGCCGCAGCGCTGGCACTGGTGGAAGAACTCGGCGGCGCCGCCGGCGGCCTGTTCGTAGCGGGTGCGGCGACCGGCAACGCGGGCCGCGTGCATCCGACCGCGGAGGAAAGCGGGCGCGAAGACGAGGGCGTAGTTGAGCAGGGCGAAAAAGATCGGGATGAGAGCCACCGGCGAGGACAGGACCATGAGGCCGAGCATGGCGGCGGAGAAAACGGCCACCCACTTGATCTTCACCGGCAGGACGAAGAACAGCAAAATCTCCTCGTTCGGATAGATCGTCGCGAACGCGAAGAGCAGGCTCATTTGCAGCCAGTAACCGTCGGCCGTGTAGCCAAACAGCAGGGTGCCCAGCGCAATGGCCAGCATACCGCCGAGCACGTAAAGATTGACCCGGAAGGCGCCCCAGGCCTCGTCGAGACCGCGCCCCAGCCACATCAGAAAGAGGGCGGTGATGACGGCAAAGAACAGGTTGCTGGCGGGAATGACCGCGAAGGTGAGCAATCGCCAGACCTGCCCTTCCAGGACCCGAGCGGGATCGAGGGTGAGAAAATCCTCGTACGGCTGACGCGTGTCGGGCGGCAGCAGCGCGAAGACGACCAGCGCCACGAGCTGGAGTGTGGCGATGAGTTGGACGCAGCCCGGCACGGCTAAGCGGCCGAAGCGGGTTTCAAGCTTGTCGAGCAAGGCTTTCAAAGGGGGCTATTCCTGCGGAGCCGGTTACGGCACCACTTCACCGGAACCGGTGTAGATCCACTTCTCGACACGACCGTTCTTGATCGTCGCCTGGGCCTCGGTCTCGAACTTGCCGAACATGGTCTGGGTCTCGTACTTGACGATGACCGTCCAGGCGCCGTCCACCATCTGCGGTTCGCCCCACTCCTTGATGTTGTCGGTCTTGATCTCGGTGACCTGGCCCGACTTCATGCTGGCGATCAGCAGCGGGTAAGTGCCATCGGCATCACGCGCAGGCTGGTCGTTGCTGGCCGTGGCGCCGGCGGCGGGTGCCGGGGCGTTCTTGGCGCGCTCGGCGGCGGCGAGCTTGAATTCGTGGGCGCGGCGCAGGGTCTCGGTGCGCGCGACCTTCCAGCGCTCATAGACCTGGGTCAGCACCTCTTTCAGGTCGGTGTCGTCGAGGGCGACCTTGCCGCGCATCGGCGAGGTGTCGGTCGGCGAAACCAGCAGGTCAGTGCCTTCCTGACCGACCGCGTAGATCGAGCCACCGGCCTTGACCTCGGTGGAAGCGGTCGAGTTGCCGATCTTCATCTGCAACTGCAGGTCGCGCTTGAGCTTGACCTGACGCGGGAAGGCGCTCGGCGGGATGGCGGTCCAGTTTTTCACCGCCTCTTCGATCGGCGGGAAGACCGGGGCGACGAATTCGCCTTCCTTCGGCTTGACCGGCTCGGGCTTGGGCGGCTCGGGAATGGCGGGCATGGCCGGGGCCGGCTTCGGCTCGGGCTTCATCTCCGGCATGGGTTCCGGCGCCGGCTTGGGGGCCTCGACCTTGACTTCGGGCTTCGGAGCCGCCGGGGTGACCACCGCAACCTCCACCGGTTTGGGCTGGTGCTTCTCAAATTTCAGCGCCTCGCTGACAATGGGATAGACGTGCTGGTAAGCCACGTAGCCGACGGCGGCGGCAAGGATGAGGACGAGGATGCCTTTCATGGTGGGGGGGAACCTAGTCCCGGGTTCAAACAATTCAATGGCGGGACTGAGGCTCTTTTAACGGCTCAGCGCGGCGAATCTTGGGGGCGATGCGCAGGCAGGACCAGGTTTCACCCGCCAGCCAGCCGCCTGAACGGCGCAGCACGCCGAACAACTGCTCAGGCGCCCCCCCCTGCCCCAAAAACACCTCGGCGCGGGTCAGACCCACCCGCAGGGCGCCATCCGGACCAAGTTCCAGCTTTTGATCCTCATCGCTGTTGATCCAGCCGTCCTCGGTGTAAAAGCGCAGGCCGTCCACCTCGTCGGCCGTCAGCGCCCGCGCCGCGGCGCTTGCCGGTCGCAGGGTCAGGGTGACGCTCATGCCCGTTTCCTCCGCCTGCGCCTGCCAGGCGTCGCTCTCCCGCGAGTAAGCCTGGCGCTCGCGCTCAAAGACCGGCGCCCAGCGCGGGTCGGGCGCGGCCGTGGCAGCGACCGGCAGCTTCACCTCCAGCACCTGGCTGCCCGGGTGGCAGGTGTTGCCGCAGCACATCCAGGTGGCGCGACCGCGCAGGGCGACTTCCGTCCCGGGCTTGAGGTCGGCGGGCGCGCTGATCTGCGTCTGCAGCAGGACCTCGCGCCGGTAGCCCTGGGCCTTGATGTGGAACATCAGCACCGGCTCCGGCCCGGGATACTCGAG
Organism: uncultured Prosthecobacter sp.; assembly: GCA_964605265.1. Lineage (GTDB taxonomy): Bacteria > Verrucomicrobiota > Verrucomicrobiia > Verrucomicrobiales > Verrucomicrobiaceae > Prosthecobacter. Next base: position 6,446 of record CAZSBO010000117.1, read on the forward strand.
TTCTCCCGCCGTGAAACCGGCGGGCAGGGCCCAGTCGATCTGGGTCGGCACGCCGACGATGCCCGGCTGCTTCCAGTAGGTGTGCCAGCCCGGTTCGGGCTGCAGCAGCAGGCCGACGCGAAAGGTCGCACCCGGCACGATGGCGGTGGACTCGGGCACCAGCGCGAGCTTCAGGCCGGTCTGGGCCGAAAGGGCGGGTGCGAGGGCGAGCAGGGCCGGCAGGACGAGGGCACGGAGCGCGATCATGACGGTTTTAATACTCCGCATGACCGGGTGTGCGCGCAAAGGGGATGACATCGCGGATATTGCTCACGCCGGTGACGAACATGAGCAGGCGTTCAAAGCCCATGCCATAACCGGCATGCGGCACACTGCCGTAGCGGCGCAGGTCGAGGTACCAGCCGTAGTCGGCCTCGCTGAGACCGTGGGCATGCATCGCTTCGAGCAGGACATCGAGCCGTTCCTCGCGCTGGCTGCCGCCAATGATCTCGCCAATCCCAGGCACCAGCAGGTCCATGGCCGCCACCGTGCGACCGTCCTCATTCTGGCGCATGTAGAAGGGCTTGATCGCCTTCGGATAGTTGAAGATCGTCACCGGCCCGCGCACATGCTCCTCGGCAAGGTAGCGCTCGTGCTCGGTCTGCAGGCCCTCACCCCAGACCACCGGATGCTCGAAGCTGCGACACGACTTCAGCAGCAGATCGACCGCCTCGCTGTAGGAGATCCGTTCGAAGGGTTGGTCGAGGGTCTGGCGCAGGCGCGCCTCCAGGCCCTTGTCGACCAAGCGGTTGAAGAACTCCAACTCCTCGCCGCATTCCTCCAGCATGGCGCGCACGAGATAGCGCACATTTTCCTCGGCCAGGGCCATGTCGGCGGCGAGGTCGCAGAAGGCAATCTCGGGCTCGATCATCCAGAACTCCGCCGCATGACGGGCGGTGTTGCTGTTCTCGGCGCGGAAGGTCGGACCGAAGGTGTAGATCTTGCCGAGCGCGCAGGCAAAGGCCTCGCCCTGCAGCTGGCCGCTGACGGTGAGATGGGTGGGCCGGCCGAAGAAATCCTCGCTCGCCGGCGCGTTCGAACCGGGCTTGAGAGTGGTGACCCGGAACATCTCGCCCGCGCCCTCGCAGTCGTTTGAGGTGATGACCGGCGTGTGGACATGGAAGAAGCCGCGCTCCTGGAAAAAGCGGTGGATGGCGAAGGCCATGCGGCTGCGCACGCGGAAGACATTGCCGAACAGGTTTGTGCGCGGGCGCAGGTGGGCGATCGTGCGCAGGAATTCGGGCGTGTGGCCTTTTTTCTGCAGTGGATAAGTGGCGTCGGCGATGCCGAGCAGGCGCAGTTCCGCCGCCTGCAACTCCCATTTCTGGCCGGGGGCCGGCGAGGCGACGAGGTCGCCAGTGACCTCGACCGAGGCCCCGGTGAGAACCTGCGGCAGCAACTCCGCCGACGGCAGGCCGGCATCGACCACGACCTGCAGGCCGCGGAAGCAGGAGCCGTCGGTCAGCTCCAGGAAGGCGCAGGACTTGGACTCGCGCTTGGTGCGCACCCAGCCGCGCACGGTCAGACCGGCGCGCGGGGATTCGGAGGCGAGGACGTGGAGGAGGCTTTCCTGCATCGCGCATCATGGACGCTCCGGCCGCGGCCGGCAATGCCGATCAGAAGCGGAAGCCCTTGGGCAGCTTCGGCATCTTGCCGCCGCCAGGCATCAGGCCCTTGGGCAGTTGCGGCATGCCGCCACCGCCGCCAAACAGGCCACCGGCCATCTGCGCCATCGCCCCCTTGTTCTTCATCAGCTTGCGCATCATCTCGAACTGCTTGAGCAGCTGGTTGATCTCGACGACCGGGCGACCCGCGCCGCGGGCGATGCGCTTGCGCCGGCTGCCGTTGAGGATCTCCGGCCGGCTGCGCTCCTTGGGGGTCATCGACAGGATGATGGCCTCGACATGCTTCATGCGCTTGTCATCAACGCCCGGCATGCCCTTCAGCTTGCTCATGCCCGGGATCATGCCGAGCAGGCCCTCGAGCGGCCCGAGCTTCTTCATGAAGCGCAGTTGGCCAAGGAAATCGTTGAAGTCGAACTTGTTCTGCTCCAGGCGGCGCATCAGGTTCATCGCCTCCTTCTCGTCGATCTCCTGCGAGGCCTTTTCGACCAGGCTGACGACGTCGCCCATGCCGAGGATGCGCTGGGCCATGCGGTCGGGGTGGAAGACCTCAAGCTGGTCGGTCTTTTCGCCCACCCCGATGAATTTCACCGGGCAACCCGTCACCTGGCGCATCGACAGCAGCGCACCCCCGCGGGCATCGCCGTCGAGCTTCGACATGATCAGGCCGGTCAGACCGACCGTTTCATGGAAGCGCGAGGCCACGCTGACGGCCTGCTGACCGGTGGCGGCATCGGCCACCAGCAGGGTCTCGCGCGGCTGCACGAGGTCGCGCACCGACTTTAGCTCGGCGAGCAGGGCCTCGTCGACCTCCTGACGGCCGGCGGTATCGAAGATCGCCGCGCCCCCGCCCTGCTGATCGAGCCAGGCGAGCGCCGCGCGGGTGGCGCGGACCACATCGGTCTCGCCGGCGGCCGGCGCGAAGACCGGCACCCCGAGCTGCTGACCGAGCACCTGCAACTGGGTGATGGCGGCCGGACGGTAGAGGTCGAGGGCGAGCAGCAGCGGGCGTTTGCCCTGCTTCTTCAGCCAGCCGGCGAGCTTCGCCGAGGTGGTGGTCTTGCCGGCGCCGTTGAGGCCGACCAGCAAAATCCGCTGCGGCGGGGTCAGGTCGAGCTCCTGAGTGCCGCCGCCGAGCAGGGTGACGAGTTCGTCGTGGAAGATTTTGACGATCTGCTGACCGGGCGAGACCGTGCGCAGCACCTCTTCGCCGAGGGCGCGGGTCTTGACCGCCTCAATGAGGTCCTTGGCGACCTTGAAATCGACGTCCGCCTCCAGCAGCGCCAGGCGGATCTCGCGCAGGGCGTCGGCGATGTTGGCCTCGCTGATTTTGCCGAGGCCGCGCAGCTTGCGGAAGGTGTCTTCGAGTTTCTCGGTGAGGGCGGAAAACATGGAAAGACTTCTTTAAACCCGGGTGGCCGCGAAGCAAGGGCCGTGTGCCGGGCGCCAGCCCCGCGGAATTTGTCTTGCCTCGAAATAAAATCCATTATTATCATAGATTTGATAATAATTCACCTTCGAACGCCGCTCCCGCCATGCGCTCCCTGCTCTGCTCCGCCCTGTTCCTGCCGGTGATCGGCATGGCCTTTGAATCGACCTACGACCTTGCCCTGTCGCCAGGCTCGGCCGACAACGCCGTCACCGGTCTCGCCAGCGGCCGACTCGCCAACGACGGCCTGGGTCGGGTCGTGCGCACCGGCGACCTCAATGGCGACGGCCTCGCCGATCTCATCGTCGCCTCGGCCATGGCCGATGCCGGCAGTCCGGTGCGAACCGATGCCGGCGTGGTGGAGGTCTGGTTCGGCCGGGCGGATTTCAGCGGGCCGCTCGACGCGGCCGGCACGGCGGGCACAGCCCCGGACCTGAGCATCCTCGGCGCCAGCGCCGGCGACCAGCTCAGCAACGGCGGCGCGGTACTGTTGGCGGACCTCAATGGCGACGGCCGCCAGGATCTGGTACTCGGCGCGCCGGGGGCTGACGGACCGGGCGAAGCGCGCTCCTTCGCCGGTGAAGCCTACGTGATCTTCGGCAAAGCCAGCTTCCCTGCCCAACTCGACCTCGCCGCCGGCGGTGCCGATGCGGTGGTGTACGGGGCCAACGCGATCGATCAGCTCACCGGCAGCGGCAGCCTGCTCGCCGCCGATTTGAATGGCGACGGCCTGCAGGATCTCGTGCTCGGCGCCCTCGGCGGCGATGGCCCGGGCGAAAGCCGCTCCGGGGCCGGCGAGGCCTGCGTGCTGTTCGGTCGCAGCACCTGGCCGGCCGTGCTCGACCTCGCCCTGTCGGGCGACGGCGGTGCCGATCTGACGATTCATGGCGCCAGCGCCAGCGACCTGCTCACCAGCAGTGGCGCCATGGCCGCGGGCGATGTCAATGGCGACGGTGTTGCCGACCTCGTGCTCGGCGCCTCGGGAGGCGACGGCCCGGCGGATAGCCGCAGTGGTGCCGGTGAAGTGGCGGTGATCTTCGGTCGCGCCAGCTTCCCCACCACGCTCGACCTCGCCAGCGAAGCCGACGTGACGATCGACGGTGCCAGCGCCTCCGACCAGCTCAGCGCCGGTGGCGCGCTGGCCGTGGGGGATGTCGATGGCGACGGTGTTGCCGATCTGATCGTGGGCGCCGCGGGCGGCGACGGACCGGGCGACACGCGCGCGAGTGCGGGCGAGGCCTGCCTGCTGCTCGGACGCAGTGTCTGGCCGGCTCGGCTCGATCTCGCCACGGATGCCGACACGGTCATCCACGGTGCCGGAGCCAGCGACGGCCTGACGTCCGGCGGCGGCCTGCTGCTGGCGGATGTGGATCGCGATGGCCGACAGGATCTCATCCTGGCGGCGCCGCTGGCCGATGGTCCCGGTGACAGCCGCACCAGCGCCGGCGAAGTTTACATCGTGCTGGGCCGTTCCCTGCCGGTCGCGGCGGTCGATCTCGCCAGCGGCGCCGATGTTCACGTCTTCGGTGCCAGCGCCGGCGACAACCTCGGCATCAACGGCGCCCTGGTGGCGGGCGACTTCAATGGCGACGGCTTTGCCGATCTGCTGCTCGGCGCCCCGCTGGCCGATGGCCCGGGCGAAACTCGCAGCAACAGCGGCGAGGCCTACCTGATCTTCGGTCGCCACCGCCTGCCGGCCGTGCGCGATCTGGCCCTGGCCGGACTCGCCGGGGCCGAGGTGACACTTCACGGCGCCAGCGCCAACGACCAGTGGAGCGCCGGCGGTGCCCTGGCGGCGGGCGATCTCGACGGCGATGGCGTCGAGGAAATCCTGCTCGGCAGCTTCAATGCCGATGGCCCGGCGGAAGCGCGCAGCAATGCCGGCGAAACCGCCATCCTGCGCGGCGTGCCGAAACCCGAACTCGACCTGCTGTTTGCCGGCACGGAACTCGCCGTCGACGGCGAGGCCAGCCTGCTGCCGGCGGCACCGGGTCGGCTGCGCCAGGCGATCTTCCAAGTGCGCAACAGCGGGTCCGCCGAACTCACCGACCTGACCGCGACGGTGACCGGCACGGGCGTGTTCAGCCTGGTCACCGCCCCGCCCGCGACACTGCCCCCGGGCGCCGTTGCCTCCTTGACCGTGGCCTTCGCGCCCCCAGACCTCGGGCCGTGGACGGCGACGCTGGAACTGACCGGCAGCGACGATGACGAATCGCCCACCCTCATCACCCTGCGCGCCGAGGGCGTGACACCCCAGCCGCCCGTGGTGCAAACCCTCGACGCCAGCGCCATCTCCTCGCTCGGCGCCACCCTGCAGGGCCGCGTCGAGACCGGCAGCGAAACCTGCACCGTGGCATTCGACTACGGCCTGACCGCGGACTACGGCCACACGATCGATGCCAGCCCCGCCGTCGTTGAAGGCAGCGCCGACGTCAGCGCCGTGTTGACCGGCCTGCAGCCGCGCACCTGGTACCACTTCCGCGTCCGCGCCGGTGGTCCGCTCGGCGAGGCGACCGGAGCAGACCTGCTCTTCTACACCGCCAACCGCCCGCCCATCGCGGTCGACGACCTCTTCCTTGTCAACCCGGGTACCACAGTGGTGCTCGACGTGCTCGCCAACGATTCCGATCCCGATGGCGATGCCCTGGAACTCGTCGACTTCCGCAAGCCGCGCCCCGCCCGCGCCGGCAAGCTCTGGCGCGAAGGCAACCTGCTGCTGTTCCGCGCCAACCCGCGCTTCGACGACACCCACTTCAGCTACACAATTGGCGATGGCCACGAAGGCTTCGCCACGGCCACCGTCACCCTGGTCGCCCCGCCCTCCTCCCGTCCTGGCCGGCACGGCCCGCGCGGTGGCAATGGCCCCGCCCTGCCGCGGTTGGTTGGCGGCAGTTTCCACGGCCTGATCGAGCGCCACGCCTTCAACGACGATCTCGGTGCCGTGCTGGAACTGACCCCCGCCGGCTCGGGAGCCTTCAGTGGCAGCCTGCGCGACGGCAAGGGCCTGCGTCCGATCCTTGGCGCCTTCAGCGAAACCGCGGACGGCGGTCTGCAAACGGAGATCGCCCTGCCCGCCCGCGCCGGCCTGCCGCCCCTGACCCTGCACCTGAGCTTTGACGCCGAGACTGACACCCTGACCGGCGAACTGGTCGCACCCGGCGGTGAAAGTGCCGAACTGCAGGCCTGGCGACGCCCGTTCGACACCGGCGCGGCGGCGGCACTGGCGGGGCGCCATGCCTTTGCCCTGCTGCAGGACGACCCCGAGCA
>CAZSBO010000118.1:0-4631 GCA_964605265.1 uncultured Prosthecobacter sp.
CATCTGCAGTTCCCTTCCTGTCTTTTCTGTCCCATCTGCGCCATCTGTGAAATCTGCGGACCTTCTGGGTTGCCAGTGTGAACCGAACGAGGCGGCAGAACAGCGGCGGACTGCATTCGCCGGAAGAACCACGTCTGACCATCGTTCACCGGCACAGCATGAAATCCCTGCTTCTCCTGCTCTGCCTGATGCTGCCGCTTGCGGCGGCGGATCGACCCAATGTCGTGCTCTTCCTCGTCGATGACATGGGCTGGAGGGACAGCGGCGTCTACGGCTCGCAGTACTACGAGACGCCGAACCTGGACCGTTTCGCCGCCCGGGCGACCCGCTTCACTCGCGCTTACGCGGCACCGTTGTGCTCGCCGACGCGGGGCAGCCTGCTCTCCGGCAAGCACCCGACCCGGCACGGCATCCTGACGGCCAGCGGCCATCAGCCGCCGCAGCCGGCCGACTTCGAGTTCATGCCGAAAACAGCGCCGGCCAACCGGCCAATGCTGACGCCGGTGAGCAAAAATTACCTCGATCCGGCCGAGATCACCCTGGCGGAAACCCTGCGTGCGGCGGGTTACGCCACGGCCCACATCGGCAAGTGGCATCTCGGCCTGACACCGGAGTTTCGCCCCGAGGCCCAGGGCTTTGACACGGCCTTCCACTGCGCCCCAGACCCGGGTCCGCCGGGCAATTATTTTTCGCCCTACGGCGTCGTGCCCGAGGGTCACCCGACTGCGAAGGCCAAGGTCGGCACCATCACCGATGGTCCGCCCGGCGAATACATCGTCGATCGCCAGGCGCTGGAGGCGGTGAAGTTCCTGCAGGCCCACAAGGATCGCCCGTTCTTCCTCAACCTCTGGTGCTACGGCGTGCACGGTCCCTGGGGCCACAAGCCGGAGTACACCGCCGAATTCGCCAAAAAGACCGATCCAACGGGTCGCCAGAAGAATCCGATCATGGCGAGCATGCTGCGCAGCGTCGATGAGTGCTTCGGTCGCATCCTCGCCGAGCTCGACGCCCTGGGCCTGACCGAGAACACGCTGGTGATCTTTTATTCCGACAACGGCGGCAATCTGCACAGCAACGTGCCGGGCACCGGCAAGACGGCGGCGGCGGAGAAGCACAAGAGCGAGGCCCTGGCCGACTGGCGCAAGTGGGCGGGCAACGAGCCGCCGACCAACAACGCGCCGCTGCGCGACGGCAAGGGCACGCTCTACGAGGGTGGCACGCGCGTGCCGATGCTCTGGGCCCTGCCGGGTCGCATCCGCGCCGGCGCGGTGACCGAGGCGCTGGCGGGTCACATCGATGTCTATCCGACCGTGCTCGACCTGCTCGGTCTGGAACGTCCCGCGGGCCAGGTCATGGATGGCGTCAGCCTGAGGCCCGTGCTCACCGGCGAAAGCGAGGCGGTGCGCGAGGCCTTCTTCAACTTCTTCCCCTACCGCCCCAACGAGGGCGGGGTGACGGTCGTGCAGGGCAACCACAAACTGATCCGCTGGTTTGGCCCGGGCGTGCCGCGCGAGTTGTATGACCTGAAGCAGGACCCCGGCGAAACCACCAACCTCGCCGAGCAGCAGCCGGACAAGGTGAAGGAGCTCGAGGTCCTCATCGACGGCTTCCTGCGCGACACAAACGCGCCTGTGCCACGCCCGAACCCGGCCTACCAACCGGCCAGGAAACGGCGGCGAAACGCCCCTTCGACGGCTGGGCACCCAAGGGCTGCACACTCGAGGAACGCGACGGCGCCCTGGTGGTCACGGGAGAAGGCCGCAACCCCTTCCTCGGCCGGGCCGGCCTCAAGCTGCAGGGACCGGTGACCGTCGTGCTGAAGGCGCGCGGCGCCGGTGGCCCGGGCAAGATCCAGTGGCGGACGCTGAAGCAGGAGACCTTTCCGTCTGAGGGCCAGACCGTGGACTTCCAACTGCCCGCCGCCAAGGACACACCGGCTGAAACCACCGTGACCCTGCCGGCCGAAAGCCTGCAGCACCTTCGCCTCTACCTGCCGGCCCAGCAGGCTCCGGTAATCCTGGAAAAAGTGACGTTCCTGGGCCGCTGAGCCTTGGCTGCTCCGTCCGACCCGTCCGACTCAGCACCCACAGGCCTTCACGCAGGGTGCCGGCGGTGACAGCTCGCGGACTTCATCGGCCGCGGGCGCGCTGAGGTCCGGGTTGGGCTGCTGGGCGCTGAGGCCGAGTTCACGCAGCAAAGCCAGATCCTCGTTGGCGCGCGGGTTGGCGGCGGTGAGCAGTTTGTCGCCGTAGAAGATCGAATTGGCACCGGCGAAGAAGGCCAGTGCCTGGGCCTCGCGGCTGAGGTTGGTGCGACCCGCGCTGAGGCGGACCTTGGCGCGCGGGATGGCGATGCGGGCGACCGCGATCATGCGGACCAGCGAGAAGGCATCGACCTGGGGGTTGTCGCCCATCGGCGTGCCCTTCATCGGCATGAGGGCATTGATCGGCACGCTCTCCGGATGCGGATTGAAGTTGCTGAGCACCTCAAGCATTTTCAGTCGGTCCTCGATCGTCTCGCCGAGGCCAAGGATGCCGCCGCAGCAGACCGACATGCCGGCGTCCTGGGCGTGGCGGATGGTGCCGAGGCGGTCGTCGAAGCTGTGGGTGCTGACGATGTTCGGGTAGTGATCCGGGCTGGTGTCGATGTTGTGGTTGTAGGCGGTAACACCGGCTTCCTTGAGCTGCTGGGCCTCCTCGGCACCGAGCTGGCCGAGGGTGACGCAGACTTCCATGCCGAGGGTGGAGACCCCGCGGACGATGTCGAGCACCTGGTCGAACTTCTGGGTGCCGGCGCGCACGCCCTTCCAGGCGGCGCCCATGCAGAAGCGGGTGGAGCCGTTGGCGCGGGCGGCGCGGGCGCGCTCCATGACCTGCTCCTTCTCCATGAGTTTCTCGGCCTCGACGCCGGTGCTGTAGCGGGCGCTCTGGGCGCAGTAGCCGCAGTCCTCGGAGCAGCCGCCGGTCTTGATGCTGAGCAGGGTGCAGAGCTGCACCTCGTTGCCGGTCCAATGCTCCTCATGGACGGCGCGGGCCTGCTTGATCAGGTCGAAGAAGGGCTGGTGGTAGATGCGGTGGAGATCGGCGTAATTCATGGGAAACAAAAAGGGGATGGGTTCAATCGACCCAGCGGCTGCCGGGGCTGAGGGCGACCTGCCAGTTGCGCAGGTGCATGTAGGAGTAGTCGGTTTTGCCAATGGCGCCGATGAGGCGCGTGCCGGTCGCCTTGCGCCAGAACCGGTTCATGCTCTCGCCGGTGTGACAGCCCCAGCTCTTGCAGTAGGCGCCGCGGGCAAAGACCCCGCGGCGGATGCGGTGCAGGTCGTTCTCGTGCAGCCAGGCGGTCGACGCGGCATAGATTTCCGAGCTGTAATCGAAGAGGAAGCAGTGCTTGTTCGAGTGACCGAAGAACTCGAAACCGCCGATCTTGTGGTTCGAACGCGGCACCTGGGTGCTGCCCGCGTTGAGGTATTGAATGACCTCCTCGCCGCTGCGGAACCAGACGAGGTTGACCTTGTAGGTGTCGCGCACCGACTCGACATGGCTGACCAGCGGATCGCCATCCTCGGCGGCGCGGCGCGCGTAGGCGTCGCGGTACACCAGCCAGGTCAGGATCGTGCCGGGCGGCTGGGTGCGGCGCAGTTCCTGCAGGCGCACGCGGGCGGTGCGGACAAAGTTGCCCCACCAGCGGTCATGCTGCTGCTCGGAGCGGCGCAGGTCCTCCCACACACGCAGGGCGGGACCGCCCGAGCAGACAATGTACTCGTTTTGGGCGGACGCGCTGAGGCTGCTGAACAGCAGCAGCGTCAGGACGGCGGGCAGCAGGCGAAGCAGGGTCATGCGCCAAACGGGCCTCGGGTCACTTCAGGGGGGTGAGCTTGAAGTTGCGGAACTGCACCTTCATCGGCGGGCCCTGATGGATCTGCAGGGCGAGCAGGCCTTCCTTGGGCGCGTTGGCCGCGTCCTCGTCGGTGACGTCAATGGTCTGCAGGCCGTTGATGAAGTGCTGCACGTGGTTGCCCTTGGCGACGATTTTGTAGCTGTTCCAGTCCTCCTTCTTGATCGAGGCCTGGATGGCGGCGCTGTCGCCGACCAAACCAGCCTTCTCAACGACCGGCTTCTTCGGCTTGTCGCTCGGTTTGATGACCGTCTTCTCGCCGCGCAGGGCGAGGATGCCGCGGCCCTTTTCCTCGTAGAGGATGCCGCTGTACTTGTCGCCCGCCTCGAAGTCGGCCTGGTAGCCGCTGAGGATGGGGCCGAATTCGCCGGGGGCGAGTTCGACGCTGCGGTACTGGACGCCGGAATTGCCCTTCTCGATGCGGTATTCGAAGGTCAGTTCGAAGTCGGACACCTTGCCGGCCTTCCAGACCAGGAAGGTGTTGTGCTTGATGATGCCCTTCTCCGGGTTGGCCGGGTCCGGGGGCGTGATGCCCGTGATGGCACCGTCCTGAACGCTCCACAGGTCCTTGTTGCCCTCCCAACCGGTGAGGTCTTTGCCGTTGAAGACTTCAATGTCGGCGGCAGCCAGGGGCAGGACGGCGAGGCCGAGGAGGGCGGTGAGGGCGCGGATTTTCATGGTGTTGGCAGGGCTGTTTCTAACGCCGGGGCGGGCGTTTGTCCATCGGCTTTGCG
>CAZSBO010000118.1:4731-12645 GCA_964605265.1 uncultured Prosthecobacter sp.
TCGGCCGCGGCGCTGACCGGGATCATGATCGGGTAGCCGCTGTGCATGTAACCGGCACTGATCTGGACATCGGCGACGATGCGCTCCGGCCGCCGGCGCTCGGCCGCCTGATTCGTGATCTCGTCCTGGGCTTCCACCACCCTGCGCCAAAACGCCATCAGTTCGGTCGGGTTGTTGACCGTGCGCGCCACCTCGGTCGGGCAGCTCAGGATGATCTTGTCGCACTCGAATTCCGCCCAGGGTGCGGGATGATTCCGCAGGGTGTCGCGCCACTGGGCATCGCTGTGCTGGCCGAGCACAAAGCGCGGGGCCTCCAGGCCACCCTGTACGCTGACCTCAAAGACTGGGCCTGCATCATCGGCGGGCGGCACGTCCACGTAGATCAGGCCGCCAAAGGCGCTGGTCACCCGGGTCTCGACGACGCGCAGCGGTACCGACTTGCTGATCTCCGGCGCGCGCAGCCAGCGGTCGAGATGGTACAGGCTGTCGGTGTGGCAGCCGATCCGCAGCGCGAAACCGCGGCCGACCCGATCGGCTGGCAGCATCACGCGGATGATCTCGCCGGCGGCAGCATAAAGGCCAGTGCTGGTCCAACCGGGAACGGCCGGGTCCACGCGCACCCTGCGCTCGACCCGCGGCGCTCCGGCGGGGACCTTGCCGGGAAAGACCTCGTGCGCCGGATGCGCGGCCGTGGCCTCCGGGGCCGACCGACGCAGCATGCGGGTCTCGATGCCAAGGCGCAGGCGATCGGCCGACTGCCCGTCTTCCTTGAGCGGCCGTTCCGGGGTCGGCACCGCGCCAGCGGCAGCGCCCAAGGCTTTCAGAACGACCTCCTGAAAGCCCCCTGCCCCCGGCGGCTGGGCCGACAGCGCCAGTTGCAAGGCGGCGGCGGCCTGGCTCGCCTCCGCGGCCGGCAGCGCGACCTTGCCCTGCAGGGCGGCCACCGTCGCGCCTGCATGCATGAGGGCAGGCAGTTGGCGACGCGCCTGAAAGGCCTCGATGCCGTTGAACCCGCTTTGATCGGTGAAGGCGAGCCCGGCGCTCGCGAGCGCCTGATTGAGTCCGTGATCGGCGACCAGATCGCCACCGCGGCGGGTTTGGGCAAACGCCCAGCCGGTCATGCCGGCGATCAATCCGCCGCCCGCCTCGATCCAGCGATGGATGGCAGCCGCCTGCTCGGCGGAAGTGGCACCCTGGGCATTGAGGACCAGAACATCGACCCCGGACAGCTGGGCCGCCGTCAGGGGGCTCTTCAGCTCTTGGACCCGTGCCGCCAGGGGCTGGTAGAACGCCTCGGCATTCACCCCGTGCAGACCGACACGTGGCTTGTCCTTTTGGGAGACCCAACGGACTGCATTGGCGAGCAACCGGGCGTGATCCCCTCCGGCCGCGCCCTCGAGATAGGCGTTGTGACCGAACAGCAGAAGGCGTCCCCGGCCCAGTCCGGCGACGGCAGCCACCGCCGCCTCGGATCCGTTGGGATCCGCCGCGGCGAGTAAGGGAAAGGCCAGCCGGCCCCAGACGGCAATCGGCCCTGGAGCGCCGGCCTTGGGCAGCGCCTGCACACCCTCGAGCAATTGGGCGCGCTCGCGCTCAATCACCTCGAGTGGCAACTGGGCGCCTGCCGTGCCTGCCAACAGCACCAGGAGCAGGAGGTGTCGAAGGCCAGGATGCATGACCGGATCCTTGGACCGGACTACTCGCTATCGCCGAAACCGGTGCGGATCAGCTCTTCGAGATCGGCCATGGCCGCCTCGGCGTCGGAGCCGTCGGTGGTGAGCTTGATCGTCTCGCCACGGCCGGCCGCCAGCATCATGAGGCCCATGATGCTCTTGCCGTTGACGGGCTCGTCGTCCTTCTCGACCCAGACATCGCACTTGTACTTGCTGGCGCGCTTGACGAACTGCGCGGCCGGACGGGCGTGCATGCCCATCTTATTGCAAATGGTGAGTTCTTTGCTGACAGTCATGGTCTGGGTCGGGGTCAACCTATCTGTTCATCCGCCATCTTTTTCAACAACCTTTGATCGAACTCGACGGCGCTGTCATAGCCAAAGGTGCGCAGCTTGTAATTGAGGGCGGCCAGTTCGATGAGGCCGGCGACGTCGCGGCCGGGTGCCACCGGAATGTCCACCTTGGCCACTGGCAGCCCCATGAGGGTCTCCGTCAGGCTGCTCATGCCAACCCGCTCGATGTCCTCGGCCTCCTTGAGATGGACCAGGTCGACGATGAGGTCGAGCCGCTTGGTCATGCGCACCGAGCCGACCCCGAAGAGGGCAGCGACATTGAGCAGACCGAGACCGCGGATCTCGATCATGTTGCGGGTCATTTCCGGGGCTGAGCCGATGATTTCGCGCTCCTCGATGAGGCGCAGGCGCACGGCGTCGTCGGCGACCAGGCTGGCGCCGCGCTGGAGCAGGCCGATGACACTCTCGCTCTTGCCCGAGCCGCTCTTGCCGCGAATGAGCACGCCGATGCCCTGGACGTCGACCATGCAGCCGTGCACCATCATCGTCGGCGCAAAGGCCCACTCGAGCTTGATGGTGGCGACGTTGATGAACTTCATCGTCATCATGCTGGTCTGAAAAACCGAAATGCCGGCCTCGTTGGCGATCTCGATCAGATCGTCCGGCAGACGATGGCCGCGGGCCGACACCAGGCAGGGGATGTCCCAGGTGCACAGTTGGCTGAAACGCGCCAGGCGGACCTTCGGCTCCAACTGAGCCAGGAAGGAGTGCTCGGAATTGCCGACCACCTGGACGCGCTTGTAGGCGAAGTAGGTGAAGAAACCCGACAGTGCCAGGCCGGGGCGGTTGACCGAGGGTTCAAGAATCTTGCGGGCGAAACCGACGTCGCTGCCGACGAGCTTCAGCTTCAAGGCCTTCTCGTTCATGCGAAAGCAGTCCTCCACCGTGATGAAGGCGGGGCGTTTGACCTTGACCGGCGTGGCACTCATGCGCGCGCATCCTAGCAGGAGAATGCCACGGCCCAAGCACAAAAACCGGCTCAGCGACAACGAATCGCCACGGAGGCGCCGTGGGCGTCGAGCCCCTCGACGGCGGCAAAGGCGCGCACGACCGGCTCCGAGCGGGCGCAGCTGTCGCGATTCAGCCGGATCAGGCTGGTGCGACGCTGGAACATGTCGACCGTCAGGCCCGGGAAGGACTTGCCCGCCCCGCCGGTTGGCAGGGTGTGGCTGGGCCCGGCGAGGAAGTCGCCCACGGCCACCGGCGAGTGGTTGCCGAGGAAGATGGCGCCGGCGGTGCGGATGAGCGGCAGGATCTCGGCCTCGCGCGCGGTGATCAGGCTGAGGTGTTCAGGCGCATAGGCATTGACTAGGCGCGCGCCCTCCGCGAGCGAGGGCACCAGCAGGCAGAACACCCCCTTGTCCAGCACCGGTCGCAGCTGTTCCTGGCGGCTGAGGCTGGCCGCCTGGCGTTCGACCTCGGCGAGCACGGCATCGAGCAGGGCCGCATCGTCGGTGAGGAAACCGGCCTGGCTGTCCTTGCCGTGCTCGGCCTGGGCGAGGATGTCGGCGGCGATGAAGGCGGGATTGCCCGTGTGGTCAGCCAGAATCAGCACCTCGCTCGGGCCGGGCAGCAGGTCGATGGCGACCGCGCCGAAGACCTGGCGCTTGGCCTCCACGACGAAGCTGTTGCCGGGACCGAAGATCTTGGCGACCGGCCGGATCGACTCGGTGCCGTAGGCCAGGGCGGCGATCGCCTGGGCGCCGCCGACGGTGTAAACCTCGGTGGCACCGGCGAGCTTCAGGGCCGCAAGCAGGCCGGGATTGACCCTGCCATCGCGACCGCAGGGGGTGCAGACGGCGATCTCCGGCACGCCGGCGGCAGCGGCCAGGGTGACGGTCATGATCGCGGTGGAAACCAGCGGCGCCGAACCGCCCGGCACGTAGCAGCCGACGCGTTCAAAGGGGTGGTAGACCTCGCCGACCTCAGCGCCCTGGGCGTTCGTGCCCGACCAGTCCTGGCGCAGGCTGCGGCGGGCGAAATCGAAGACGTTGCGGTGCGAGGCCTCGAGCGCCGCGCGCAGCTCATCGCCGGCCTGGGCCCAGGCGGCCTCCAGTTCGGCGGCGGGCACCCGCAGATCGCCGAGGCGAAGGCCATCGAAACGCTCGGTGAAATCACGCAGGGCGGCGTCGCCGCGGGCGCGCACCTCGGCTATCACCCCGGCCACGACCTCGCGGACATGGTCGCTGGCCTCGGCGCGGCGGTCGAGGGCGGCGGCGGCTTGTTTCCAGTCGGGATCGGTGTGGCGGAGAACTTTCATGGGACAGGGTTACGTGCCAAGCAATGCCGAGGCGTCAACCGGTGAGCGGACGGCGGCCGTCACTGGGTGGCAAACTTGGTGAGCAGGCCGCGCTTGCGGGTCAGGCGCAGGATTTGGAAGAACAGCGCGCCGGCGGCCACCAGGTAGACGAGGTTGAGCAGGACCGCCTTGACCAGCAGGCCGGTGGCCATGGTGCCGGTCTGCATGACCTCGCGCATGCCCTCAAAGACGTAGGTGGCGGGGAAACACCAGGCGATCGGCTGCGACCAGGCGGGCATGTCGGCCACCGGATAAAACACCGCGACCACCGGCTGGATGAAGAAGGGCACGGCCCAGGCCAGCGATTCGGCGGCCTGCCCCCAGCGCAGGATGAGGGCGGTGGAGATCATGCCGAGCGACCAGCCGAAGAGCATGAGGTTGAGGAAGAAGGGCACCAGCCACCACTCGAGGGTGAAGAGGTTGAACTGGTAGGCGAGCCAGGAGACCAGGCCGAGCACGACGCCGGTGACGCAGATGCGCAGCACGCCGACCATGAAGGTGGCGGCGAGATACTCGGTCGTGCGCACCGGCGCGACGAAGACGTTGAGCAGGTTGCGGGTCCAGACGTCCTCGAGGAAGGAGATCGCCACCCCCTGCTGGGCGCGGAACAGGATGTCCCAGAGGATCATCGCGCCGAGCAGGAAAACAATGAAACCGCCGAACTCCTGGCTGGTGTTGCGCTGCAGGAAAAGGGTCAGGTTGCCCCAGACGAGCAGGTCCACCAGCGGCCAGAAAACCATCTCGACCAGACGGATCGGGTTGCGCGTGTAGAGGAAAATGTAGCGGAGCACGAGGGCCCAGATGACGCGGAGATTCATGGCGATGCGGTTAGCCCTCGATGTCGCCGCTGCGGGCAATCTTGATGAAGACGTCCTCGAGGGAGTTTTCGGCGAATTTTTGCACGATCTGGTCCGGCGTGCCCTCGGCGACGATGCGTCCCTTGTGCAGGAAGATGACGCGGTCGCACACCTCCTCGATGTCGCGCATGTTGTGACTGGTGTAGAGGATGCCGATGCCGCGCTCGGCCTGCACCCGGCGCACGACCTTGCGCACCTTGTCGGCAATGTCCGGATCGAGGCTGGCGGTCGGCTCGTCGAGCATGAGCAGCTCGGGATCGTTGAGGAAGGCCTTGCAGAGGTTGACGCGGGTCGATTCGCCGGCGGAAAGCTGGCCGGTGACACGGTCGGCCAGGTGGGCAATTTCGAGCAGTTCGAGCAGGCCGGCGATCTTGCGCTTGGCGTCGCGCACGCCGTAGATCTGGGCGAAGACGATGAGGTTCTGCCAGACCTTGAGGTTGCCCGGCAGGCTGACGTAGGCCGAGGAGAAGTTGGCGCGTTGGAGGATCTCGATGCGGTGCTTGTGCAGCGACTTGCCGAAGGCAAACAGCTCGCCCGAGGTCGGCAGGGTCAGGCCGAGCAGGCAGTTCATCGCCGTCGTCTTGCCGGCGCCGTTTGCCCCGAGCAGACCGAGGATCTCGCCGCGGTGCAGGCGCAGCGACAACCGGTCGAGCGCCTTGACGCCGTCGAACTCGCGCGTCAGGTCGCGCGCTTCCAGGATGACTTCGCGGGGATCGGGGTCGGACATGGGGGCGCGCAGATTCGCGCGGATCGACCGGATTGCAACCGCGCGCCCGCGCTGGGTCGTTCGTCGAATCGACCGATGGGGGACGACCCAAAAAAGGCGGGATTCGGCCGTTGACAGCCGTCGCCCCAAGTCTTTGTTGCCGCCGTGGCGCGGCTGCGGCCGTGCGGTCGGTGAAGTTCTTCTGACTCATGGCAACGCAAGGCCAGCACCAGGAAGATTCCGTCCCTGCCTGCCAAGGCGGTGGTGGCCAAACCATTGTCGAGCTCTGCGGCGTCCGCGATGGCGGCCTGGTCTTTTGGTCGCGCCAGCGCTTCGACATCGGCGCGGAACTGCAGGTGCGCATCCGTCGCGACGCCCTCGGTGCCGCCCCCGGCCATCTCTCGGAATGGGTCACCGTGCGCGGCTTTGTCGTCGAATGCCCCGCCGTGCGCCGCCCCGATGGCTCGCATGCTTTCCGCATCTGCCTGCTGCTCGACAGCGCCCTGGTCCCCTGCCCGACCGCGCCGCGCGAAACCACCGGTTGCCCGCGGGTGGCCACCCGTTTCCCCGGTCTGGCCGCCCCCGGCCTGAACTGACTCAACGATGCGCCGTGTGCGCGGCCGCGATGAAGGCGCCGCGCGTAGTGACGCCGGCAAGCGCGTCGGCGGCAACGCCGAGATCGCGCGCCAACTCCAGCCAGCGGCGGCGCAGGTCCGGCTCGAGGGGTTGCTCCAGCCCGACCTCATGCCCGGGGTTCGCCTCGAAGTACTGACCGTGCAGGTTGCGACCACGCTGGCCGGGTTTCTCCGGCATCGGCTCCAGGCCATGCAGACCGCCGGCTGTTCCCCACCACTGCACGGCGGCAAACAACGCATGACCGGGCGGCACATCGCTGGTGTAAATCGTTGCCGATCCGTCCGCGTGCAGTCGCTTCTGCAGCTCGACCACCGGCACGGCAGCCACCCCGCGCCCATCGCCGGCCGCCAGGACCGCAGCATGCCCGGCCGCCTGGCCCAGCGACATCCAAATCGGCTCCAGGCGCAGCGCGCAAAAGCCCACGTGCGAGGACGACACCGCCACCGGCACAAGCAGGTTGTCGACCTCGTTCGGCACCAGCGAGCCGTAGGGCACCTGGTAGGGCGGCACCGGGTTGTACAGTTCGCCGCCATGCTTGCCGCCAATCAGCGGTCCCTCATGGCTCGTGCCATGGCAGTTGTTGCCGTAATCGCCCATGGCAATCGCGTCCTTGAACAGCCGGGCGCGGGCATCGCCCGGCGCGTGTTCGCTGTCCTGCTGGACATAGACATGCCGACCGATCATGCGCCGGGCCTCGCGCACGTACAGCTGCGGCGGCAGATGCCCGGTGTCGGTGAATTCATCCCGGCACCAGCCCCATTCGGCCGCCGGTTCGCGAAACTGCGCCGGCACGGCCGGATCGTTGGCGAGGAAGTACAGCAGCCCGACATTGTAGCGCTGGTGCTCGTCGAAAATGGCCTGGCGGGTGGCAGCATCGCCCTCGGGCCAGCCGAGATTGGCGCCGGGCATCGACAGGCGCACCAGACCGCGCGAGACGTCATTGATGTCATACTTTCGGTTCGGCAGGGCCGGCAGATGGGCCTTGACGATGCAACCGGAGGGATAGCCGTAAACGCTGCGGATCTTGCCCGCTTCCAGGATCGGCAGGACATCGAGGAAGTCCTCGCGACGATAGCCCTTGGGCGCCCGAATCGGCACGCGGTTGGCCGGATCGTCGGTGGCGCAGAACCGGAAGTTGTAAGCCTGCAGTTCGCGGTCGCCCTGCTCCGGCGCCAGGGATTCGCCATACTGATCCCGTCCTTCACGGCCGACGTGATACTTCACCCCGGCCGCCGCCATCAGGTCGCCCTCGTAGCTGCCGTCGATGAACACCAGCGCGCCCACGTCGATGACCGTCTCTCCCTTGCCAAACCGCGCCGAGAAAAGGCGCCGATTCTTCACCTGCACCGACACCAGGGGCAGGTTCCGGCGCACGGTGATGCCGGGTTGT
>CAZSBO010000119.1:0-12634 GCA_964605265.1 uncultured Prosthecobacter sp.
GAATTTCACCAGGCGTGTGGTGAGGGTGTTGTTGGCGTTGTTGCGGAAGTTGGTGATGGTGGCCCCGAGGGTGGAAACCGCCGCATCATCGGTGTAGACGCTGAGGGCATTGGTGCCGATGTCGACCGTGCCACCGGCGACGTCGGCGCCGTTGTTGAGGATCATGCCGGCCTGGCCAACGGTGCCCGAGGGGGCATCACCGAGCTTGAGGGTGTTGCCAGCGAGTGCCACCCCGGCGTTGGTGCGGAAGGCGTAGGCCGTGCGATCGGCGCTGAGGGTGCCACCGACACCCCCCAGGTCAAGCAGGTCGGAGGCGCCGGCAGCGGTGTCGAGGTCGACCCCGGAGGCCGTGTAAGTGGCGGTGATGACGTTGCCACCGGAGAAGCCGGCATAGTGGCCGGCATTGCCGCTGCCCTGAATGACAGCCCAGGTGCCGATGGTGCCCTTGGCAACAGTGGGGGCCGAGGTGAAGGCGAGTTTTTCGTTGCCGGCGGTGCCGAGGTCGGTGGTGGCACCGCGCAGGACCACGGTGGCGTTGTTGGTGCGGACGAGTGAGCCGAAGGTGAAGGTGGTGTCGCTGCTTGAGCTGTTGTCGACGACGATCGTGGCGGTGCCGCTGCTGACGTTGAGGGCGCCGGTCGTGGCCGTGTTGTTGGTGCCGCCGGTGGTGTTTTCGAGGCGCAGGGCGCCGTTGGAGATGGTGAAAACACTATTGTTGCCGAAGGGGCTGCCGCTCGCCTGGGCGCGACCGACGAGGGTGCCGTTGGCCACCGTGGTGGCACCGGTGTAGGTGTTGCTGTTGTTCAGAATGACCGTGCCGGTGCCGGTCATGTTGACACCGCCTGCGCCACCCAGCACCCCGGTGAAGCTGACGTCGCCGCCGGGCACCGCGGTGACATTGATGCCACGGGTCAGAGTGACCGTACCACTGAAGGTCTTGGCGCCGGTGTCCAGGCCGCCGATGGTCTGGGTGCTGCCGGTGGCGCTGTTGGTGATGGCACGGCCGATGGAGCGCGTGCCGGAGGCAAGGATCTGGGCGAAGGAGCCGCCGTTGAAGGTGACCGCGCTGCTGGCACCGCCAAAGGCGGCGTCGTTGGCGGCAACGACGTAGCCGTTGTAGATGTTGGTGGCACCAGCGTAGGTGTTGGTGCCAGCGAGCACGAGGGTGCCCTGCTCGTACTTGTGCAGGGCGCCGGCACCGCCGACGGCACCTTCGAGGGTGAGCAGCGCGCCGCGGGTGCGGAAGTCGGTGAGGGTGCGCGTCAGGGTGGTCGCACCGGTGACGGTCAAGCGGTAGCCCTGGTTCGAGTCAAAGTAGAGGGCGGAGGCGGCGATGCCCGTGGTGGCGGCGCCGGCGGCGTTGCTGACCAGGCTGGTCAGGCGGACTTCCTGATTCGAGGAGGAACCATCGAGGGAACCGACTCGGATGACGCGTGTCGAGCCATCGTTGCCACCGTTGGTGTTGACGATGTTGTTGACGGTGAACGGACCGGTGCCGTCGATCAGGAACTCCAAGTCGGAGCGACGATCGTTGTTGGTGTTCATGTTGATCGTCGTGCCGGCGTTGCCGGCCGCCCCCGGATGGGCGATGACCAGTCGGCCCTGCTGGACGTTGGTGGTGCCGTTGTAGGTGTTGTCGTTCTTCAGCACGAGCACACCACCCTGGCGCTTCTGCAGGTTGACCGCACCCGCACCGGTCTGGCTCATGATGCCGTTGAAGACCAGAACGCCAAGGCCGGACTGATAGCTGTTGTCGTTGCCGACGTCGAAGAAGGCGTTGCGCGCCGTGCCACCATTCTCCAGGGTCACGGCACCGTTGAAGACGGTCTGGGTGTAATGGGTGCCGATCGAATTCAGCGTCAGGACGCGGTCGGCATCGTCCATGCGCATGGTGAGATCATTGAGCTGCAGGACACCATTCATGCCGCCGGTGATCGGGATGGTGCGCACGATGGCGTTGGCGCTCTTGATGTGGATGTTGCGCGCCGCGTACTGGGTGTCGACGCCGCCCAGGAAGGAATTGGCGGCATTGATGCCGAAGCGAATTTCACCACCGCGCAGGGAGATGTTGTTGTTGCTGGTGTTCAACGCCCCGTTGGTGCCGACCACAAGCACGCCGCCGGAGCCGATGAGGTTGCCGGCAGTGAGCGCCGTACCGACGGTCTGGGCGATGGTGCCGCTGTAGTTCTGCGACTGCGGCAGGTAGACCAAGCCGCCAATGTTGACACGGCCGGTGTTGTCCTCGGCGCCAACAATCAGCGGGTAGGGGCCGTCAAGGACGTTGCCGTTGGCGATGTTGATCGTGCCGCCGCCGCTGCCGAGACGGAAGAAGGTGTTGCCGCCGGTCTTGGTGCGGCCGGTGGCTGGCAGCGAGGCTCCCGTGAAGGTGCCGTTGCCGGTGTCGGCACCGAACCAGGCCTCAACGTCGGGCGCGATGTTGACGATTTGGTCCATGACATCCGCGGAAAAGTTGTGCAGGCCGCTGATCTGCACGGCGATGCGGTTGCGACGGCTGTCGCCGGTCTGCTGGTTGTGGATGTAGATGTCATGCCCGCCGAGTTGACCGGCGGAGTTGGGGTCGCTCAGGAAGGTGTGGAAGCGGATGCCGCTGCCGTCGCCGTAACCCGGGCCGAAGGAGATCGCCGACGCACTGTTGTCATCCGTATTGGCCATCGAGATGAGCTGGCGCGAACCGATGTTCGCGGGGCCGTCGAGCTTCAACCGCGAGGCGCCGCCGATCATGATGTCGTTGCCGACAACGTTGGCACCGGCCGTGCCCTGACCGCGCAACCAGAGCTCACCCTCGTTGACGATGGTGCCCTGGGTGTAGGTCTTGGCGTTGTCAAAGACGAGCACGCCGCCGCCGCGCTTGACGACTCCACCATTGAAGAGGTCGCCGGCCATGACGCCGATGGAGGCACGGTTGCCCCCCGAAGAGCTGCCGTCGATGCGGATGTAGCGCTGCTCATTGCCGAGGTCGACGGGATTGACCAGGGTGACCACGTGGGTGGCATTGCCGCCGTTGAGGGTGAAGAGGCCGGGATTGAAATGGGTCGACCCCCAGACCACGGTGCCACCGGCACCGCCGAAGTTGACGTTGATGGGCGCGCCGTAGGCGGAGAAACCGACGCCACTGCCGCTGAGGAGCTGGACCTCGCCGGCACCGGCGCCGAGCGCGCGGGTGAAGTCGCGGTCGTTTTCATAAACCGCCTGGTTGATGGGCGAACCGGAGAAGGTCAGGTTACCGGAACCGAGACCAATGATGCCACGGGCGCCAATGACATCGCGCAGCGTGCCCTCCTGGATGTCCGTGGTGCCGGTGTAGGTGCTTGCAGAGTAAAACGAGGTGGTGCCGCCGGCGGCCTTGACCAGGGAGACGGGATTGGCGCCGTTGTCGGCGACGACGGAGCGGAAGATGTTGCTGGCCCAGGCGATGTCGTAGAGGTGGTAATCGCTGGCGGCGCCGGCGGTGAGGAAGGGCACGGACAGCGTGTGGGTGGTGCCGCTGGTGAGCAGGCCACCGGAGCCGATTTCCAAAACAACGCCCGCCGCGCCACCGAGGGTGCGACCGGTCGTGCTGAGGATGTTGAGGGATTGGATGGTGGTGTTGAGGGCGAGCGTGCGGTTGGCCGAGCTGATCTTGACGTTCCTGCTCGCGTCCCAGGTGGCTTCCGGCTGGTCAATGAAATAATCACCCGCTTCCAGGGCCCGGTAGCCGTTGCCACCGAGAGACTGGTCGTTGTACTTCATGAATTCGGCGTTGGTGTAGGCCCAGCCGCCGACGAACGGCACGTTGCCGCCGCCATCGAGGGCGGTGTTGAAAAAGCGGTAGCGATTGCCGAGGGTGCCGTTGCCGATGTTGGTGGCGACGTTGCCATCGCCGCCAAGTCGGAAGGTGACCGACGGATTCGAGCGGGTCAGGCTGGTCACAGTGAGCACGCGGGTGCCGCTGTCGGCATTGGTGTCGCGGAAATCAAAATAGGTGTGACCGAGGGTGGCGGTGACATCTCCCACCGTCTCCGCCCAGGCGAAGCCGTTGGTGCTGTTGAAGGAAATGTTCTCGATGCGGATGCGGCCGGCCTGCAGGGTGATCGGCAGATCGTCGGGCACGCGGCTTTTGACCGTGAAGGTGCCGCTGGTCGGCGCCATGATGTGCAGGTAACCGTTTTTGATGTTGAGGGCCGACACATTGTCGTAGGCGGTCAGACCATTGGCGTCGCTGTTTTCCGCACGCACTTCGCCGAGTTCGGAGTTGATGACGCCGGAGAAGCTGTTGCTGGCCGTGGTGTTCTGCAGGCGGAAGCCGCTGATGCCGAAGTGGGTGATCGTGCCGGTGCCCTGCACCGCACCGGTCAAGGAGACAAAGCCGGTGCCACCAACGCGCAGGTTGTTGGCGCCCAGATCGACGGTGCTGGTGAAGGCCAGGGTGCCGGCCTGCGACTGGAAGCGGGTGTCGGAGCTGACGGTGACCGCGCCGGTGAGCTGATTCTGCTCGCGGCCGGCATAGCTGCGGATGGCACCGTTGTTGAGGTAACCGGCCCCGCCCACCGTCACTGCCTCGGTGTTGACGCTGGCACCGCCCGTGGTGGTGCTGGAAGCGGTCGTGCCGTCATTGGCCAGGGCCAGGGTGGCGCCAGGCAGGATGATCGTGCCGTTGCCGGTGCCGGTGGCGCCAAACACGGCATTGTTGTCGTTGGCCTGAGAGACCAGGGTGATGCCACCCTCCAGGCTCGTCTCGCCCGTGTAGGTGTTGGTTCGGCGCAGGACCAGCCAGCCATCGCCGGTCTTGGTAAAGCCATTTCCACCGCTGACCACGCCGTCGAGCGTGAGGCGACCGTCGGCGATGTGGAGGGTGTTCGGGCCGTCCGCCAAATCCAGATTCGTCGCGATGACATTGCTGGCTGTCCCCAGATTGGAGATCGTCGCTCCCAGGCCGTCATTGAACAGGGTCAGGGTGTCGGCCATGCCGGCTGCCAGGGTGTAGGAGCCCTTCGAATTGCCAAAGCTCAGCGTGCCAAGCACGACGTTTTCATCGAGGCCGATGGTCTGCGCGCCCAGCGGGTTGCCACCGAAGGAGGCCGTCACCGAGGTGCCATTCGGCACCACGCCGGTGTTCCAATTCAGCGGATCCTGCCAGCTGTGCTGGCCCGTTTGCACCTGCTGCCAAGTGGCCGTCTGGGCCGCCGCGCTGAGGGACAGGAATGGAATCAGGCTGGCGTAGCGAATTCCCTTTAGCATGACACTGGAAAGAACCTTGTTCATGGAAGCGGTGGCTGGCGGTGAGTGGGACGGTTGACGGCGAAAATCGGGCAGAACGCAAACAGCCTCGGGACGAGCCAAGGCTTTTTGAGTCAATATTTAGCAATTTATCATTTCAAACATAAAGGCATCCGCCTTCCAAGTTTTTTTCGTTCAGAAAGAAATCGAATTTCCTTTAGTCCGCTGGTTCGAAGTCTTGAAGGCCACTCTTTGGGCAGCTGGGGGGGATGTGGCAGCCGACGCCCTCTTAGGCAAGGGCACTCACCGGCAGCGGGGTCAGATCCTCCACGCCACGCGGGAACATGCGTTTGCGCAGGGTCAGCACCTCCGGCTCTCCCTCGGTGACCAAAACCACATGCTCGTAATGGGCGCTGGGCTTGCGGTCGAGGGTGACAACGGTCCACTCATCGGCAAGAATCCGGGTTTTGCCCGTGCCGAGGTTGATCATCGGCTCAATGGCCAGGGTCATTCCGGCCTTCAGGCGCGGTCTTGTGCCCTTCTGCCCGTAATTGGGCACCTGCGGCTCCTCGTGCAGCTTGCGGCCGACACCATGGCCGACGAACTCGCGGACGACGGTGAAGCCGTACTGGGTGACGTGGTTCTCGACCGAATGGCAGAGGTCGCCGAGCATCCAGCCGTCGCGGGCAAACTTGATGGCAACATGGAGCGATTCCTCGGTGGCAGCCATGAGGCGGAGGGTTTCACGGTCGACCTCGCCAACCGGCACCGTCAGGGCGTTGTCGCCAATCCACCCCTGGTACTCGATGCCAACGTCGATCTTGACGATGTCGCCGTCCTGGATGACACGCGGTCCGCCGATGCCGTGGACCACCTCCTCGTTGATCGAGATGCAGATGTGGCCGGGGAACTTGCGGTAGCCGAGGAAGGCGCTTTTGCAAGCGCGCGCCTTCATCACGGCGGCGGCAAAGCGGTCGACCTCACCGGTGGTGATGCCGGCACGCACCTGGGCGGCGGTTTCAAGCAGGATGTCGCGCGCGAGCTGGCAGGCGACGCGGATGCCCTGCTGCTGGGCGCCGTGGCGGATCGGAATCTTGCCGGCGAGCATGGGCTTACTTGCCGGCGATGAACCAGGCGACCCCGATGAGGGTCATGACGGCGATGGCGATCCAGAGGCGGACCAGGGTGGTGGCGTCGGCCACCTTGCCGGTCTGCTGGATGCGGTCGAAGCGGCCGCGGATGCGGCCCTTCTTGAGGAAGCCGTCGTAGTGGCTCTGCAGCAGGTGGGTTTCCACCTGGCGCATGACGTCGAGCACGACGCCGACCAGGATGAGCAGGCTGGTGCCGCCGAAGAACTGGGCGGTCTGCGGGGCGATGCCCATGGCGCCGCTGATGACCCCTGGCAGGATGTAGAGCAGGGTGAGGAAGATGGCGCCGGCGAAGGTCAGTCGGCTCATCGTGAAATCGAGGAAATCAGCGGTGGGCTTGCCCGGGCGGATGCCTGGGATGTAGCCGCCGCTCTTTTTCAGGTCCTCGGAGATCTGGGTGGGCTGGAACATGGTGGCGACCCAGAAGTAGCTGAAGAAGAAGATCAGCGCCGCGGACACGGTGTAATAGATCCAGCCGGAGGCGATGGCCTGGGAGAAGCGCTGGATCCAGCCGACGTCAGGGAACATCGACGAGATGATCTGCGACGGGAAGAGCAGGATGGCCTGGGCGAAGATGATCGGCATGACGCCGGAGTAATTGATCTTCAGCGGCAGGTACTGGGTCTGCCCGCCGTAGACCTTGCGGCCGACAACGCGCTTGGCGTACTGGATCACAATGCGCCGGGTGGCCTGGGTCAGGGCGATGACGCCGGCAATGACGATGACCATGAAGGCGAGCAGCATGACGAGCATGGCCGGCCGGGTCATGTCGCCGCCGACGTTGCCGACGTAGGTCTGCCAGACCTGAACGAGGGCGCCGGGCAGGTCGGAAACGATGTTGACGCAGATCAGCAGCGAGATGCCGTTGCCGATGCCGCGCTCGGTGATCATCTCACCCAGCCACATCATGAGCATCGTGCCGGCGGTGATGGTGATCACGGTCGGCAGAACGAATTCAAAGAAACCGTAGTTGGGGACGAGCGGTCGCTGCAGGCGGTCGATGACCTCCTGGAGGCCGCCGAGGAAGATGTTCTGCCCGGGGCTCTGCAGGGACTTGGCGAGCAGGTAACCCTGGAACAGGCAGAGCACGATGGTCGCAATGCGGGTGTACTGAGTGATCTTCTGCCGGCCGCCGTCTTCGCGCGCCAGCTTGCTCAGCCTCGGCACCACGGCAGTGAGCAGCTGCAGCATGATCGAGGCACTGATGTAGGGCATGATGCCCAGGGCGAAGATGGCGCAATTTGCCAGGCCGCCGCCGCTGAAGACGTTGAGCAGGGCCGCCACCTGCGCCGCACCCGAGCTGGCGTCGGCGGTGCGGCTGCTGACCCACTCATCGAGCACCGTGGCATCCACCCCGGGAAGGGTGATGGCGGTGCCGACCCGGACGATGACGATCATCGCCAGGGTGAAGAGGATGCGGGACCTCAGTTCGGGGACTTTGAAGACGTTGGCAAAGGCGGAGATCATGAGAGTGGGCTAAGAGAAAACGGGCTCGGCCAACTGACAACCCGGAAGGTTCGTCCGTGACCGGCCCGCTGGCGTGATGAAGGCTGTCGGGGCTCAGGCGGCAATGCTGCCGCCGGCTTTTTCGATCTTCTCGCGGGCCGAGGCGCTGACCTTGTCCACCTGGATGGTGAGCTTGCGGGTCAGTTCGCCGCAGCCAAGGATCTTGACGGCGTCGCAGCTGCGATTGACAAGGCCCTTCTCGCGCAGGGCCTGCTCGTTGACGGTGGCGCCGTCGTCGAAGGCGTTGAGATCGCCAACGTTGACGACTTCGTACACGTCACGGAACATGGCGTTGCTGAAGCCTTTCTTCGGCAGGCGGCGGTGCAGCGGCATCTGACCGCCTTCGAAGCCCGGGCGGATGCCCTTGCCGGAACGGGCCTTCTGGCCCTTGTGGCCCTTGCAGGAAGTCTTGCCGTGACCGGAGCTTTCGCCGCAGCCAATGCGCTTGCGGCGCTTTTTCGCGCCCGGGCGGGGTTGAACGTCGTGAAGTCTCATGAAAATGGAATGGGGAATGGGGTGAAGGGGATGGCTCAGAGCGCCTGGCGTTCACGCGGCGTCTTGCCACGGGAGCGCAGGATCTCGTCCTTGGGCCGCAGGGCGGTGAGCGCGGCAAGCGTGGCCTTGACCACGTTGGCGTGGTTGCTGGAGCCGAGGGATTTGCCGATGACGTCACGGACGCCGGCGGCTTCGAGGACGGCGCGGGCGCCGCCGCCGGCGATGATGCCGGTACCGGGGGCCGCAGGCTTGAGCATGATGTGGCCACCGCCGTGTTCACCGACCACTTCATGGGGAATGGTGGCGTTGTCGAGGTGGACGCGGCTCATCTTTTTGCGCGAGGCTTCCGTGGCCTTCTTGATGGCGTCCGCCACCTCGTTGGCCTTGCCGAAGCCCCAGCCCACCCTGCCCTGCTGGTCGCCGGCGACGACGAGCGCGGAGAAGCTGAAGCGGCGGCCGCCCTTGACGACCTTGGCGCAGCGGTTGATGTGGACCACCTTCTCGATGGTGTCCGGACGGGACTCGCCGGAGGATTCGCCGAAGGCGGGACTGAGAGTAGCTTCTGCCATAATGTGCGTGCTCGGTGGAATTAGAATTTCAGGCCCTTTTCACGGGCGGCGTCGGCGAGGGCCTTGACCTTGCCGTGGTAGATGAAACCGCCGCGGTCGAAGACGACCTCGGTGATGTTCAGGGCCAGGGCGCGCTCGGCGACGGCCTGGCCGACGCGGGTGGCGGTGGCGACGTTGGCGCGCGACTCGCCGAAGCTCTTCTCCTTGGTCGAGGCGGAGACCAGCGTGCGGCCGGCCTCGTCGTCGATCACCTGGGCATAGACGTTGGTGTTGGAGAAGTAGACGGCGAGACGGGGGCGCTTGGGGGTGCCCCGAAGGGTCTTGCGGATGCGGGCGTGAATGCGCGC
The DNA here is from genome assembly GCA_964605265.1 of uncultured Prosthecobacter sp. GTDB lineage: Bacteria > Verrucomicrobiota > Verrucomicrobiia > Verrucomicrobiales > Verrucomicrobiaceae > Prosthecobacter. The sequence goes on from CAZSBO010000119.1 coordinate 9,283, forward strand.
GCGGGTCAGTTTGCGGTTCTTGACAGCCATGATGAGTCTCTCCTGTTGTTACTTCACACTCTTGCCGGCCTTGCGGCGGATCTGCTCGCCGGCGTAGCGGACGCCCTTGGCCTTGTAGGGCTCCGGCGGATAATAGGCGCGGATGTCGGCGGCAAGCTGGCCAACCATCTGCTTGTCGATGCCCTCAATGGCGATCTTGGTGTTGTCGGTGACGGTCACCTTGACGCCGTCGGGGATGGGGTGCAGGCGGTCGTGCGACTGGCCGAGGCTGAGGTCGATGACAGTGCCCTTGACGGCGGCGCGGAAGCCGACGCCATGGATTTCAAGGTCCTTGCGGAAGCCTTTGCTGACGCCCTCGACCATGTTGCCGATGAGGCGCTGGCTGGTGCCGTGCATGGCGCGGACGACGCGATCGTCGTTGGCACGGGTGACGTTCAGCGAGCCTTCGCCGTTTTCGACGCTGATGCCGGCGGGCAGGGTCCAGGTGAGCTTGCCCTTGGGGCCCTCGACGAGGACGCTGCGGTCGTCACCGATCTTGACGGTGACCTTGTCGGGCAGGGGGATGGGTTGTTTTCCAACGCGTGACATGATGATGAATCCTTGGTGGGGGTTACCAGATTTGGGCGAGCAACTCGCCACCGACCTTGGCCTTGCGGGCGCGGGCGCCGGTCATGATGCCGCGCGAAGTGGAGAGGATGGCGATGCCGAGGCCGCCGAGCACGCGCGGGATCTCGTCGGTCGAGACGTATTTGCGCAGGCCTGGCTTGCTGACGCGCGACAGGTGGCGGATGACCGGGGTCTTGCCCTGGTACTTGAGCTTCAGCTTGAGGCGCGGATGGGCGGCGCTGGTGTCCACCTCGTAGCTCCAGATGTAGCCTTCCTCCTGCAGGATGCGGGAGAGCTCGGACTTCATCTTGGAGAAGGGCACGAACACTTCCTGCTGGCCGGCGGAGGCGGCGTTGCGGATGCGGGTGAGAAAATCGGAAATGGGATCGGTCATGGTGCGCGAAAGGTCGGCGTTTCGGTGTTAGGCGGCCTCAGCCTTGGCGGTGGCGGTCTTGCCGCGGAACGGCATGCCGAGCGCGCGCAGCAGCTCGCGGGCATGATCGTCGTTGCCGGTGGAGGTGACGAAGGTGATGTCGAAGCCCAGCGTGCGCTTGATCTTGTCGATCTCAATCTCCGGGAAGATGGACTGGTCGTTGATGCCGAGGGTGTAGTTGCCGCGGCCGTCAAAGGCCTTGGGGGCGACACCGCGGAAGTCGCGGACGCGAGGAATGGCGGTCTTCACCAGGCGCATGAGGAAGTCATACATGCGGCGGCCACGCAGGGTGACCTTGACGCCGACAGGCTCACCGGCGCGCAGCTTGAAGTTGGCGATCGCCTTCTTGCTGAGGGTGACGACGGGCTTCTGGCCGGTGATCAGGGCGACTTCGTTGACGGCGTCCTCGACGGCCTGCTTGCGCTCGCCCTGCGAACCGACGGCGCAATTGACGACGATCTTCTCGAGACGGGGGACCTGGTGGACGTTGGCGAGGCCAAGCTCCTGCTTGAGCTGGTCGCGGAGTTTCTCGTTATAGAGGGACTGTAGCTGGGGTTCCATGATTCAGTTTGGGCTGTGCCGCCTTTCCACCGCGGACCCGGCGGATGCCGGACGGAAACGGAGGGGGAGGCAATTTGGGGGATTACTTCTTTTTCGCAACCTTCTTCTTCGCCGATTTCGGCTTGGCGTCGGCGAGCTTGACGTTGGAAATGTGGACGGGGCCTTCCTTCTCGATGATGCCACCGTTCGGGCGCTCCTGGGAGGGGCGCACGGTCTTTTTGATCATGCGCACGCCCTCGATGAGGACGCGGGCCTTGGCGGGCTGGACTTCCAGAATGATGCCCTGGGCGCCCTTGTGGGCCCCGGCGATGACGGTGACGTTGTCACCCTTTTTGACGTGGGTTTTGATGCGGCTCATAGCACTTCGGGGGCGAGGGAAACGATCTTCATGAAGTTCTTGTCGCGCAGTTCGCGGGCCACGGGGCCGAAGATGCGCGTTCCCTTCGGATTGTTGTCCTTGTCGATGATGACGATGGCGTTGCGGTCGAAGCGCAGGATGGAGCCGTCGGAACGGCGGATCGGATGCGCGGTGCGCACGACGACGGCGCGGACGACCTCACCCTTCTTGACGCTGGCGGTCGGGGTGGACTCGCGGACGTGGGCGGTGATGATGTCGCCGACGAAAGCGTGGCGGGTGTTCTTTTTGCCGAGCACGCCGATCATCTTGGCGACGCGGGCTCCGGTGTTGTCGGCCACCGGGATTGAGGATTCCATCTGCAGCATGGCGGTGTTCTCCTTGAGGGGTTGAAAGGTTCTTGGCTTAGTGTTTCAGGATCTCCTGAAGGTTCCAGCGCTTGAGCTTGCTCAGCGGACGGGTTTCCACGATGAGGACGCGGTCGCCGATCTTGGCCTGCTCGTTCTCGTCGTGAGCGTAGAACTTGGAGGTCTTGCGGATGATCTTCTTGAAGCGCGGGTGCGGGACGCGGCGCTCGACCTCGACCACGATGGTCTTGGACATTTTGTCGGACACGACCACTCCGACGCGCTCCTTGCGGACGGGGGCGCGGGGGGTTGCTGCTGCTTCGGTGACGGCCTCGCTCATGATGGGGGATGGGTACAGGTGGGGGTGGCTCCGGCTCAGGCGGCCTGGGCGGCGGCGGAGCGTTCGGAAAGAAGGGTTTCGATGCGGGCGACCTCGCGGCGCAGGAGATGCAGGCGGGCCGGGTTTTCCAGCTGGCCGATCTGCTGCTGGACGCGCAGGTTGAGCATTTCCTGGCGCAGTTCGCGGCGGCGTGCGCCCAATTCCTCGACGGAAAGCTCGCGGAGTTCCTTGGTCTTCATAACGGGTTCGGATCGGTGGGATTAGATGGCGGCGGCGCGGGAGACGAAGCGGGTGCGCAGGCCAAGCTTGTTGGCGGCCAGGCGGCAGGCTTCCTTGGCGGTCGCTTCATTGACGCCGGAGATTTCAAACAGCATGTGGCCCGGCAGCACGACGGCAACCCAGAATTCGGGCGAGCCCTTGCCCTTGCCCATTCGGGTTTCAGGCGGACGGGCGGTGACCGGCTTGTGCGGGAAGATGCGGATGAAGACCTTGCCCTTGCGCTTCAGGAAGCGGTTGATGGCGACGCGGCAGGCTTCGATCTGGTTGTTCTTGATCCAGCCGCGGTCCAGCGTCTGCAGGCCGAACTCCCCGAAGTCGAGCTTGTTGCCACGGGAAGCGGTGCCTGCGCGGCTGCCGCGCTGGGTTTTGCGATGTTTAACACGACTGGGAAGAAGGGCCATAAGTCAGAGTTCCGGAGTTGGGGTCTTGAA
>CAZSBO010000120.1:0-12620 GCA_964605265.1 uncultured Prosthecobacter sp.
GGAGGCCCTGGCGCAGGGCTCGCTGAGCGGTCGCCTGCGCATGACCGAGCAGGGGGAAACGATCGCGCAGAAGTATGCGCACCTGAATTCGGCGGTGTACAACACCGAGCTGCTCATGGCCTCGGCCACCGCTGCCACTGCCCGCCACGCCCGCGGCCAGGGCGCCGATCAGGCGGAGATCCGGCCGCTGATGGATCGCCTGGCCGGCTGGAGTCGCGACGCCTACCGCGGCCTGCTGCATGCGCCGGATTTCATGCATTTTTATCGGCATGCCACGCCGATCGATGCCCTTGAGCACTCGCGCATCGGCTCGCGGCCGTCGCGGCGCACCGGTCAGGCCACGCTCGAGGACCTGCGCGCCATTCCCTGGGTCTTCTCCTGGACGCAGGCGCGGTTTTACCTGCCCGGCTGGTTCGGCGCCGGTTCGGCGCTCGAACAACTGCGCCGCGAGGAACCCGCCGCGTTTGCCGGCCTGCGCGACGTCCTGCGTCGCTCGCCCTTCCTGCGCTACGTGCTGACCAACATCGAAAGCTCCCTGGTCAGCTCCAACACCCGGCTCATGGCCGACTATGCCGAACTCGTGCCGCAGGCCGAGGTGCGTGCGCGGTTCCTTGAGGTCATCCTCGCCGAACACCGGCGCACACGCACCCTGCTCGAAGAGATCTTTCAGGGCAGCTTCGAAACGCGCCGGCCGCGGCTGGCCTACACGCTCGCCATCCGCGAGGAACCGCTCGGCGTGCTGCATGCCCAGCAGATCGACCTGCTGCGCCGCTGGCGCGGGCTTTTGGCGGAGGGACGCGCGGATGCCGCCGAGGCCCTGCTGCCCGACCTGCTTGTCTCCGTCAACGCCCTCGCCTCCGGCCTGCGCACGACGGGATAGAGCGGGATTGATGATTGTTGATGGATGATGGTTGATGGAAGAGAACCGCGAATCGAGAACCGATTTTGAATCGGGGCGGAGTTCAAACTTGCCTCGTGCGGCGCTTTCGGCTGGGATGGGCGTACCCCCATCATGAAAATCACCTTTTGCGGCGCGGCCGGCACGACGACGGGATCGAAGCACCTCATTGAAGTCAATGGCGCGCGCCTGCTGCTCGACTGCGGGCTCTACCAGGGGCGACGCGCCGAGGCGCTGGAGCGCAACCGGCACTTTCCCTTTGATCCGGAGAAGATCGACGCGGTGCTGCTGTCGCACGCCCACATCGATCACTGCGGCAACCTGCCGCACCTGTGCCGGCGCGGTTTCAACGGCAACATCTATGCGACGCCGGCGACGCGCGACCTGTGCAGCATCATGCTGCCGGACGCGGCGAAGATTCACGAGTACGACATCGGCTGGCTGAACCGCCACCGCAAGCGCGACGACCTGCCGCTGCTCGATCCCAGCTACACGGTGCGCGATGCCGAGGAATGCCTGCGCCAGTTCGTTTCGCTTAGCTACAACCGGCCGCTGCCGGTGGCCGACGGCGTGCGCATGACCTTCATCGATGCCGGGCACGTGCTTGGCTCGGCTCAGATCCTGCTCGACATCGACGACCGTGAGACGGGTCGCAAAACCCGCCTGCTGTTCAGCGGCGATGTCGGCCGACCGGAGAACGACCTGCTCGACTGCGCCGCGCCCAGCGAAGGGGTCGACATCGTCATCATGGAGAGCACCTATGGTGGGCGAAAACACGAGGTGGGTGCGGCTTCCACCGATCACATCTGCCGGCTTATCCGCGAGATTCAGCAGCGTCGCTCGCGCCTGATCATCCCGGCCTTCGCCCTGGAGCGCACCCAGCAGTTGCTGTTCACCCTCGACAAGCTGCGCTCGGAAAAGTGCTTCGCGCCGGTGCCGACTTATGTCGACAGCCCGCTGGCGGTGCGTGCCACCGAGATCTTCCGTCTGCACCTCGAGGACCTCAAGCCGGAGGTGCGCGACGCGGTGTTCATGCGCCAGGACCCCTTCGGTTTCGAGGGCCTGCACCTGGTGCGCAGCGTTGATGAATCGAAGGCGCTCAACAAGGTCAAGGGCCCCTCGATCATCATTTCAGCCTCCGGCATGGCCGAGAGCGGTCGCATCCTGCACCACCTGCGCAACCACGTCGGCAACCCCGACAACATCCTGCTGTTTGTCGGTTACTGCGCCGAGAACACCCTCGGCTGGAAGCTGCGCAGCGGGCACAAGAAGGTGAACATCCTCGGCGACGAGTTTGAGGTGCGCGCCGAGATCGAAACCCTCGACGCCTACTCCGGCCACGCCGACCACGACGAACTGCTTGCCTACTTCGACCGCATTGGCGGGCCGAAACGGCGGGTGTTCCTGGTCCATGGGGAGAAGGAGCGCTCGGAAGTCCTGCGTGACGCCCTCGCCGAACGCCACCCCGAGGGCCAGATCGAGGTCGCCCAACTGCTCGGCAGCGCCGAACTGTAGCCGCGGGCAGTGACCGCGGATGATCTGTGGCCGCGGGCAGTGACCGCGCCGGCAACGTCCCGCCGCCGGCGGGGCAGGGCAGGTGGCTTGCGATCTGAAATCTGAAATCTGCGATTTGAGATTGCCGCCCCCGGCGGCTGCGCTTTTTCCACGCTTTGGCTTGACGCTGCGGCTGGGTGCTTATCCTTCCCACCTTTTCCCCCTTTGCCATGAACGCTGCCGAAAAAGCCTCCGTCCTGCTCGAAGCCCTGCCGTACATGCAGGGCTTCCGCGGCCACACCTTCCTGATCAAGGTCGGTGGCAGCGCCATGGAGGATCCGGCCCAGGTCGACCTGTTCCTGCGCGACGTTGTCTTCCTGGAGGCGGTCGGCATCAACCCGGTCATCGTCCACGGTGGCGGCAAGGCGATCTCCAAGGCCATGCAGGAGAGCGGCCTGCAGGCGCGCTTCATCAACGGCATGCGCGTCACCGACGACGAGACGATCCGGATCGTCGAGCAGACCCTGGCGCGGGTGATCAACCCGGAAATCGTCGCCAAGATCAATGCCTTCGGCGGCAAGGCGGTCGGTCTGCCGGGCACCGAGGTCTTTGTCGGCGACAAGATGAAGGGCGACCTCGGCTGGGTCGGCGAGGTGACCGACTGTCGCACCGGCCTGATTCAGGCGGCGGTGGCCGGTGAATTCGTGCCGGTGGTGTCGCCCGTGGCGCGTGAGGCTGCCAGCGGCAAAACCCTCAACGTCAACGCCGACCTCGCCGCCTGCGCGCTGGCGACCCAGCTCAAGGCGACCAAGCTGATCTTCCTCAGTGACGTGCGCGGCGTGCTGCGCGATCCCAAGGACGAGTCGACCCTGATCCCGACCCTCGATCCCGACGCCATCGCCCGGCTCAAGGCCGAGGGCGTCATCGGCGGTGGCATGATTCCGAAGGTCGATTCCTCGCTCGCTTCCCTGCGCGGGGGTGTCGGCAAGGTTCACCTCATCGACGGTCGCATCCCGCACGCGCTGATTCTGGAGATCTTCACCGATGGCGGCATCGGCACCGAGATTCATTTGTGAGACCGGACCGCTCCGGCGAACGAACCCTTTTTTTGAGGAACATGAGGATGGCAGACTTGAACGAATTCGACCCGGCCTGGCTGGACAAGTACGTGGTGCCCAACTACGGGCGCTTCCCGATCTGGCCCGAGCGCGGCGAGGGCCCCTACCTGTGGGATCGCGACGGCAAAAAGTACCTCGACTTCGCCGGCGGTGTCGCCGTCTGCCCGCTCGGCCACGCCCATCCGGAGGTCGCCGACGCCCTGGCGGCGCAGGCGCGCACCTTGGTGCACGTGTCGAACTGGTACTGCATCCGCCAGCAGGCCCAGCTGGCCCGGCTCATCGTGGAGGAGTTCGTCAAGATCCCCGGCCGCTGCTTCTTCTGCAACAGCGGTGCCGAGGCGAACGAGGGCATGATCAAGCTGGCGCGCAAGTATGGCGTCGCCCGGCCGCTGGCCGACGGCACGCCGCGCCATGAGATCATCACCTTCACCGGCAGCTTCCACGGCCGCACCTTCGGCGCCATGAGCGCCACCGCCCAGGAGAAGATCCACGGCGGCTTTGGCCCGATCGTGCCCGGTTTTGTCTACGTGCCCTTCAACGATGTCGATGCCCTGCGCGCGGCGATCACCGAGCGCACGGTCGCCATCCTGCTCGAACCCGTGCAGGGCGAAAGCGGTGTCCATCCGGCGAGCGCCGACTTCCTGCGTGCGGCGCGCGCGCTCTGCGATGAGCGCGACCTGCTGCTGCTCTTCGATGAGGTGCAGTGCGGGTTTGGCCGCACGGGCGACACCTGCGGCTGGCGCAGCATCGTGCCGGGCGACGAGATCCTTCCCGATGCCGTCAGCTGGGCGAAGTCGATCGGCAGCGGCTACCCGCTCGGCGCCTTCTGGATTCGCGAGCGCGAGATCGACACCGCGGCGGCGCGTCGCCTGCCCGAGTTGCTCGGCCCGGGCACGCACGGCACGACCTACGGCGGCAGTCCGCTCGCCTGCACGGCCGGCCTGGCGACGCTGGGCGTCATCCTGCGCGACGGCCTGCCGGCGCATGCCGCCCAGCTCGGCCGGCGCATCGCCGGCGAGGTGGCTTCGTGGCGCCAGCCGCTCATCACCGACATCCGCGCCTTCGGCATGATGATCGGTTTTGAGCTTGATGAGGCCCGCCTCGCCGCCCTGCCGGCCGTGCAGGCCTCGGGCAAGCTGCCCTCGATTTTCCTCGCCTGGGAACTGCTGCAGGCCGGTTTGCTGGTCGTGCCCGCCGGTCCCAAAGTCGTGCGCTGGCTGCCGCCGATGAACCTCACCGAGGCCCAGGCCGACGAGGGACTGCAAATCTTCAAAGCCGTGCTCGACCGCCTCGCCGCCGCCTGAGTGCCAACCCCCACCTTTTGAATCGCGATGCAACATCTCCTCTCCCTGGAACAGCTCGGCGCCGCCGAGATTGAAGGCCTGCTCGACCTCGCCGCCCGCCTCAAGCAGGATCGCCGCGCCTCGCCGCAGGTGCTCGCCGGCCAGCAGTGGGCGCTCATCTTCAGCAAGTCCTCCACCCGCACCCGCGTCAGCTTCGAGGTCGGTATCCGCGAGCTCGGTGGGCAGTCGATGTTCCTGTCCTCGGCCGACATCCAGCTCGGCCGCGGCGAGCCGATCAAGGACACCGCGCGCGTGCTTGGCCGCATGGTCGACGGCGCCATCATCCGCACCTACGCCCAGCAGGACGTGGTCGATTTTGCCGCTTACAGCGGCCTGCCGACCGTCAACGCCCTGACCGACGACGAGCATCCCTGCCAGATCCTCGCCGACCTGCAGACGATCAACGAGCGCTTTGGATCCTGGAAGGGCAGGCGGGTCTGCTTCCTGGGCGACGGCGACTGCAATGTCGCCCGCTCCTGGATCTGGGCCAGCGCCCGGCTGGGGTTTGAGCTGGTCATCGGCGCGCCCAAGGAGTTCCAGCCAGCCGCCGACTTCATGGCGCGGGTGCCGGGGGGCACCGTCACGGTCAGCGACGACCCCGCTGCCGCGGTGGCGGGTGCCGACGTCCTGTACACCGACGTCTGGGTGAGCATGGGCAAGGAGGACGAGGCCGCCGGTCGCATCGAGACCCTGCGGCCCTGGCAGGTCAATGCCGACCTGCTCGCCCGTGCCAAGCCCGGGGCCGTGGTCATGCACTGCCTGCCCGCCTACCGGGGCAAGGAGATCAGCGAGGAGGTGCTCGAGGCCCAGGCCGGGGTCATTTTTGACCAGGCGGAAAACCGTCTGCATGCCCAGAAGGCGGTGCTCGTCGAACTGGCCCGCAACCGCGCCTGAAGCCCCGTGCCGGGTTGGGGGCGGGCAGGGGCGCCACGGGCACCTGCAAACGTTCAAATTCCCCTCACAAAAAACGATTTCGTTCTTGCATTGTCACGGGCCGTTTCTAATCTTGGGGCCTTGTGAAATTTTTCACAAGCTCAGGTCGGGCCGGCCCGGCCATTTCAACCCATGAAATATTTCTTCCTCAGCTACCTGTTCGTCGCCGCGATTGTGGTGGCCGCCTTCGGCACGCGCGGCAGCAAGTCGGAACTGCCTCCCCTGGAAATCTTCCAGGACATGGATCACCAGGCCAAGGTCAAGTATCAGGCGAAGAGCGACTTCTTTGCCGATGGCTTGGGCGCGCGCCGTCCGGTGAAGGGCACGGTGCCGATGGGCTTTGAGGTGCCCGCCGCGGCGGCTTCTTCGGGCAAGTATCAGCCGCCCGCCTTCGGCTTCAGCCACGGCGTCGGCTACTACGGCACCGGCAAGATGGGCGACTACTACGGCGACGGCCTGCCGAAGGAAATCGAGCTGTCGAAGAGCCTGCTGGAACGCGGCGAACGCCAGTACGGCATCTACTGCGCGGTCTGCCACGCGGAATCCGGCAACGGCAAGGGTGTCACCTCGAAATACGGCATCCTGACCGCCTTCAACTTCCTTCAGCCCGGCGCCCTCGATCCGGCGAACGCCGCGGCCTACCGCGCCGACGGCGCGATCTTCGACGTCATCTCCAACGGCAAGGGTCTGATGGGCCCCTACGGTGGCTCCATCTCCGTTCAGGACCGCTGGGCCATCGTGGCCTACATCCGCACCCTCCAGCTCGCGGCCAAGGAGAACAACGTCCAGTAATTTGAGGCATTTTCCGGCATGAGTCACCACGTCACCTTCAATGATCTGCCTGCGGGCGGCGAAAAATTCGACCGGGCCAAGGGCGCCAAGCTGATCAACGCCTTCGGCGCCGCCGCTGCGCTCGGCCTGGTGGGTTCGCTGTACTTCTTCTTCAAGGAGACCGACACCTTTGCCTACAGCTGGCTGTTCGCCTTCTTCTTTGCCTTCACCTTCGTCGCCGGTGGCTGCTTCTGGATCCTCCTGCACAGCGCCTCGAACTCCGGCTGGGGCGTCGCCCTGCGCCGTCTCTGGGAGCAGCTCGCCAACCTGGTGCTGCCGCTGGCCATCCTCGGTCTGCCGCTGCTGCTGGTGCCCACGGTCCAGGACTCCCTCTACGAATGGATGGGTCACCACCGCGAGGCCGCCCACCACGCCCACGAGAAGGGGGAAACGGTGAAGGAGGCCCTGCATCACATGGCCGAGGGCAACAGCCACCTGCACATCCTCGTCGACAAGTTCGGTTACCTGAACCTCAACGCCTGGAATTTCCGCTTCGTTTTCTACTTCTTTGTGCTCTGGCACATTGCCCGCACCCTGCGCCGCAAGTCGGTCCTGCAGGACCAGGACGGCGACATCAAGCACACGATCAAGTCGCGCACCTTCTCCTGCCGCTGGCTGCTGTTTTACGCCCTGACCGTCACCTTTGCCGCCGTCGACTGGCTGATGACGCTCGATTACGCCTGGTTCTCGACGATGTGGGGTGTCTACATCTTTGCCGGCTGCGCCTGGGCCTCGATGGCCGCCACCATCCTGCTGGTGACCTGGCTGAAGAGCCTGGGCTACCTCGGCAAGGTGGTCACCGATGAGCACTACCACCTGATGGGCAAGCTGCTCTTCGCCTTCACCGTGTTCTGGGCCTACATCGCCTTCAGCCAGTATTTCCTGATCTGGTACGCCAACATCACCGAGGAGACCCGTTTCTACCTGACCCGCAACACCGAGGGTTGGCGCTGGGTGTCGGTGTTCATCGTCATCGGCCACTTCATCGCGCCCTTCGTCCTGCTGCTGTCGCAGCCGCGCAAGAAGAAGCCGGCGGTCATCGGTCTGGTCTGCCTGTGGATCCTGTTCATGCACCTGGTGGACATCTACTGGAATGTCATCCCCGAGCGCGGTCCGTCGCTGGGCATCGGCGTCTGGGCGCCGGGCGCCTGGGTCGGTGACGTCTTCGCCCTGCTCGCCGTCGTCGGCACGCTCGGTTTCCTCTTCCTGCGCGGCCTCGCCAACCAGAGTCTCTACCCCTGCCGCGACCCGCGCCTGCTCGAGTCCGCCAACGTTGTCAACTGATCCCCATGTCCTCGACCGACTCCCCCTCGAAAGCCGGCGCCACCTTCACCTGGGTGCTGGCTGCCTTCGCCAGTTTCGCCGTTCTGTTCTGGCTGATCCAGACCGTCTTTGTCAAGCCGGGTGACCGCGATCCGCGTGCGCCAGAGCGACTGGCCAACCGCGCCGAGATCGATGGCGCGCAAGTGGAATTGCTCGGCAAGCTCGGCCTCGAAGATCCCGCCCGCAAGGCCGCCCTTTTCGACAAGGCCCTGACCGCCCTCAAGGCGCGTCCGCAGGCCGCCAGCCAGCAGGTGGTGCCCGGTTCGCCGACCCAGCTCAAGCAGGCCGCCGCCGAAGCGCCGCCTGCCGCTGCTCCCGCCCCGGCCCCCAAGAACTGAATTTGATCCCGGAACCTATGCAGAACTTCCCAGCGACCCCGGACACCCAGGCCGATGACCTCCGGCGTGCGGCTATCGACAAGTCCGTGAAGGGCCCCGTGCTTTTCCTCTTCCTCAACGGCGCCTTCTGGCTGATGGCCTCGACCATCCTCGGGGTGCTCGCCGCCATCAAGCAGTTCGCCCCCGATTTCCTCGGCCCCTGCAGCGTGCTGCAGTACGGTCGTCTGCAGCCGACCCACGTCAACGCCCTCGTCTACGGCTGGGGTGTGCAGGCCGGTCTCGGCGCCATGCTTTGGATCATGGCCCGTCGCACGGGTCAGGAACTGAAGTCCGGCAAGTCCGTGTTGATGGTGGCCGCGGTGTTCTGGAACATCGCCCTCACCTTCGGCCTGCTCGGCATTCTGTTCGGTCGCAGTACCTCGATGGAGTGGCTGGAAATGCCGGCCTTCGTCTGGCCGGTGATGCTCGCCAGCTTCCTTGCCTTTGCCTGGCCGATGGCGCGCATGTTCAGCCGCGCCTTCCGCCCCGAGGGCTTCATGGTCAGCACCTGGTATGTGCTCGGCGCCTGCTTCTGGTTCCCCTGGGTTTTCGTCAGCGCCAACGTGGCCCTGCACTGCCTGCCCGGCCTCGGCGCCCTCGGCGCCGGCATCAACGCCTGGTACGTGCACGCGCTGATCCTGCTGTTCTTCGCCCCGGTCGCCCTGGGTGCCTCCTACTACTTCATCCCGAAGGTCACCGGCCAGCCGATCGCCAGCGCCCAGCTCGCCAAACTCGGCTTCTGGATGCTCGCCGTGCTCGGCGGCTGGACCGGCATGCAGCATTTCATGGGCGGCCCGCTGCCCGCCTGGATGCCCGCCGTCGGCGCCGCCGCCGCCGTGCTGCTGCTCATCCCGGTCGGCGTGGTCGGTCTCAATCACCACCTGACCACCCTCGGCAAGCACAGCCTCGTCGCCACCAGCCCAACCCTGCGCTTCGTCTTCTTCGGCTCGCTCTTTTACCCGGTGAGCGGCGTGCTGCTGGCGCTGATCTCGAACTTCAACACCGGTGCCACCCTGCAGTTCACCCAGGCCTGGTACGGCTTCCAGATCGTCGCCGTCTACGGCTTCTTCAGCATGACCCTGTTCGGCGCCATCTACTACATCGTGCCGCGTCTCTCCGGCTGTGAGTGGCTCTCCGTCCGCCTGATCCGCAACCACTTCTGGTTCTCGGTCTACGGCATCGCCGCCATCGTGGTCACCAGCCTGGTCGCCGGCATCCAACAGGGGGCCGACCTCAACCACCCGGAAATGTGGGACCAGAACTTCAGCCAGCTCGCCCTCAACCTGCGCCCCTATCTGGTCGCCCGCGCCATCGCCTGGGCCCTCATCACCTGGTCCAACTTCTGGTTCCTTGTCCATCTCATGCTCATGGTGGCCGGACTCGGCCGCCGCAGCTCGGCGCCGACCCTGCTTGCGCATGACCACGAAGACGAAGCCCTTCCCAACGCCGCCCACGCATGACTCAGTTCCGCACGTTCATTCTCGCCCTGATCGCCAGCTTCGGCCTGCCGTGGCTCTGCCTGGTCGTCGTGCCTGCCGTCAAATACCAGGCGCTGACGCCCCTGCGCTATGACAAGGAGGCCGACGGCATGGATGGCTTCTACCCGCCGGCGCCGATCAACCGCCAGGGTCAGCTTGTCTACGCCCGCGAAGGCTGCGTTCAGTGCCACACTCAGATGATCCGCCCGACCCAGCTCGCCCTCGACGGCTGGCGCAAGGGCTGGGGCCAGGATCAGGAGGCCCGCCCGGCCGCCCCGGTGCGCGCCAACGAACTGCGCGACTACCTCGGTGAACCCTACGCCTTCCTCGGCGTCCAGCGCAGCGGTCCGGACCTCGCCAACTACGGCTGGCGTGCCCCCGAGCGCGGTGCGATCCACCAGATGCTCTATGCGCCGAAGTCGGTGCACGACTGGTCGAACATGCCGGCCTTCCAGCATCTCTATGTCGAGCGCCTCGCCCAGGGCCAGCCCTCCGCCAAGGCTCTCAAGCTGAGCGGCAAGTTTGCCCCGAAGGCGGGTTACGAAGTCGTTCCCACCGCCGAGGCCGAAGCCCTCGTCGACTACCTGCTGTCCCTCAAAAAAGACTACCCGGTCCCCGGCAAGACCGCGGTCGCGGCCACCCCTGCCGCCCCCTGAGCCCGTCACTTCCCGCGATCCGCCAACGCCCATGAGCGCCCCCCATTCCCCGATGAACCCCGACAGCACCGACCTCGACCGCCTGCACGCCGCGGTGCGCCGTGAGAAGGCCGACCTCGAGCCGGGCCGCGAGCCCGCGCCGCTCTGGGTCATGTTCCTGTTCATGATCATCGCCATCATTGCCGGTGGCCAGCTCGGCCCGATGACCGGCGGCTGGAGCTTCTCGGTCAGCAATCCATTCTCGCTCGCCCAGCACGGCGATCCGCGTCCGGGCGGTGGCGCCGGTGCCGGCGCGATGGATCCCTTCCAGACGGCCATGAAAAAGGGTGCCAGCGGCTACGCCGTCTGCGGCGGTTGCCACCAGGGCAACGGCCTCGGCATTGCGGGCCAGTATCCGCCCCTCGCCGGTTCCGAGTGGGTGACCGGCGGCACCGAGCGACTCATCCGCGTTGTGCAGCATGGCCTCGTCGGTCAGGTCACCGTGGCGGGCCAGAACTACAACTTCCCGGGCGGCATGCAGGGTTTCGGCGCCGCCATGTCCGCGGGCGACCTCGCCAACGTCCTCACCTACATTCGCAACAACTGGGGCAATGAAGGCACGATGATCACGAAAGAGATGGTTGAAAAAATCCGCAAGGACGAGTCCGCACGTAACAAGCAGTGGACGCAGGCCGAGCTCGAATCCTTCGCCGCCGCCAATGTCCCCGGTGAGATCCCCGCGGGCCCCGGCGCCCCCGCCCCCGCCGCTGCACCGGCCAAGTAACCCCGTTTCCCCCTTTCTTACATGAGCGCCGCCACCACCCACGATTCCAAACACGGAGCCGATCACGGGCACGACCACCACGAGCCGGGCTTCATCGGCAAGTACGTCTTCTCCACCGACCACAAGATCATCGGCGTGCAATACGCCGTCACCGGCCTGCTGTTCCTGCTGCTCGGCTTCTTCCTGATGCTGCTGATGCGCTGGAGCATCGCCTTCCCGGGCCAGCCGGTCCCCGGCATGGCCTTCGTCGAGAAGCTGCCGGTGTTGGGCACCCTCTTTCATGAGATGATCGGTCGCTGGGCCCCCGGCGGCGTCGTCAACGGCGAGCTCTACAACATGCTCGGCGCCATGCACGGCACCATCATGGTCTTCCTCGGCATCGTGCCGCTCGGCTTCGCCGGCTTCGTCAACTTCGTCATGCCGCTGCAAATCGGCACGATCGACATGGCCTTCCCGAAGCTCAACATGTGGAGCTACTGGCTGTTCCTGGTCAG
Source organism: uncultured Prosthecobacter sp. (assembly GCA_964605265.1). Classification (GTDB taxonomy): domain Bacteria; phylum Verrucomicrobiota; class Verrucomicrobiia; order Verrucomicrobiales; family Verrucomicrobiaceae; genus Prosthecobacter. Next base: position 11,709 of record CAZSBO010000120.1, read on the forward strand.
CGGCATCATGATGCTCGCCAGCTTCTTCGTCGGCACCGGCTCGGTGCAGACTGGTTGGACAATGTACTCGCCGCTTGCCTCGACGACCAGCATGGCCGTCACCAACGTCTGGATGCACGGCCACACCTGGTGGCTGCTGGCGATGGTCTTCAACATCTCCGCCTCGCTGCTCGGTTCGGTCAACGTCATCACCACCGTCATCAACCTGCGCGCCAAGGGCATGTCCTGGATGCGCATGCCCTTCTTCTGCTGGGCGATGTTCGTGACGAGCTTCCTGCTCCTGCTGGCCTTCCCGCCGCTGGAAGTCGCCGCCCTGCTGCAGCTTGTTGACCGCCTCTTCGGCGCCAGCTTCTTCCTGCCGACCGGCCTCATGGAAGGCGGTCAGCACCTCGACATCGCCGGTGGTGGCAGCCCGCTGCTTTACCAGCACCTGTTCTGGTTCCTCGCCCACCCCGAGGTGTACGTGCTCATCCTGCCGGCCTTCGCCATCCTCTCCGAGGTCATCCCGGCCAACACCCGCCGTCCGCTTTGGGGCTACAAGTCGATGGTCTACGCCGCGCTCACCCTCGGCTTCCTCAGCTTCCTCGTCTGGGCCCACCACATGTACCTCACCGGCATGGGCACGATGATGTCGACCTACTTCCAGATCACCACGGTGCTCATCTCGGTGCCCTCGGTCATCCTGCTCACCGGCCTGATGATCTCGCTCTGGGGCGGTTCGATCCGCTTCACCCCGCAGATGCTCTTCGCCTCGGCCTTCCTGCCGATGTTCGGGATTGGCGGTCTGACGGGGCTGCCGCTGGCTTTCTCGTTCATCGACCTCGCGATGCACGACACCTACTACGTGATCGGCCATTTCCACTATGTCGTCGCTCCTGGAACGATCTTCGCGCTTTTCGCCGGTGTGTACCA
>CAZSBO010000121.1:0-12572 GCA_964605265.1 uncultured Prosthecobacter sp.
CACCCCTGCGGCGGAGCCGGAGGCGTTCACGGTGGAGGTGGAGACGGTGATGGAGCATGATGATGGCAAGTTCCTCTGGTTTCACCCGCGGGCGGCGGCGGTGCCGGGCGGGGTGGTGATGACGATCCAGAAGCACCTGAAGGTCTCGGACTACTACTCGGGCCTGCATGTGATGACCCGCAAGGGCGTCGATGGTCCCTGGTCGGGGCCGGTGCTGCCGCCGGAACTCGACTGGCGGGTGCAGCCGGATGGGGTGACGGTCAGTGTTGCCGATGTGACGCCGGGTTGGCATGCGCCGAGCGGTCGCCTGATCGCCCTCGGCGCGCAGGTGCGCTACAACCCGAAGGGCAAGCAGCTCGAGGACGTGCCGCGTGCCCACCAGACGGTCTATGCGGTCTTCGATCCTCAGACAGGCCAGTGGTCGCCCTGGCGTCGCCTCGAACTGCCGGAGGGCGATCTCTTCAACTTCGCCCGCAACGCCTGCGCGCAGTGGCTGGTGAAACCCGATGGCCACCTGCTGGTGCCGCTCTACGTCGGGCCGGGCACGAAACAGCCGTTCTCGACGACGGTGGCGGAATGCCGTTTCGATGGCGAGACCCTGACCTATGTCCGCCATGGCGACGTCCTCCGCCTGGACCTGAAGCGCGGGCTCTATGAGCCTTCGCTGATCGCCTTCCAAGGACGCTACTACCTGACCCTGCGCAACGATGTGCGCGGTTATGTCAGCGTTGGCGACGACGGCCTGCACTACGCCGAGCCCAAGCCCTGGACTTTTGACGACGGCATTGAGCTGGGCAGTTACAACACCCAGCAGCACTGGCTGGCGCAGGGCGACTCGCTCTACCTCGTGTACACCCGTCGCGGGGCGAACAACGATCACATCGTCCGCCATCGCGCGCCGCTTTTCCTGGCGCGGGTCGATCCCGACAAGCTGCAGGTGGTGCGATCCAGCGAGCGCGTGGTGGTGCCCGAACGCGGGGCCGAGCTCGGCAATTTCGGGGCCTGCCGAATCAGCGAGAACGAGGCCTGGGTGACGGTGTCGGAGGGCATGTTCATGAAGGACTCGGCCGTGCGCGGTGCCAAGGGCGCGACCTTCGTCGCCCGCATCCGCTGGTCGCCACTGCCGCGCTGAGGAAGAACCGGCCGCGGCAGGGCGTAGGACCTAGCATGCTGCGTCGCCCCTTCCTGCAAAGCCTGCTCGCCACCCCCGCGCTCGGTCTGCGTGCCGCCGAGGGCGGTCTGCGCCTGGCCACCTTTGAGACGGAGGTGACACCGCCGCTCGAATCCCCGCTCTGCCATGGCAACGTCACTCCGGCCCGGCAGATCCTCACGCCGTTGCTCGCCCGCGGTGTCGTCCTGCTCGGTGCCGGCGAACCGATCGTGCTCTGCGCGCTCGACTGGGTGGCGCTGGCGAATGCCAGTCATGGGTTGATCCGCGCAACGATCGCGCAGGCGGTGGGCACGACGCCCGAGCGCGTGGCGGTGCACACGGTGCATCAGCACGACGCGCCCGGCAGCGATCTCGACACCGAGCGACTGCTGGTCGCACACGGTCTTGGCGGTCGCTTTTCCAATGCCGAGCTCGATCAGCGGGTGTTCCAGGCCATTGCAGAGGCCGCCCGCGCCAGCCTGGCTCAGGCGCAGGCGGTCGATCAGGTCGGCTTCGGCACCGGCAAGATCGAGAAGGTGGCCAGCAACCGACGGGTGCTCGGGCCCGATGGCAAGGTGGCCTTCACGCGCATGAGTGCCTCCAAGCATCCGCAGGCGAAAAGCGCGCCCGAGGGCGTGATCGATCCGCTGCTGCGGCTGGTCAGCTTCTGGCAGGGCGAGCGACCGCTGGCGGCGCTGACCTATTATGCCACGCACCCGATGAGTTATTATGGCAAGGGCGGGGTGAACTGGGACTTCATCGGCGGTGCGCGCGCCCTGCTCGATCAGGCCCTGCCGGGCGTGCACTGCGTGCATTTCAACGGCGCCGGTGGCAACATCACCGCCGGCAAGTACAACGATGGCGACCCGGCCAACCGTCCGCTGCTGGCGGAGCGGGTGTTTGCCGGCATGCAGTCGGCCTGGCAGGCGCAGCGCCGGCAGGCGCTGACGGCGGCCGACCTCGAATGGCGGGTGCGACCGATCGCGCTGCCGGCGCGGCACGCCGGGGAGCAGGCGCAACTGCAGGCCGCCTTGGCGGATGAAAAGCTGCCCTTTGCCCAGCGGGTCTTTGCTGCGCGCGACCTGGCGTTTCAACAGCGACTCGCCACCGGTGGCACCATCCCGCTCAGCTGCCTGCGCCTCGGCACCGCGCGCCTCCTGCACCTGCCGGCGGAGTTGTTCATCGAGTACCAGCTCGCCGCCCAGCAGATGCGGCCGAACGACTTCATCGCTGTGGCCGCCTATGGCGACAACGCCCCGGGTTACATCGGCACGGAGATCGCCTACAGCCAGGGCGGTTATGAGGTCGAGCACCGGGTGTCACGTGTGGCGCCGGCGGTCGAACCGCTGCTGACCGGGGCCATGCGCGAGTTGCTGCAGGTGCAGGCTTGAGCGCGAAAAGCGGGCGGTGATTGGCGTACGCCTTCTTTCGCCATGAAACGCCTGCTTCTGTCCTTCCTCCTTGCCTCCGTCGCTGCCGCCGCCGACATCCGCACCGAGCACGATGTCGATTACCTCGGCGCGGGGCGCGCGGAGAAAGCCGATCTGTACCTGCCGGCCGCGCTGAAGCCGGGACAGAAGTTTCCGGCCGTGCTGATCATTCACGGCGGCGGCTGGGCTGGGGGCGACAAACGCGCGTCCCGTGAGATCAACATTGGCACGACCCTGGCGCAGAATGGGTACGTGGGCATGAGCATCAACTACGTGCTTGCCAATGCGCAGCATCCCGGACCGACCTGGCCGCAGAACCTGCACGACTGCAAGATGGCGGTGCGCTGGCTGCGCGCGAATGCCGAACGACTCCACATCGATCCGGAGCGCATCGGTGTCATTGGTGGTTCGGCGGGCGGGCATCTGGCGGCCATGGTGGGTTTGACAGGTCCCGAGCTGGATCCGCCGGGGCAGGGCGATTGCCGGGTGCGTTGCGCGGTCGATCTGTACGGGCCGGTGCTGTGGTTTGAGCAGCGGGACCTGCCGATGTTCCGCAAGACCCGCACCGAGGCGCCCGAGCTGTACCAGCAGGCCGATCCGCGCACGCACGTCGACAAGGACGATCCGCCCCTGCTCATCCTGCACGGCACCGCCGACAAAACCGTGGCGGTGGCCGATTCCGAGGCGCTCGCCGCGGCCTTGAAGTCGGCGGGCGCACCGCATGAACTTGTCATCCTCCCCGAAGCCCCGCACAGCTTCCACCTCCAACCCAAGCAGCGCGACCTGCGGCCGCTGGTGCTGGGGTTCTTTGATCGGCATTTGAAGGTGCAGTGAGTGGGCGCGAACGCAGGGGGAAGAGGTTTCGCACGAAGGACACGGAGAGCACGGAGAAGAGAGGGATTGAAAAAACCTCCGCGCCTCCGTGAGCTCCGTGCGAGGCCTGGATTGGGGGCGGGTGTGCCCTGCAGCCTTCGTGTCGTTCGTGACCTTCGTGGCGGTTTGGACCACGAATCGCACGAAGAGGGGGGCGCACGGAGGATGCGGAACGCACACCCGCCTAAAGCTGGTTCGGTCAGGCTCGTTGGTCTGGGTGACGCGATGGCGGCTGGCGCCGATGGTGGCGACGGTGGGCGAGCGGATTAAAACGTCCAGTTTAGCGACACGGAGCCGAAGACCTGGCCCTCGCGCTGGCTGTCGAACTCGCGGGTGCGATAGACGAAGGCGTAAGCGATTTTGGTGTTCTTGTAATTGAAGGCCAGGCCGACGCTGAGGTCGGCGACGAAGGGCTTGTGGCCCACGGAATGGCTGTCGCCAAAGGTGTTGCCGTCGAGGAAGATGTTGCGTCCGACCGCACGACCGTCCACGCGGGCGAAGAGGTAGCCGCCGAGCGGAAACCAGGATTGTTTGGCGCCCATGACGCCATCCACGGGGGTGGAGGTCGTGCTGGCGGGGCCGATGACGCCGGTGCCGAAATCGTCCGGCAGGTTCAGGCCAAAGCGCAATTCCGCGCCGAGGTTGGCGTAGGTTTTGACGTTGCCGATGGCGCCGCCGAGATGCGGCAGGAACTCCCAGTCGAAACCGCTCCGGCGGGGCAGGCGGGGAATGCGCCAGATGCGTTCATAGGCGAGCACGACGCCGAGTTCGTTGTGAAGCTGGTTGCCCCAGCCGTTGACCTGGTCCGAGCCCCGCAGGTCGTGCACGCGTCGCTGCGTCTCCTCGGCCTGCGACCAGGAGCCGACCACGCCGATGTCAAAGACGAGCGCATTGCGCACCTGCGAGTTTTTCCAAACGAGGCCCATGCCCACGTACAGCCAGCCGGCATAGGGGCGGTCGTCCGTGATCAGACCGGTGGCCTCGGTGTTGTCCGGCGTGTAGATGTTCTGTCCGATGGCAAAGACCAGGTTTTTCTGGTAGTCGGCATCATTGATGTAGGGCAGCAGGTCGAAGAGCGGCAGGAACGGCTTGGCGTAGGGGGAGTCGCTAAAGTTCTCCAGATTGGGTGAACTCCAGCTCATCATGGCCCCGCTTGTGTAGTAGCGGTCGGTGCCGGCAAAGGTGTCGTTCTCATGATACAAGCCAAGCGTGCCGCCGGTGTGGTTGGGATCCGCGCCCTGGACAGCCACGGTGCATAGCAGTGCCAGCAGCAGGCCGGGCAGGGGGTGGCGGCGGCAGGTCGCGGGGGGCGTGGCTTGCGTTTTCATGGTGCGGGTGGGTGCGTGGTTGGAGGGTTGCCGTCATCCGCCCATGGGGGCGGCATACTGCCATCAAGAAAGCTTGCCGGGAGCGTGCGGCGTGGGGGCGGGTTTGGCATCCGCTCGCGCCTTTCCGCCCTCGGCAGGCGGAGGTCCCGACTTGGAGCGTCAACGCCGGTGCGAGCCCTCGTGCCATCCGCAGCCCCGACGTTTTTCAAGCCCACAGCCCGCCAGGCGGGATGACGACGCGTCTGCGGAGACAACGGTGGAGTCATGGGATTCCCAAGTGCCGGTTCGAGCGATGGAGATCGACGCAGGCAGTGCCGCGAATGCCGTTTGAAAGCCGGTCTCCCGACCCAAGCCGGCGTTGCGGATGACAAGCCTGCGTCCAGTTGACTGCCAAATCGTATCAGGATTCAGCGGGCATGTCATGACAAATCGTCGGCCCGACCGCGGGTCACGGTCGCTGAACCCATCTCCAGCCCACGCGTCAGCGACTTTCCGCGCGCGGACGAACGGTTATGCGGGGCTGAGGTTCTTCGCTCGGTATTGGAAGGTGCAGTGAGCGGGGGCGAACGCAGGGGGAAGAGGTTTCGCACGGAGGACGCGGAGAGCACGGAGAAGAGAGGGATTGGAAGAACCTCCGTGGCCTCCGTGAGCTCCGTGCGAGACCTGTTGGCGGCGGGTGTGCCCTGCAGCCTTTGTGTTGTTCGTGACCTTCGTGGTGGTTTGGAGGCGCGGATCGGTCAAGGAGAGCGAAGAGGGTTTCGCACGGAGGACGCGGAGGGTGCGGGCCTGAAGCCGATTCGGTCAGGCTCGTCTTGCGTTGGTGACGAGAAGGAAGATGCCACCGACGATGGCGATGGCACCGAGGATGGGCGGCAGTGGGAAGGTGTGGGTTTTTTCGGCGGTGACCTGGATGGGGCCGAGATCGATGGCCTTTTCGCGTGTCGTGTAGGTGAAGCCTTGGTAGGCGAAGGCGACAATGCCGAGGATGATGAGCAGAAGGCCGGCGACGGCGGGTGTTTTCATGGCGGGGTGAGCGGGTTAAAACGTCCAGTTCAGGGACACGGAACCGAAGACCTGGGCTTCACGCTGGCTATCGAACTCGCGGGTGCGATAGACGAAGGCGTAGGCGATTTTGGTGTTCTTGTAATTGAAGGCCAGGCCGAGACTGAGATCGGCGACGAAGGGCTTGTGACCCACCGAAGGGCTGTCGCCAAAGGTGTTGCCGTCGAGGAAGATGTTGCGACCGACCGCGCGACCGTCCATGCGGGTGAAGACGTACATGCCGAGGGGGAACCAGGACCGGCTGGCGCCCATGCGGCCGTCCACGGGGGTGGAGGTTGTGTTCGCGGGGCCGATGACGCCGGTGCCGAAGTCATCCGGCAGATTCAGTCCGAAGCGCAGCTCCGCGCCGAGGTTGGCGTAGGTCTTGACGTTGCCAATCGCGCCGCCGCCATGCGGAAGAAACTCCCAGTCGAAGCCGCTGCGGCGGGGCAGGTGGGGAAATCGCCAGGTGCGCTCGTAGGCGAGCATGACGCCGAGCTCGTTGTGGAGTTGGTTGTCCCAGCCCTCGGGGTGGTCGAAGCCGCGCAGGTCGTGTACGCGGCGCTGCACTTCCTCGGCCTGGGACCAGGAACCGACGACACCGATGTCGAACACGAGGGCGTTGCGCACCTGCGGATTTTTCCAAACGACGCCCATGCTGGCATAAAGCCAGCCGGCATAGGGGCGGTCGTCCTTGATCAGTGCGGTGGATTCGGTGTCGTCCGGGGTGTAGATGTTCTGCCCCAGGGCAAGGACGAGGTTCTTCTGATAGTCGTCATCATTGATGTAGGGCAGAAGGTCGAACAGCGGCAGGAAGGGGCTGGCGTAGGGTGAGTCGCTGAAGCGCTCGAGGTTGGGCGAGCTCCAGCTCAGCTTTGCACCGCTCGTGTAGTAGCGGTCGGTGCCGGCAAAGGCGTCGTTTTCGTGATACAGGCTGAAGGTGCCGCCGGAATCGGCCGCATCCGCGCTGATCGCAGTGCCGGTGGCAAGCAGGGGAAGCAGCGGGACAAGGAGGTGTCGCAGAAGGGAGTTCATGGCGGAGTGAGGATTGAGGCAGCGGCGGCGGACAGCATGAGTCGAAAGTGGAAACTGCCGTTCGACGCTGGCGGGCGCTGAACGGCAGTTTGCGGGGCGGATCAGTTGCTGGCGGCGTCCACATTGACGACCATGTTGTTGATGACGCCATTCACGCCGTTGATGTCGGTGACCAGCTTGGTCACCAGGTCCTTTTCGGCGGTGTTTTTGGCGTTGCCACCGACGCTGACGACGCCCTCCCGGGTGGCCACGCTGGTGTTGAAGGCACTGGTGGAACGGTGCGACAAAAGAGCGACACGCACCTGGGCGGAGATCGAGGCGTCATCGATTTTGCTGGCCAGACTCTGCGGGGGCGCGGGCTTGCCCGGTGCTGCGACCGTCATCTCGTTGATGACTTCCTTGATGCCTTCGACGTCCTTCGCATATTCGGTCGTCAGTTCCTTCTGGGCTTCACTGCTGGCCTCGCCCTTGAGGGTCGCCACGCCCTGATTCACCTCGACCTGCGTGTTGTAACCGCTGACACTCTTGTGATAGGCAAGCGTGCCCTTCACCTTCAGGTGCAACCAGGTGTCGGAGTACTCGGCGGGGCTATCCTTGACCTCGATGCGGTTGTCGACGCTCTTGACGCCAGGAAGGTCGGTGACGGTTTCCTGGGCCAGTTGCTTGTGGGATTGCTCCCGCACAGTGCCGGTCAGGATGACCTGGCCGTCCTTGGACTCCGTCTGAATGGCATCCTTCTCGAGAAAGGTTTTGAAGACGTAGGAGTTTTGGGCGGCGGCGACGATCTTTTCGTCGCTGTCGGCGGCGACCAGTGGCGCGAAGAGCAGGGCGGAAAGCGCCAGCGTCAAAACGACAGGACCCGGCCGCGGGCTGCGGTTTTGGCGGATGGCTGTGGCAGGGGAGGATGGGATGAGTTTCATGGCCGCCATCCTACTTGGCCCGCTGTGCTGCTGCGATGGGGTCAAACCCTACTTCGAGCTCGCTGCTAGAGGGTGGTCACCGGCACGCCGCTTTCGATGATGCCGGTGGCAATCGCATGCCGGGTCAGTCCGGCGGTGTCGTGGATGTTGAGTTTTTCCATCAGGCTTTGACGGTGTTTTTCCACGGTCTTGATGCTGATCCCAAGTTCCTGAGCCGTCTCCTTGTTCGCCTTGCCTTCGGCCACCAGTTGTAAAACCTCCATTTCCCGCGAAGTCAGCGCCAAAGTTTTCTGATCGCACCTCAGATCTCCGCGGGCATAGGCCCTGCGGTGGTGGTGATTCAAGCGTTTGGCGATGATCGGACTGAAGCAGGTTTTGCCCGCGTGCACCATGCGAATGGCCTCCGGCAGCACCTGTGCCGCGGATTGCTTGACCAGATAACCGGCCGCGCCAATGGCTGTGACCAGTGAGACATAGGAGTCCTCGCTGTAGGCGGACAGAATCAGCACTTTCGTTGCCGGCTGCGCCGACAGAATCTGCCGCGTCGCCTCCATGCCATTCAACTGAGGCATGGCGATGTCCATGACCACCACCGACGGTCGCATCTGCTCGGTCATCGCAACCGCCTCCCGGCCGTTGCCCGCTTCACCGACGACCGTGATGTCCGGCTCGTGATCGAGCAGCGCGCGCAGGCCCTCACGCACCATGAGGTGGTCTTCGGCCAGCAGAACGGTGATGGTTTTCATGGGATTCGACGGAGGCAGGGTTGGCTGATGCGGAGGCGCGCGGGTCGGCGTCCGAGCTTCGCGCCAGGTGGGAGAGTTTGCGTTTTCATGGGGATGGCCGAAACTCTGTGCAAGCGATGAAGGCCACTGGCCGGACGGTCCAAGAGCGCGTCGAGACGTCCGAGGGATCGTGATGCTGGCTTGCAGGACGACAGTCCCTGGGATCAAGGCAAAGGCAGCCTAACGTGGATTGCGCAATACGCCATCGTGATTTCTGCGTGCTGTTGCGCCTGCGGCCGCGAAAGCTGGAGGGCAAGCGGGCGCCCTGCGCCGCGGCGGCCGGGAGTGGCGCGACAAGAATGCCGGCCGACGGCGGCCGTTTCGCCGCCGTCCCTTGCCGTCCCCTGTCACTCTGGTTCCTCCCCATCAGTGGACTCCCGGGAGGTTTTCCCCGGCGTAGGCTCGGTCATGATGATTCCAAGTTCGGCCTGCGAAGACCGTCAGCGTGGCATCGAAGAACACCTTCGCTCGGGCAGTGATCCGAACGAGGGCTTCAGGATCGCTGGTGAAGCGGGTTAGTCCTTGCAACGCACGCTGATGGATCTGGGTCAGTTCCAGGGTGTCGAGGCCCATGGTTCGAGCCTGACTGCCCAGTTCACTGGTCCTTTGCGCCGCGTCATCCGTGGAATGAGCGGCCACGGCCGCCTGCAAGGCATCCGAATAGTGCACGTTCAGCCGCTGCAGTTGCTGGGCCTGGGGGATCATGAGGTTGCGAGGGGGCGATTTTACAAACGGACGGACCGGGCGGCTGTACCCATGGCGACGCCGGCCAGCAGGGCCAGACTCACGGAGGTGAGCGGATGGGCGGCGATCCAGTCGCTGGATTGGCGGCGGAGCCGGACCAAGCTCTCCTTCGCCTGCCTGGCATCCGCTTTCAGAATGCTCTGCGCCTGCTGCGTTTCGTGTTGCAGAGTCGTCCTGGCTTCGGCGATCAGATTTTTGGCGGGATCGAGGATGCGTTCGCGGGCCAGTTTGCTGGCGTCTTGGCCGAGGTCGTGAAGGGTGTTGCTCATGGCGCATCCTTACCCCCCTGCCGGCAGTCGAGCCATGGGGTCTTTCCCCCACGGGTTGCGAGTGATGCCTGGGTCGCCCTGCCGCGGTCCGTCTCAGGCGGGATGCACGTGCAGGCAGGGGTAGGCGTTCACCCCATTGCCGCCGGAGTCCTTACTGCCGCACTCTGGTGCCTATGAAGGAACCTCCCTGTCAGTTTGACGCACCCCCATCTTTTCGTCGCCTGATCGGCGACCTGCAAACCTTTGCGCAGCGTGAGCCGGTTCAGGTCATGGCCATCGCCGTCGGGGCCGGACTGCTTCTCAGCCTGCTGCCAAAACGCGCCGTGGTCGGGGCGGTCACCGGCATCGGGGCCGCCGCTCTGCAGCCCACCCTGCTCGCTTTGGGGCTCACCAAGGCTCTGGAGCTGTGTTGCCGGGGGAGTGGTGGGAATGCCGCGCCGCTGTTTCACAACGCGGCCCTTCCTGAAGGCCGGGGGGGCGACAACGACAAGGCCAGCGCCAGGCCTTCCGAATGGATCAAGTCATGAATCGTCGCTCACCAAGGCAGGGTTTTACCCCATGGCAGCGGCAGGCGCGTCTGGGCGAGGATGTGTCCATGCACGGCAAACCACAATATCCAACTCAGAATCAGCCTCGTGTCGGCGGCGTGTCGAGCCGGCCCCTTCAGACATCCTCCCTTTGTCCCACCCGCTAAGTCACTCGCCACCCGCACCCATCCCATGAAAACCAACGTCATCCGAACCTTCCTCCTGATTCTTCTTGCCATGCTTGGCACGTTCCTGGGGGCCAGTTGCCGCACCTTCCGCGGTTTTGGCCAGGACGTTCAGCATGCCGGCAGCCACATCGAGCACGCCGGTCATCACCACTGAATCGAAGCAAGCCGCACTGCGGCCAACCTAACAAGATTATGTTATACACCATCGCCCTCGTCCTCATTGTTCTCTGGCTGCTTGGCCTTGTCAGCAGCTACACCATCGGCGGCTTCATCCACGTCCTTCTGGCGGTTGCCGTGATCATCCTGCTTGTCCGCCTCATTCAAGGACGCCGCGTCCTCTGACCCCAACCCAAGCTTATCATGAAACTCTTGTCATTGTTCCTCCTCATTGCCGTCCTGCTCAGTGCGGGAACACACCGCGCCCAGGCAGCCGGTTCGGTCTCCCTCGATTTCTTTTATGAAAACCTCGATCCCTATGGCGACTGGCGGGAGGTCGGTGATTATGGCTACTGCTGGCAACCACGAAATGTAGGCGCCGGCTGGCGGCCTTACAGTGACGGTCGATGGGTCTACACTGACGCCGGCTGGACCTGGTACTCGGAGGAACCCTACAGTTGGGCCGTCTATCATTACGGCCGCTGGGCGAATGTCGCCTCCGTCGGCTGGATCTGGGTGCCCGGCACCCAGTGGGGGCCCGGCTGGGTCTCCTGGCGCTCCAACTCGCAGTATGTGGGATGGGCTCCCCTGCCACCGGAAGCCCGGTTTCTCATCAACATCGGCTTCAACAGCTGGGTGGATGACTACTATGGCATCGGTCCGGGCAACTATCGCTTTGTGGAGAACCGCCACTTCGGTTCCCGCCGTCTCGGTTCTGTCTTCATCGATCAGAGCCGGAACTACAGCATCATCAACCAGACCACCAACATCACCAACATTCGCTACGAGAACAGCACGGTCTACAACGACGGTCCGCGCTACAACGACCTCGCGAGGCTGAGTTCCGAGCCCATTCCCCGGTACAAACTGCAGCGCCGCGCCAACATTGATGATGGCGGCCGCCGCCATTCACCGGAGCATGTGCGCCCGCGCTTGGACGGCGACTCCCTGAGTGTCTTCACGCCGCCTGTCGACGCCCGGCGCCCCTCATCCGGCCCGGGTCGCCACATCGATAAAATCCCCAACGCCCGGGTCAATCATGGCTGGGATCAAGCGGGTTCGGCCGAGGAAGTGGCCGCCCTGCGCAGCAAGATGAAAGGCGCTGCCGCCGCACCCAAGGCATTGCCGCCGCGGCCCCGCTTTGAACGCGGCATTGATCCTCCCGTGGCGACGGTGGACAGTCCCTCAAAGGCAGACCGCCCCCCCGGTCCCCGCACTTCTGATGGCAAGGGCAAAGCCAGCGAACCTGGAGCCGAGTCGCGTGACACCCCGCCAGCAGCACGGCCTGGTGCCAAGATGGACAAGCAGCCGCCCCAGGGGCGCCCCTCCGGCGCCGTCAAGCCCGCGCCGCAGCCTGACAAGCCTGCAAAACCCCGTCCCGAACAGACGCGGCCGAAGCTCCCCGGCCCTGAAACGCGCAAGCCGGAGGTGCGGCGCCCTGAACTGAGAAAACTCGAACCCCGCAAACCTCAGACTCAGACGCCGCCCGCCAAACGGCCGGAAATCAAACGGCCGGCACCGCCGCCGACCCGTGTGATGCCCGAGCCTCAGACCCCCAGAAAAAAGGCGGTCAAGCCGCCTGACGTGCGTCCCAAGGCCACCCCGCCCAACAACCCCACGCTGAGCCCCAGGCCGGATCCGAAAAACGCGGCGGAGAAACGAAGGAAAGCCAGGCAGGATCTGCCCCGTGCGCCCTGAGGGTCGATTGCCGAACGTGCCTTGAGCTACTGGAAGGCGCAGCAAGAGGGTTTCGCACGGAGGACGCGGAGGCCACGGAGAAGAGAGGGATTGAAAAAACCTCCGCGCCTCCGTGAGCTCCGTGCGAGGCTTGGATTGGGGTGGAGTTACCCCTGCAGTCTTCGTGTCATTCGTGGTGGTTTGGAGGCGCGGATCGGTCAAGGAGAGCGAAGAGGGTGTCGCACGGAGGACGCGGAGGCCACGGAGAAGAAGGAGTCTGAATGGCTCCGCGGCCTCCGTGAGCTCCGTGCAAGCACCTTGGGTCTCGACGCATTGCGAGGGACCTCATTTCACCTGCTGCAGCAGGTCAAGGATCGTGGCGGCGATCTTCACTGAGGCTTCGCGTTCGACGCGGTTGGTGCCGAGCCAGGTTTCGTAGCCGCCGAGGT
>CAZSBO010000122.1:0-12480 GCA_964605265.1 uncultured Prosthecobacter sp.
CTTTTCCTGCGTTTCCTCGCCATGACTCGCTGGTCCTGCCTCTTCCTCACCGCCGCCTGCCTGCAGGCCGCGGACATCGCCGTTGAACCCGTCGGTTCGGTCCTGCGCTTCAGCGCCGGTGGCCAGCCGGTGTGCAGTTATCAAATGCAGCCCGGCGAGGTGCCGGCAGGCGTGCATGAAATCTTCCGGCATGGCGCCCATCTGCATCCGGTTTATTCCCCGAGCGGGCGCTGTGTCACCGGCAACCACCAGGCCGACCATCCCTGGCAGCGCGGCATCTGGATGGCCTGGACCAAGACCGAGTTCGGCGAGGCCCATCCGGACTTCTGGAACATGGGCAAGACCGATGCTCAAAGCGGCGGATCGCTGCCCGCCGAAGTGCGTTTTGTCCAGCTGCGGAAGAGCTGGGGCGGACCGCAGGGCGGCGGCTTCGTCAGCGAGCACGTCTTCCTCGATCACAGCCTCACGCCGGGGCAGAAGGTGCTCAACGAGACTTGGGAAGTCGCCGTGTCCCAGCAGACGCTCGACGGCACGCGGACGAATGTCCTTGACCTTGTCAGCACCCAGACCTGCGCCACCGACCGGTCGCTCAAGCTGCCCAAGTATCACTACGGCGGCCTCGGCGTGCGCGGCGCGCCGGAATGGAATCCGGTCGAGTCAGTCCGCATGCTCACCAGCGAGGGCCATGACCGCAAGAGTGGCGACAGCACGACCGCGCGCTGGGTCTGGCTCGGCGGCGAAATCGAGGGCGCCACGGCCGGCATCGCCGTGCTCATCCATCCAAGCAACTTCCGCTTTCCCCAGCCCCTGCGCCTCAACCCGAAAAACCCGCAGCTCTGTGTCGCTCCGTCCCAGGGCGGCGACTGGTCAATCGAACCCGGTCAACCCCTCGTCTTGAAGTACCGCTTTCTCATCTTCGATGGTCCGCCGCAGGCCAGCTGGATCGAGGCGCAGTGGCGGGAGTATGCCAAATAGGGGCCTACGGAACACGCGGAAAACACGGAACTCTGATGGATGCTGATCAAATCCAAACTTCGCTGTTTGCATCCTGTGAATCTTTCCAATGGTCCAGTGCCACTGCAGGAGCCAACCTAAACCCCATGAGCAAGCTCGTCTACCCCGAGGAATCTTACCGGATCCGAGGCGCGTGCTTCGAGGTTTACAAGCTGCAAGGCTGCGGTTTCACCGAGTCCATTTATCAGGAATGCCTCGAAGCTGAGCTGGAATTCCTGGGCATTCCGTTTGATGCCCAACGCCAGTTCCCCCTGCTCTACAAAGGACGCCGCCTCAGGCACACCTTCATTCCCGATCTTGTCTGCTTCGGCAAGATTCTGCTCGAACTGAAGGCCGCATCCAATCTGACGGATGAGCATCGCGCACAACTCATCAATTATCTGCAAGCCAGCGGCATGCAGCTGGGCTTTCTCATCAACTTCGGTCACTACCCCAAAATCCAAATCGAACGATTTGTGAATCTCGACGGCTATTGTGGACTGGCCTGAGGACCCACCCGAAAACGACTCTCTCAGACACCTGATTTATGATGCAAAACCTGCGCCATTGCCTGTTCCAGATTCTGATCCTTTCCGTGTCTTCCGCGTGTTCCGTAGGCACACTTCACGCCGCCGATCTCTTCGATAAAGACAACCTCGCGGCCTGGTGCATCGTGCCGTTTGATGCGAAGAAACGCACGCCCGAACAGCGCGCCGAGATGCTGGCGAAGATGGGCATTCTCAAGGGCGCTTACGACTGGCGGCAGGAGCATGTGCCGGAGTTCGAGCGCGAGATCCTCGCCTACCAAAAGCATGGCATCGAGATGTTCGCTTTCTGGGGCGTGCATGACGAGGCGCTGCGCCTGTTTGAGAAATACCAACTGCATCCGCAGCTTTGGGTCATGATGAAGGGGGTTGGCGACACCCAGGAGGCGAAGGTCCAATCCGCCGCCGAAGGGCTGCTGCCCGTTCTCGCAAAGGCCAAAACGATCGGCAGCAAGGTCGGCCTCTACAATCACGGCGGGTGGGGCGGTGAACCGGAGAATCTGGTCGCGGTCTGCGAGTTCCTCAAGCAGCACCACGGCATCGATCATGTCGGCATTGTCTACAACCTGCACCACGGCCACAGCCATCTCGATCGCCTGCCGAAGGCGATCGAAGCGATGAAACCCTGGCTGCTCTGCCTCAACCTCAACGGCATGGACGTCGCCGGCGACACCGTCGGTCGCAAGATCCTGCCGCTCGGAATCGGCACGCAGGATGTCACGGTCCTGCGCCAGATCCGCGCCAGCGGCTACAGCGGTCCGATTGGCATCCTCAATCACACCGACGAGGACGCCGAGGGTCGCCTGCTCGACAACCTCGACGGCCTGCACTGGCTGCTGCCGCAGCTCGACGACGCCCAGCCGGGTCCGAAACCGACCTATCGGACCTGGCGGGAAGCCAGAAGCGCGGGGCGGAGAGCCGAGAGTTCCAGGCCGGAGAGCGTCGCGTCTCTGAGTGCCGCGTTTGGCAAGGCACTGAAAGGCGGCTGGCGCACCGAGGGCGGCGAGGCCTTCACGAAGCTGCCCTTCACCGTGGAATGCCGGGCCAGGCTCGACGGCAAGGCCGGCTTCAACATCCTCGTCGCCGCGGACGTGAAGGCCTCCGCCACGCATTGGGAACTCTACACCCACGCCGGTCGCGGCACGCTCGCCCTGTTCCTGCCCGGCCGCGGCGGCGATTTCGATTCCAAGGTCGCTGTCTGCGACGGCCAGTGGCACGATTTCCTGGCCAGCGTCGATGACCAGAAGGTCGTGCTTTGGATCGATGGCAAAGTCGTGCTGGAAAAGCCCGTGCAGCCGCTGCGCAGCGAACCGAAGCCGGGCGGCCTGGCTTTTGGTCGCCTCGTCGAAGGCGGGCTCGGCTGCGACGGCGTGCTCGACGATGTGCGCATCTCGCGTGGCGCGATGAAGCCGCGCAAGGGCGGCGCGCCGCGCCTGCGCATGGACAACACGCTCGGCGTCTGGGATTTCGACGACCTCAGCGCGCTCACCGGTCCGCCGGCGCCGGAACCGGCTGCCTTCACGCCCGACCTGGCGCCGCTGCAGCCGGACCAGGCCATGCACTGGCGCGAGTTCGTCAACCGCGAGCGCGTGTTCGATTACTACGGCAAGCAGGCCCGGCAGTTCCACGGCCAGAAGCCAATGCCGGCCCTGCTGCCCGCCTTCCCCGGCCTCGATGGCGGTCAGCAGGGCCACTGGGGCAACCAGAACGATCAGGTCACCTGGAAGGACGGTCGCTGGGCGGCGAGCGATCTCGGCCCGGTGTTCAGCGGTGTGTTCAAGGGCGCCGGCGTCACCGTGCCCAAGGGCGTCTGCGTGCAGTTCGAGGACCAGGCGGCGGTGTTCGATCCCGAAACCCTGTCGTTCCCGGTCACCTGGCGCGGCGGTTTCCTCAAGCTCAACGACGCCCGCCACGGGTTCATGGCCGGCGCGCCGATGGCGGGGCAACTGGACAAAAAATCTGACCAGCGACAAATCGGCACCTACCACGGCTTCTACCGCCACGGGCGCGAGATCATCTTCGCCTACACGGTCGACGGCCAAAAACGCTTCGCCACCGCCCGCGGCGAGGACCCGGCCCTGGAAACCCAAACCCACGGCGGGCCGGCGCAGTGGCCGCAGTGGCTCGAGACCCGGGGCGAGATCGGCACGCAGACGCCGTTCGCCACCGACCGACTGACGCTGCCCTTTGAGAATCCGTACGGCACACTGTTCTTCCTCACGGCGCATGACTTCTTTGCCGACGGTACGAGCGCGGCGGTGGCAACGATGACCGGCGAGGTCTGGCTGGTGCAGGGCATCGACGCAACGCTGGCCAAGCTGCGCTGGAAACGCTTCGCCACCGGGCTGCACCAGCCGCTGGGTTTGAAGATCGTCGGCGATCAAATCCACGTGCTCGGCCGCGACCAGATCACCCGCCTGCACGACCTCAATGGCGATGACGAAGCGGACTTTTACGAGTGTGTGACGAACGCCCTGCAGACCTCGCCGGGGGGGCATGATTTCATCGTCGGACTGGAGATCGACCGGGAAGGCCGCTGGTACTTCGCCTCCGGCAATCAGGGCGTGTGCCGGGTGACGGGAACAGGCTCGTCCACTTCGCCGAGTTCCCAGATGCGGGCAGGAGTGCCCGTGCTCCCCTCTCTGGAAGTGCTGGCCACCGGCTTCCGCAATCCCAATGGCCTCGGCCTCTCCGCGGACGGACGCTTCATCACGACCAGTGGCCAGGAGGGCGACTGGACACCGGCCACCTCCGTTTTTCAGATCGATCTCGAGCGAAACCTCGGCGCGCACTTTGGCGCTGGCGGTCCGAAGAACGGTCAGCCGCCGGAACCGGTGCTGCTGTACCTGCCGCGTGGCGAGGACAACAGCGCCAGCAGCCAGGCCTTCATCACCGGGGAAAAGTGGGCCCCGCTGCGGGGCGATCAAAACTTTGTCCATCTGTCGTCCGGCGGTGGCAGCGCCTGGCTGGTGATGCGTCAGAACGTCCAGGGCCGCTGGCAGGCGGCGGCGGTGAAGCTCAGCGGCAACTTCGATTCGGGACCGCAGTGCGCGCGCTTCAACCCCAAGGACGGCCAATTGTACGTCACCAGCCTGACCGGCTGGGGCAGCTACACCCCGAAGGATGGCGGCTTTCAGCGCCTGCGCTTCACCGGTGGCCGGCCGGTGCCGGTGGCCTGTGAAGCCCGCGACAACGGCGTGCTCGTGCGCTTTCATGAACCCGTGCCGGCGGCGGCGACCGAGGGTTGTTTTGCCCAGTGCTGGAACTACCGCTACGGCCCGCAGTACGGCTCGCCGGAGTACTCGCTCAAGTTCGCCGACACACCCGGGCATGACCCGCTGGAGATCCGCAGCGTGCAGCGGCTCGATGAGGGCCGCACCCTCTTCGTTGAGATTCCGCAGCTGCTGCCGGCCAACCAGATCCACCTCCACCTCGGCACCGGCCATGATCTCTTCCTCACCGCGCATGCGCTGGCCGAACCCTTCACGGCCTTCGCCGGCTACACGAAGATGGCCAAAACCAGCCGCGCCGCGCAGGTTGGCACCGCCGTGCCCGCGCCCTCGAAGCCGAACCCCTGGGCACAGGGCGAGGCCGGCCGCGAGATCATCGTCGAGGCGGCACTCGGCCTGCAGTTCGTGCAAAAGCAGCTTTCTGCCAAGGCCGGGGAACGCCTGACCCTACGCTTCAAGAATCCCGATGTCGTGCCCCACAACTGGCTGCTCGCCAAGCCCGGCTCCCTGCAGCGACTCGGTGAGTTGTGCAACCTGATGATCACCGACCCGCAGGGCCTCGCCAAACACTACGTGCCCGACAGCGGTGACGTGCTCGCCTGGACCGACATGGTGCCGCCGCAGGGTGAGTTCGTCATCCACTTCAAGGCTCCGCAGGAGAAGGGCGATTATCCCTACCTGTGCACCTTCCCCGGCCACTGGATGGTGATGAACGGCGTGCTCAGGGTCGAGTGAGCGGCCAGATGCGCACCGCCACGCCCGGCGAGCCCAGCACGTGGTCCGGCGGTCGCTCCGGCTCGGGCAGACCGGCGAGCCGGAACAGGTGCGTGTCCCAGGTCGCCACCTCGGCCTCCATGAGCGGATAGGGCGCGTGATGGACGCGCCCCAGGCGCAACCCGCGCGGGGTGGCGGCGAAGAGCAGGTAACGTTCTGCGAGGAAGAACTCGAGCGTGCCCGGCAGCGCCAGCCGCGGCGTGCCGGTGAGTCGGTAGCTGAACCCGGAAACCGCCTCATCGCCGCGGCGCTGCGAGCGATACTCTTGCCGGCCGTCGGCATGCACGCTGCGGGTCATGTCGGCGCGCTGGTAGGGCAAATGGAAGAAGGTGCGCGCCGTCCACACGGCCAGCGACTGATTGCAGTCGAGCGAATAAAACCACACGCCGGGCCGGCCGGCGTCGTCATGCACGTAGGTGCGCAGATTGAGCTCGAGAAAGTCGCTGATCGCAGGCACCGGCGGCAGGCCGCGCGGTCGGATGCCGCGCATGACAAAGGGCACGATGGCGACCCAGGCCCGTCCTTCAAACGTGTCGACGTGCAGACCGGGGGGCAGGCTCGACTGAATCATCTCCGGCGCGCAGATCCAGTGCAGGAAGAGCAGGTCCTGCCAGCGCTGGTGCATGACAAAGGGCGCGGCCGGAGCCGTGCGCAGGGCTTCGCGCTGGGCGAGGGAGGGCAGCATCATCCCTGGGTTTCGTCTCTCGAACGGCAGGCAGCGAAAAAAATGCGCTTGGGCGCGAACTTGCACCCGCCACCGCGGTTACAGGTGGCATGCACAGCTTTCATGTCCCGCTCAGCCGTCGCCGCCTCCTGCACAGCCTGCTGCTGGCCACCGGCGGCGTCATCACGGGCGAACTTTACGCCGAGGCCCTCACCCTGACCCCGCGCCAGACCGAGGGTCCGTATTACCCCGACCACCTGCCGCTCGATCAGGACAACGATCTGACGCAGATCCTCGGTGGCCAGGCGCCGGCGGGCGGACGGGTCACCGAGTTTGGCGGCCGCCTGCTCGATGTCGATGGCCGGCCGCTCGCCGACAGCGTCATTGAACTCTGGCAGGCGGATCAAAACGGCTGCTACATCCACAGCCGCGGCGCCCCCGCCGGCAAGGTGCGCGACCCGCACTTTCAGGGCTACGGCAAGATCGTCACGAATGCCAAGGGCGAGTACCGTTTCCGCACGATCCAACCGGGCCTGTACACGGGTCGCACCCGCCACTTCCACATCGCCGTCAATCGCAACGGCCAGCGCCTGCTCACCACCCAGCTCTACTTCGCCGGCGAACCGCAGAACGACAGCGATGGTGTGCTGAAGCGCCTGCGCGACGAAGCGCAGCGACTGTCGGTCATCCGCGAGTTCAAGCCGGCGACGACCGGCAGCAAGGAACAGGTCGCCACCTGGGACATCGTGGTCGGCCTGACACCGGAAGATCCGGAGCCCCGCCGCGGCGCACCGGCACGGCGCCCGGAGTGAGCCTGCCTGCCGGAGGCGGCGGGCAGGCATCCTCTCGCACGAGGGTGAGACGTCCTCGCTCCGAAGCGAGGCCATGCCCGGCTTCATCGGTCAAGTGACGTCACACCCCCGAGGGCGAGGCGGCGAGGTTAAGACCGCGCGGCGCGTGGGGGCGGGCTGCGGCGGCTGGGAGACGCCTGCCGCGGATTTGCCGGCGGGAGGGGCTTGGCGCCATTGCTGGACAGAGTGGGTTTCGCCCTGGATCCTGGCGGTGTTGCGAGCAAGACATCGACATCGCTCGGGGCGATGTTTTCGACCGCGGGTTGCCTCGGGTTCGAGTCCGACGATCCATGGTGGAGTTCCTCCTCGGCTTTCAGCCAGAAGGCGAGATCCTGTCCGGAAGGACAGCCGGACTGCTGCCAGAACTGATAGGCGAGCCGGCGGGTTTCTGCCACGTGGGCGGGGATGGGGTGGGTCGTGTGTTTCATGGGTTTGTGGGGTGGGTGGATTGCCGTCAATCGTTGATGCCCCAGCGCCTGGAGGCGGGGGTGGACAGCAGTTTGTTGAGTTGGAAAACCGAGGTGGTGGTTTTGCCACGGCCCGGGAGATCCTTCATGAAGTCATTTCCCTGCCGCGCGTCGAATTCCCCGTTGCACAGCAGCGGGATGCGCCATTGGGCGGCGATGGTGAGAAGGTCTTCGCGCAGTGCGGGAATGCAGGGTCGCCGTTCATGGATTTCCTCGTAGAGAGCCACCAGCACGGGTGATCCCCGGCAGTTCGCCCGCAGGCAGGCCATGATCCAGGACTTCACATGCGCGGGCAGGGTGCAGGAGGCATGGCCCGCCACCAGGATCACATCCGCCTCGGCCGCCACACGGCCGCGCGCGTGACGCAGTTCCAGCCGGGTGAGCGAATCAAAACTCCAGAGATTGCCGACCACGCACATCTGCGGATGCACGGCCAAGGCCAGCGAGGTCAGCACCTCGTGGGTTTGGACGAAGGCGGAGAGTTCCTCGTAGAGGGCAGCCACTTGCAGCGTCTTGCCGTCATGAAGTGGCTCGAGGGTCATGCCAGGCGTGATGAATTGGGAAGGGTTCATGGCGCGCATCCTGTCGAAAGCAGCGACGGCTCGCCATGGGGCAAAACCCTACCGAAACAGCAGCAAGAGACTCGACGGCAGGCTTCGTGGCGGCCCCCCCCCACGCGCTGAAAACATCCGCCGCTTTGGCCAACCCCTTTGGTTTCACCCCACTCGGATGCCAAACACTGGCGCCCAGCCACGAGTGTCTCCAAAGCTCCAGAGGACTGGAGCACTCCAGCAACGCTGGCGCGCGATGCCGAAGTGAGGCTGTCCACGGCCTCAGGGGGAAAGCACGAGCCCTTTCCCGGGGGCAAGACGCCCTCATTCCAGCGACACCGGCTCGCCGGCGGCGGCTTCGTAGAGGTGGTGCAGTTGCAGGGTCTGGGCTTCGCCGAGTTGGCGACCGAGGCGTGCGAGCAGGTAGAGGCCGGTGCCGGCTGCAGCCATCCCCGCAAAGATCCACAGCCCCCAGGGCCGCATGCCCAGCCGCGCCTGGCAGGCACCGAAGATGCCGGAGAACAGGCCGGTGGTGCCGACCAGCAGCCAGGCGTAGAGGAAGGCCGACCAGAGATTGGCGTTCGGTCCATAGACGCCCTCGACCCGGGTGTGTCCTTCGCCCTCCGCCTCCAGGTTGAGGGTGAGTCGGGGTGAGCCAAAATGCCGTTCAGCCTCGGGCACGAAGAGGCTGAGGTAACCGGGGAAACTTTTCCATTCGCAGCGAATCGGGTCGAGGGCGTCGGTCAGGCGCGTGCGCACGGCCTCGGGATCGCCCTCGAGGGTCTGGGTGAAGCGCGGACGCACTTGCAGTCGCTGCATGCGCATGGGTACGCATGCGCCGGGCCGTTCTGGCGGCGTTTGCATGCGTGGGCGAATCGAAAGGCGGCCGCGTTGCGCGCGTTCCTTTGCCATGAACCGTCGCCGCTTTCTCCGTCAGTCCGCCGCCGCCACCCTGGGTTTCCCCGCCATCCTGCGCTCTGCCTCCCCCAACTCGCTGCTTCAGGTCGCCTGCATCGGTGTCGGCGGCATGGGCGGCAACACGATGCGCAGCGTTGCCCGCCACGACAAGGTGAAGGTCACCGCGCTCTGCGACGTCGACGCCGGCTACCTGGCGAAGGCGGCGAAGGATTTTCCGGAGGCGTCGAAGCATGTCGACTGGCGCGAGCTGCTGGCTTCCGCCGCGGGTCGGTTTGATGCGGTGACGATCGGCACGCCCGACCACATGCATGCCGCGCCGGCGGTGCTGGCGATGCGTGCCGGCAAGCACGTCTACCTGCAGAAGCCCATGGCACCGACCCTGTACGAATGCCGGGTCATCACCGCCGAGGCCGCCAAGGCGGGCGTGGTCACCCAGCTCGGCAACCAGGGGCGCTCGAGCATCGAGTCGCGCATGACGGTGCAGCTGCTGCAGTCGGGCGCGATCGGCAAGGTCAAGGAGATCGTCATGTGGGAGAACAAGCCGCTGAGCTGGTGGCCGAAGAACACCACCCTGCGGCCTCAGGGCGATCCCGTGCCGGCCGGCCTCGACTGGGATCTTTGGTGCGGCGTGCGCGAGCCGGTGCCGTATCTGGAGAATACCTATCATCCGAAAAACTGGCGCGCCTGGTTCGACTTCGGCTGCGGTGAAATGGGCGACATGGGCTGCCATCACCTCGACGCCAGTTTCGACGCCCTGCAGCTCGGCGCACCGCTGCGCGCTCGGCTCACCCACGGCGGCAGCAGCGGGCCGCTCTGGGGCGAGAAGCGCATCGTCGAGATCGATTTCCCGGGCGGCCCCCACACCGCCGGCGAGACCCTGCGCCTGACCTGGTACGACGGCGGTGTCGAACCCGACCGCAGCAAGATCCGCATGCCGGCGGCGCTCAAGGATTTCCCGCGTTCCGGCGCCTACTGGGTCGGCACCGAGGGCGGTCTGTTCAAACCCTACGGCGTGCGTCCGTTTGTCGTGCCGGAGGAAACGTTTCCCTCGGAGAAGTACCCGCGCGGCATTCCCGGCCAGGATCACTACTTCGACTGGGTTGACGCCATCCTGCAGGGTCGCAAGAGCTGTGCCGATTTCAGCCATGGCGGGCCGCTTACCGAGGCGGTGCTGGTGGGGGCCTTCACGGATCGTTTCCCCGGCCAGTGGTTGGAATGGGATCGCGCGGCCTGCGCCTTCCCCGGTCACGTGGGTGCCAACGCCTTGGTCAAACGCAGCTACCGCGACGGTTGGCAGGTGCCGGGACTGGGCTGAGCTGCGGGCAGGCCGGTTCCACGACGTAGTGCCGTGCTTCGGTGATCAGTTCCTGAACGCGAATGTCGTGGTCTTCGCACGGCACGCGGTCGCTGACCTGCCAGTCGCAGGCGACGCCGATCCGGCGGGCGCGCAGGCCGGGCGTGGCGAGGAAGCGATCGTAAAAGCCGCCGCCGCGGCCGAGGCGGGAGCCGTCGCTGGCGCCGAAGGCGAGGCCGGGTACGAGGATGAGGTCGAGTTCAAGGGCCGGCACCGCCAAGCAGCCGGGCTGCGGCTCCCAAACGTTGTAGGCGCCGCGCCGGCAGTCCTGCTCGTCGCGCACCTCGGCGGGGTGCAGTTGTTCGCCGGCGACCGCCAAAAGCACGGTGCGCCAGCCGCGGGCGCGCAGCCAAGGCAGCAGGCCCTGAACCAGGTCGGGCTCGCCGCGCAGGCCGCCGAACAGCGCCACGGTGCCGGGACGCTGCCAGAGGCAGTCCGCCGCCTGCAACCGGTTCAATACTCCGGCCGTCGCTGCCGCCAGCTCGGCGTCGGGCAGGGCCCGCAGGCGCTCGCGAATTGAACGCCGCAGGCGGGATTTGGTCCATTCCAATGTGCCGTCCTCCATGCTCGATCTGTCGCTCCGGCCAGGGCCTTTGAAAAGCGGGACTTCCCGCTTGTCAGCCAGCCCCGCCAGCCTTTAATCTTATACAACGACCGAGCGTCCCCCGCATGATCTCCGACCCCACGCCGGCCCCCGGCGGAGCCTCCGGTTCCGGCAAACGCCGGTTTGGCAACGGCGATGCCAACCGCGTTGGCCTGCTGCCCACCGAAGGCTGGCGCAAGCGCAACCTGCAGTTCCTCGGCGAGGTGCTGATCCCGTCGCTGCTGGCCCCGCGCCAGCCCGGCCGCGTCATCGACGGCGTACCGCTGGCCGGAGCCGATGAAATCGGCGTCACCTGGCTCGGACACGCCGGCTTCTTTGCCCGCATCGCCGGCGTCAACCTGCTCATCGACCCGAACTGGGCGCTCTGGCACGGTCCGATCAAACGCCTGCGCCACCCCAGCCTGTGGGCTGGCGACCTGCCGCCGATCGACCTCGTGCTGGTCACCCACGCCCACTACGATCACCTGCACCTGCCCAGCCTGCGACGGGTGGCGCGCGGCCAGCCGGTGATCGTGCCGCACGGTGTCGGCGATGTCGTCAAACGCTGCGGCTTCGGCCGCATCATCGAGCTCGACACCTGGCAGAACTTCAAGTTTCGCGACCTGCAGATCACCCTGACGCCCGCCCGCCACTGGGGCGCGCGCATGATCCACGACACCCACCGCGGTTTCGGCGGCTACCTGATCCGGTCGAAGGAACGCAGCCTGTTTCACTGTGGCGACAGCAGCCTTTTCGATGGCTTTGCCGAGATCGGCCAACGTGCCGACATTGATCTGGCGCTCATGCCCATCGGCGCCTACCTCGCGCCCAGTGGCAGGCCCGTGCACATGAATCCGGCCGAGGCGCTTGATGCCTTCGAGATGCTCGGCGCCCGCCACATGGTGCCGATGCACCACGAGACCTTTCCACTTGGCGGTGAACCCATCCACGAGCCCGGCCAATGGCTCGATCACGCCCGTCGCCAGCGCGGCCTGCTCGACCGCGTGCGCCTGCTCCACGAGGGCGAGTCGGCACTCTACTGAGGCCAGTATGCCGCCCGTCCTCAGCCTCATCGCCGCCGTCTCTTCCGACGGCTACCTCTCGCGCGGCCGCGGAGTGCCCTGGGATCTGCCGGCGGATCGCGAGCATTTTCGCGCCTGCGCGGCTGGCAAGTGGCTGCTGCTTGGCCGCACGACCTATGAAGAGATGATCGGCTGGTTCAGCGATCACCATCCGCTGGTGCTTTCGCGCGATCCGACCTTCGCGCCGGCGGTCGGCCAGCGCGTGGCGAGTGTGGCGGAGGCGCTCGCCCTCGCCGCGACGGCCGGGCAGGAGGAACTGCTCGTCTGCGGCGGCGCCCAAGTGTACGCGGCCGCCTTGCCGGTCGCCGACCGACTCATCCTCACCCGCGTCGATCAGAGGCTCGGCAGTGGCCTGGCTTTCCCGGCCTTTGAGGAAACGGAGTGGCCGGTGCGGGTGCGTCGCCGCCACGCCGCCGATGCCCTGCATGCGCTGGCCTTCGAGATCCGCATCCACGAGCGGACGCGCGC
>CAZSBO010000123.1:0-5404 GCA_964605265.1 uncultured Prosthecobacter sp.
GAACAACGGCCACTGTTGCCGCCGCCTTGTTCCTTGTTCCTTGTTCCTACAGCTTCTCCACCCGTACCGCCCTCACCCGCGCCTCGGTGTTCCAGGTGGCGAAACCAAACGGCAGGCAGTGGTCGATGAAGCCGGGGCGCAGGCTGACCTTTCGCCCCTTGATGCTGACATTGACCACGAGGCGACCCTCCACCCAGGCGCGCAAGTCGTCGGATCGCACTTCCAGGCGGACGCGGTACCAGCGACCGTTCTCAAAGCGCTGCTCGCCGCGCGTGCTGTTCTCGCTGGCATCGGCAAAGTCGATGCTGGAAATGCCGGTCAGCGTGCCACCCCAACCGCCGAGTACGAAGGTGGCATGGGCCTCATGGCTCGCCACCGGGAAGGTCAGCATGCCAAAGATGTCCTCGCCCTCGACACGCATCGCCTCGTACTCCACCGCATACCCCGTGCCGGGCAGGCCGGCCGCCTGCCAACCCGTGAATGCGATGCCCGTCATCGGCAAGCCGGCCGCGAGATGGATCTCACCATCGCGCACGAACGCCGCGCCCTGATCAGGAATGCCGGCCGACCGCCACCCGGCTGCCTGCGCCGGCGACAGCAGATCCCAGCTCGACGGCCCCGAGGGTTGGGGAGCCGGCCGATCGCAGCCGGCGAGCAGCAGGGCCAGCCAAAATGCACGCATGCTTCAGGCAAGCATTTTCCACCCCCCTGCGCAAGCCCGGGCCGGCGCGCGTCGTTCCCCCTCGCCATGCGTGCCCTGCTCTTCCTTCTGCTTGCCTCGCTCGCCCCGGCCGCGGCGCCGCGACCGAACGTTGTCTTCATCATCGCCGACGACCTGGGCTGGGCCGATGTCGGCTTCCATGGTGGCCTCGCGCCGACCCCACATCTTGATCGACTCGCCCGCGAGGGCCTGGAACTCACCCGTCACTATGTCGCACCCGTCTGCACCCCCACCCGCGCCGGGCTGCTAACGGGGCGCTACTGGAGTCGCTTTGGCGTCACCTCGCCACAGAACGAACGCGCCCTGCCGGCGGACACGATCACCCTGCCGCGCGCCCTCAAGGCGGCCGGTTACGCCACCTGCCTCACTGGCAAATGGCACCTCGGCTCCAGCCCCGAGGCCGGCCCCAACACCTATGGCTTCGACCACAGCTACGGCTCACTCGCCGGCGGGGTCGGTCCCTACGATCACTTTTACAAGAAGGGCCCCCACAGCGTCACCTGGCACCGCAACGGCAAGCTTCACACCGAGTCCGGCCATGTCACCGATCTCATCACCGCGGAAGCCGTGCGCTGGATTGGCGGGCGCGACGAGCAACCCTTCTTTCTGTACGTGCCCTACACCGCCGTGCATCTGCCGGTCAAGGAACCCCAGGCCTGGCTCGACCGTGTGCCGGCGACCCTCACCGGCGAGGTCGCCCGTCATTACGCCGCCTGCGTCATGCACCTCGACGACGCCGTCGGCCAATTGATCCAGGCCCTGGAGCGCGCCGGCAAACGCGACTCCACCCTGCTCGTCTTCACCAGCGACAACGGCGGCAGCACGGCGGAGAACAACGACACCAAGTACCCCGCCGATGCCTATCCACAGGGCAACCTGCCTGGTGACAACCGGCCGCTGCGCGGCAAGAAGGGCGACCTCTACGAAGGCGGCATCCGCGTGCCGACCGTACTCAGTTGGCCCGGTGTGTTGTCGCCCGGCAAATTCGAGTCGCCCGTGCACATCAGCGACTGGATGCCGACTCTCTGCGCCCTCGCTGGCTGGACTTCGGATCGCGATTTGAAATGGGACGGCATCAACCTCTGGCCCGCCCTCAGTGGCGCCGAAGCCGCGCCCCGGCACCCGCTCTACTGGGCCGCTCCCGGTTTCCGTGCCCGCGCCGTCCAGAGCGACGGCTGGAAGCTGATCCACACCCCCGCCAAGGGCCAGGCCCGGGAAAAAGTCGAACTCTTCCACCTGACCGAGGATCCAAACGAGACCCGCGACCTTGCCCGCGAGCAACCCGACCGTGTCACCGCCCTGCGCGCCACCCTGGAACGCCTTGCTGAACGCGATCGCGATGCCATGGTGAAGCGCTGAGCGCGCCACCCATGCCGATTCAATACTGCATCAACCGCGACGAATCCCTCATTGAGGAAACCTGGTCAGGACCTGTCAGCGCTGCCTCGGAGGCAACTTGAAAACCCTCAACTTGAAACTCCCTCTTCAGGGTTTGACATCGAGCAGGCTCGGCAGCCGCTGCAAGGGATCGCCGGGCAGCACCGACTCGGGAGCGGGCCGGACCGGTGATTTCAGGTAGCGCAGCAGGTCGGACTCGGTGCTGAGCACGAGGCGGGTGTCGCCAGTCAGGGTCTTTTTCAGAGTCTCCATCGACTTGAGGAAGTCGAAAAGTTCACGTGCCTCGGGCGTGCTGTTGTAGGCGCGCGCGTAGATCTCCGTGGCCTTCGCGTCGGCGGCGCCCTCGATCTCCTGGACCTTGCGATAGGCCTCGGACTCAATGGTCTGCAGGTCGCGCTCGCGCTGGCCAAGGATTTTAGCGGCCTCGCCCGCGCCCTCGGACTTGTAGCGCTCGGCGATCTGGGTGCGCTCACTGATCATGCGCTGGTAGATCGTCTGGCTGACCGAGGGATTGTAGTTGATGCGCTTGAAGCGCACGTCCATGAGCTCAATGCCGAAGCCGGTGACCTTGCCGCGCGCCATGTCGAAGATCTCCTTTTCCAGCACTCCGCGTCCCTTGCGAATCGGCGGCAGCACACCAATGCGGGCATCGGCCACCGTGGCGCCGACGCCGGCCTCGCGGGCCACCGTGCGATCCTTGGTGGTGCGCACGGCCTCGATGAAGTCGTGCCGGGCGATGACGTTGCGGGTCTCACTGCCGAGAATGTCCGTCAGGCGCGAGATGGCACCGCGCTCGTCGCGCAGCTTTTCCAAAAACACGCGCGGGTCGCTGATGCGCCAGCGCGCGAAGGTGTTGACCTCGATGTAAACCTTGTCGCGGGTCGGCATCGGGCTGGTCGGACCGTCCCAGGGCAGCAGGCGCTTGTCGAAGCGCATGGCCTTCTGAATGAAGGGCAGCTTGAAATGCAGGCCGGCCTCGCGCACCGGCTCGCCAACCGGCTTGCCGAACTGGGTGACAACGATCTGCTCGGTCTCGCTGACCGTGTACAGGCTGGCGCCACCCACCAGCGCCACCAGGACGCCGGCGGCCAAAAGAAGAAGAGGGAGGGCGGCTTTCATCGTTTGGCGGGGGCGTCAAGGTTGAGCAGGGGCAGGAACTGAGGCAGGCGATCGTCGACGATGACCTTGCCGGACAGGCCGGGCAGGATTTCGGCGAGGGTTTCCAAATAGAGGCGCTGGCGGGTCACCTCGGGCGCCTTCTGATATTCACCGAGCAGCGCGGTGAAGCGGGTGGCATCGCCCTCGGCCTCGTTGACGCGCTTGGCCGCATAGCCCTCGGCCTGACTGATGCTCTGCTCGGCCTTGCCGCGTGCCTCGGGGATGACGCGATTGTATTCGCCGCTGGCAGCGTTGATGGCCGACTCTTTTTCCTGCTGGGCGCGATTGACCTCATCGAAGCTGTTTTTCACCTCGGTCGGCGGATTGACATTGCCGAGCTGAACCTGGTCGATCTGGATGCCCATCTTCAGGTTGCGGGTGAGTTCGTTGAGGCGTTCAAAGGCGCGCGCCTCGATTTCCTGGCGCCCCACGGTGAGTACCTCGTCGATCGTGCGATCCCCGACAACTTCGCGCATGACGGATTCCGACATGTCGCGCAGCGTCTGCTGGGGGGCGAGGAAGTGGAAAAGGAACTCGCGGGCGTCGGCGATGGTGAATTGAACCACCCACTCGACCACGGCGGCGTTGAGATCGCCGGTGACCATGTTTTTCTCAAAGGCCTGCTCCTGGCGGTCGGGATTCGACTGAAACTCGTTGGTGGCTCCCGGGCTTGAGTAGCCGAACTCCAGCTTGAGCTGGCGGCGGGTCTCCAGCAGCGTCACGCGGTCAATGCCGAAGGGCAGCTTGAAGTTGAGGCCGGGCTGGGCGGTGTCGAGGTACTTGCCGAAGCGCTGGACAACGGCCACCGATTCGGCGGGCACCTGATAGAAACTCGACAGCAGGCCGGTGATCAGAAGCAGACCGGCCAGGCCGAGCAGCACCTGCGCCGGATTGAAGGAAAGCTGTCCCTGAAAGGGAAAGGCGGGCGGGTCGGAGGAGGCCATGAGCGCAGGCTACGCCGGGAATCGGTGCGGGGCAAGCCGAGTCGGCTCAGGCTTCGTCATCAAAGCCGGCGCGGGCAAAATCGGCAAGCGCCTGCGCCCGCTCCTGCCAGGTGATCTCGGCGGCGCGGGCTCGGACCCTGGCCACCGCAGCTGCATACGCCTCGCGGTCGTCGAGCAGACGGATCGCCTCGGCGACGAAGCCGGCGCGGTCGCCCTCGCGAAGATAGCTGCCGGCATCCCCAAGCACCTCACGCACGGACGGCAGATCGGTGCCAAGGGCAGGCAGGCCGTGCGAAAGGTAGTCGAGCGCCTTCACCGGGCACGTCAGGTAGCGGTTGTAAAAGCTGTCCGCCAGCATGACAACCCCCAAACTGGCGCGCTCCGCGAGCGCGCGCTGCAATGCCGTCGGCGGCTGGAAGGAGCAGGCCTGCAGACGGTCGCCGACCCCCTGCTTGCCAGCAACCGCAAGGATGCGTGCGGCATCCTTCTCGTAGCCGCCCCAGAATTCCGTGCGCACACCCTGGCGCGCAAGTTCGACAGCAGCCTGCGCCAGGAAGTCGACTCCTTTGCGACCGTGCATGTGTCCGACGTAAAACAGCGTCCTCTGGCGGCGCTTGCGATCCGCGTCCTCCACCGGCATCGGCTTGGTGCCGAGAGGCCGCGCAATGATCCGCGACTCGGGGTAGAGACGGCGGTAGATCCGCTCCTGCTCACGGGTGATGCAGACCAGTCCCGCCATGCGTGGCAGCAGCAGGCGCTCCAGGGCGAGCTCGCGGAAGTGTTGCGTGCGCAGGCGTTCCGACCGCCAGTCAAGGTTGCTGTTGAAGTCATGCAATTCATAGAAGCCGCGGATGCGCGGATGCGCCTGCAGACAGGCCAGCCAGGGCAAAAAACTGGAATCGCGGCTGAAAACCGCCACGTCGTCGCGACGCGCCAGCGACAGGGCAAGGCGGGCCGCATGCTGGTACACGGCCACGCCGCCACCGACCACCGGCAGGCGCGAGGCGCGCACGCGATGGATGCGCAGGTGGGGGGACGGCGCCAAACCGTAAAATTCCGCCAAATCCGCCTCGGTATCAGTCCGCGGCCCGGAGGCCAGGCAAAGATGGGTCTGCAACCCGCGCGCCGCAAACGACCAGGCGTTGTGGACCGTCATGTTGATGATCGGCCCGGGATGCCTCCA
>CAZSBO010000123.1:5504-12333 GCA_964605265.1 uncultured Prosthecobacter sp.
AGCTGGGTGGTGACCAGCTTGGCGTTGGCGTCGAGACAGGCGGCCAGCCCGGCATGCAATTCCTCAAGGCTGAACCGGGTTGCCTCCGCGACCGCGAGAAAAACCGGGTAGGCGTTGAAGCCGGTGCCGTCCTTCTTGCGCGGGATGTGGGCCACCGCCGCCGGCGGCAGCGCCTCCAGGCTGGTGCAGAAGGCGCTGTAGTTGCCGGTGCGAATCTTGTGCTTGGAGGCAAGCTCCTTGGCGATGAGCAGACTGCGAACTCGCGGCACGATGGCGCCCAGCAGGATGCCAATGGCATTTTGTCCCTGATAGAGCAGCACGTCGAGCAGGTCGAGCGCACGCGGCAGGTCACGCGCGGCAATGGCATTGCCAATCTCCCAGATGACGCCGGCACGGCTCATCGACACCAGCTCGCGCACGGTCTTCAGGCCGCAGCGGCGGCGCTCGCCCAAGTAAAGATCGATCTTCTCAATCTCATTCTCCAGCTGACGGGTGTCATCGCCGGCCATCTGCACCAACAATTCCAGCGCGCCGGATTCAAAAGTCAGACCCAACTCACGCGCCTTTTCCGCCGCCTGCCCCATGACCGCCTGCTCCCAGCCGGCCTTGCTGGTGTCGGGCTTGTCGTAAACCTGCATCTCGGCGAGCTTGCCCAGGCGCTTGAAAGCCGTGCGACGCTTGTCGATGCTGTTGGCGCTGAGCACGAATTTGACGTCGGGGCCGAGACCGGCCTCGATCACGTCGAGCAGGTTTTCAAACCCCTGCACCGCCGCCTGGGCGCGGCCGGTCTGGCTGTCGCCAAGAAAGTTCGCGGCACGCAGCCAGACAATCTTGGCCCCGCCAAAAAACGGCATCGTCTGCAGCGCCTCGATCGTGCGCGCACAGATCTGCCCGGCATGCTCGGCATTGTCGGCATTGCCCTCAATGATCTCATTGGCGAAATCGCCCGCGTCGGGCGGCGTCAGCCGGCGCACCATCTGCATGGCCGCCTCCTTGACTCGCGCATCGTCGCTGCCCAGGACGACATGAACCTGGCTGGCGGTGGCGGTTTTCTTCGGCGGCGGCATGGTCGGAACACAGCACGGTGCGACGGGAAAGCAAGCGCGCCCGAACTGACAGTTCCGACAGATCCACGGCCCCTGCCCCGACTCATCACAGCCCGCCACCCAAAATCTGCCTCCCCCGCGTCCCCCGCCTTGCCCCTGCCGGCATTCCCGCTAACCTGAAAGCGTGTCCAGCCCGTCATCGCCCTCTTGGTGGCAGCTCCTCCGCGGCCTTTTGCGGCAGGGGCGCAGCTTGGTGCGGGACAGTCTGACCGACAACGCCCTGGACCCGCTGCCGCTGCGCCGGCACCTGCGCGGCTACCGCCTGCCGCTGTTCCGTTCCGACGCCAAGGCAGGCGCCAGCGTGGCCCTGCTCGACATCCCGCAAAGCATGGCCTACGCCGCCGTCGCCGGACTGCCGCTGCAGTTCGGCGTCATGTGTTCGGCGGTGGCTGCCATGGTGGGCGCGCTGTTCGGCAGTTCGCGCTTCACCGTGCTCGGGCCGACGAATGCGACGGCGTTCATGATCTTCTCGTACTTCGCCGCCGAGCCGCATCTGGACCGCCTGGCGCTGATGCCGCTGCTGGTCTTCCTGGTCGGCGCCCTGCTCATCCTCGGCGCCTGGCTGCGCGTGGCGGAACTGACCCAGTACATCAGCCGCGCGGTCATCGTCGGCTATGTCACCGGCGCGGCCGCACTCATCGTCGCCAACCAACTCACCGGCGTGCTCGGCCTCAGCCTGGCCGTGCCGATGGCCGACGGCACCACCTACCAGCCGCGCACCCTGCCTGGCATCCTCTGGCAGATGCTGCAAAAAATCGGCGACGCGGATTTGACCGGACTGGGCCTGGCAGCAGCGACCGCGCTGTTTTTCTTCGGCCTGCGCCGACTGCGCCCGGCCTGGCCGGCCTTGGCACTGGCGCTGATCGCCGGCACCCTGCTCGGCCTCGGCCTGCGCTCGCTGCAGATCGAGGTCGCCACCTTCCGCGACGCCAGCTTCACCTGGCTCGACCTGCTCCCCCCCTTCCCCGACTTCGCCTCACCACGCTTCCTCGGCGATTTCAGCCGGCTCTTCGGCCTGGCGGTGGCGCTTGCCTTCCTTGCCACCCTGGAGAGTTCGTCGATGGCCAAGACCCTGGCCAGTTTGAAGGGCCAGCGCGTCGACGGCAACCAGGACATGTTCAGCCTGGGCATGGCCAACCTCGGCTGCGCCTACCTCAGTGGCATGCCCGCCTCCGGCTCCCTGGTGCGCAGCACACTCAACTTCCAGAGCGGCGCGCGCACGCCGCTGGCCGCCCTCATCAACGGCTTGCTCTGCCTCGGCGGCGCCCTCTGCCTGGGACCGGTCGTTGCCTACGTGCCGCGCGCCTGCCTCGGCGTGCTCATCATCTGCGTCGCCGTCTCCCTCATTCACAGTCGCAACATCCGCATCTGCCTGCAGGCCACCGGCTCCGATGCGCTCACCTTCCTGGTCACCTTCGGCGCCACCCTCATGGTGCCCCTGCACGTGGCCATCTTCACCGGCGTCGGCGTCTCGCTGGTGCTCTACCTGCGCAAGGCCAGCCGGCCCTCGCTGGTGGAATACGAATTCAACCAGGAGGGCAATCTCGCCGAAGCCCTCGACCCGGCGCAGCGGCAGAACCCCGCGGTGTCGATCGTCCATGTCGAGGGCGAACTGTTCTTCGGTGCCGCCGAACTCTTTCGCACCCAGGTACAGCAGGCCTGCGCTGATCCAAACCTGCGCGTCATCATCCTGCGCCTGAAAAACGCCCGGCACCTCGACGCCACCTCGGTCATGGCACTCGACGAACTCGTGCGCGTGCTGCGCTCCAAGGGACGCCACGTGCTCATCAGCGGCGTGATGAAGGACATCTACCGCGTGCTGCGCAACGCCGGCATGGTCGAGGTGATCGGCAAGGACAACCTCTTTCCCGCCAGCCCGAGCAACCCGAACGTCGCCACCCGCAACGCCCTGCGCCGCGCACAGCAACTGCTCGGCACGACCGAGGCGGACGTGCGCATTTACTACGACGCCGGCAGGCGCAAGGAGGAGTGAGCGCAAAAGCCCTTGCCGGCGCCGCGCTCCGGCCTTCCATGGCGGCCATGACCGAGCAGGAACGACGCATTCTCGCCGCCCAGGGCTATGTCGAGCTGGGCCTCCATGCCGAGGCCCGCGAGGAAATGCGCCAACTGCCCAAGGACGCCTTCGAGCGCGGCGACGTCGTGGAACTCACCCTGCTCTGCCTGATGGGTGAACAACGCTGGGGCGAGGGACTCGTGGTGGCTCACAAACTCTGTGAACTCGAACCCCAGCAGCCGGGCGGCTTCATCCACGCCGCCTTCTGCCTGCACGAACTCGGCCGCACCCGCGAGGCGCTCGACCTGCTCGCGCGCGGTCCGGCCAGCCTGCGCACCAAACCCGTCTACTACTACAACCTCGGCTGCTACCTGGCCCGCCTCGGCGAGGAGGAAAAGGCGCTGCACCTGCTGCGCCAGTCGTTTGAAATGGATGGCAGCCTGCGCCGCCACGCCCGCCATGACCCCGATCTCGACCCCCTGCGCGACAAACTGGAAAGCGCCTGAAGCCGCATGATGACCGACGCTTTCACGCCCGATCTTGACGCCGTCCGCCGCGCCTTCGACGCCAACTTCACCGCCTCCGACGAACTCGGCGCCGCCGTCTCGGTCTGGCGCGACGGCGTCGAAATCCTGGCCCTCACCGGCGGTCACCGCGACCGCGCCGGCAGCCGGCCCTGGAAGCCCACCACGCTGGCCCCGGTCTTCTCCGCCACCAAGGCACCGGCCGCTGTCTGCACCCTGCTCGCCCTCGACACCGCCCGCCTGCCGCTCGATGCACCGGTGGCCGAAGCCTGGCCGGAATTCGCTGCCGCCGGCAAAGCCCCGGTGACCTTTGCCCACGTGCTCTCCCACACGGCCGGCCTGGGCGCGCTCGACAACCCGCCGCCCATCGATGACTACGCCGCCGTCATTCACGCCCTCGAACAGCAGGCACCGCTCTGGCCAGCCGGCAGTGCCCAAGGCTATCACGCGCGCACCTTCGGTTTCCTGCTCGATGAAATCGTCCGCCGCCTGACCGGGGCGGCTTCACTCGGCGAGTTCTTCCATGTCACCCTGGCGCGGCCGCTCGGGCTCGATTTCTGGATCGGCCTGCCCGACTCGGAAACCGTGCGCGTGGCGGAAGTGCTGCCCGGCAGGCTGCGCGCCGATGCCGCCACGCAGGCCTTCGTCAAGGCCTGGAGCGATCCCGCCAGCCTGACCCGCCGCACCTTCACCAGCCCGCGCGGCTACAACACGCCGGCCGAGTACAACCTGCCCGCCTTCCGCGCCGCCGGCTTCGCCGGCCTGGGGGGTGTCGCCAGCGCACGCGGCCTTGCCGGTTTCCATGCCCTGCTCGCCGCCGGTGGCAGCCACCAAGGCACGCGCCTCATCCCCGAAGGCGTGCTGCGCCAGCTCGAAACACCGCTGTCGCAGGCCGACGACCTCGTCCTGCTCGCACCGATCGCCTTCGCCGCCGGCGTCATGAAGGATCCGCTCGATGCGCAGGGCCAAAAGCAGCGCCGTCACTTTGGTCCCTCCCTGCGCGCCTTCGGCCATCCCGGCGCCGGCGGCTGCCTCGGCTTCGCCGATCCGGAGCACGGGCTCGCCTTCGCCTACGTGATGAACCGACTCGAACCCGGCGCGCTGCCGGGCGCAAAGCCGCTGGCCTTGGTCGAGGCACTCTACGGCAGCCTCAGCGCTTGAGCTGCAGGTCGAGCACGTTGTCGCCCTCGCGCAACTCCACGATCCACGGCCCGGCCCCCGGCGATGCCTCGCTCACCGTCGCAGTACCGTCAGCCGTCGCCAACCCCGGCACATCGGCGGCGCTGTGACTCACCGTCAGACGCAGCCGGCCGGCCACCGGACCGTTGGCGGCGTCGAGCTTGAATTTGCCGCGCATGACCCGTGCACAGGCCACCGCCAGCGACGGATCCTCGGGCGTGAAGACGATGCTGCCCCAGCTCACCGGCGTGCCGTTGACCGTCAGCGAACCGCTCACCTCCGCGCGTGGCGCCGGCCGGAAGAACCCCTGATTGCGCAGCCAGTCGCGCAGGTGCCCACTCCAGGAACCGAGCACCGGATCGCCGAGGAACAGCCCCACCCCGTGCGGCCCGGGCCGGTAGCAGTGCAGCTCGGCCGGTACGCCCTGCTTGCGGCAGGCCAGATAAAAATTCACGGCATTCTCCGCCGGCACCACCGTGTCCTCATCGGTCTGAAACAAAAACACCGGCGGCGTCTTCGGCGTCACCCGCAGATGCGTGCTGACCTGGCGCGCCATCTCATCGCTGTTGTTGTCCGGACCGAGCAGGTTCTTGCGCGAACCGGAGTGGGCAAACTCGTCGATCATCGAGATCACCGCGTAGGTCGGTGCGGCGACGTCCGGCCGGGCGCTGTAGCCGTCGACCTCGTCGCTGGTCATGCCCGCGGGTTTTTCGTCGAACAGGGTCGCCGCCATCGACGACAGATGCCCGCCGGCGGAGAAGCCGATGATGCCGACGCGCGCCGGATCAATCGCGTAGGTCTTGGCGTTGGCACGCACGTGCCGGATCGCGCGCTGGACGTCGATCAACTGCACCGGGTAGTGGTAGCCCTGGCTGCCGAGACGGTAATGCAGGACCACGGCCGTGACGCCGAGGCCGTTGAACCAGCGCGCCACCTGCGTGCCCTCATGGTCCGAAGCCAGCCCCCCGTAGCCGCCGCCCGGGCAGACGACAAAGGCCGCGCCGTTCGCCTTGTCGGCCGGCGCGCGCCAGACTTCGACAAAGGGCTGATCCTTGTCCTCCTGCCCCTTGGCCAGCGGCGCGCCCTGCGGCCAGAGCCGGACTTTTTCAGGTTCAGCCGCGGCGGCCAGCAGGGCGGACAGGGAAAGCAGAAGGAGGGCGCGTTTCATGAGACAGACAGGTACGCCGACTGCGCTCGGTTTTCCAGAAAGTCGCAACGGTTTCCAACCGCCACGCATCCCTGCCAACGCTCCGCGCAAGCCGGCCCCAAAGCCGGCGTTACCTTGAGCGATGCCCGCCAAGTCCCTCTGCCTGTTCCTGCTCGCCGCCTACTCCCTCCACGCCGCCGAGCCCGCCCCACCGACCGCAGGCCATGTCACCCACGGCCCCATGCTTGGCCTCGTCACCCACAACAGCGTGCGGGTCTGGGCACGCACCCACCGCGCCGGCACCTTCCAAGTTCGCTACGGCACGCAGGCCGACCGACTCGACCACACCTCGCCCGAGGCCGAAACACGCGCCGAGCGCGACTTCACCGGCAGCCTGACCCTCACCGGTCTGCGCCCGCAGACGCTCTACCACTATCAGGTCCATCTCGGCGACCTGCCCAGCGGTCCGCCCGGCAGCTTCCTGACGTTGCCCGACGCCGAGGCCCATCGCCAGGCAGAACACAACCCGCGCGGCCTGTTCAACTTCCGCTTCCAGTTCGGCTCCTGCGCCAACCAGAACCCCAAGAGCGGCATCGGCCCAAGCCTGCCCACCTACACGACGATGCGCCGTGAGCTGCACGGCAAGGTGCACTTCTCGATCATGAACGGCGACTTCATCTATGAGGAGCATCGCACCATGCCTCCCGAAGACTGGCTGCGCGAGGCCGGTCTGACGCCGGACCAAGCGCCGGAACTTGTGCGCCTCGCCCCCACCCTGCCCGGCCTCTGGCAGAACTACAAAACCTACCTGAGCCGCGGCGTGCCGCTGGCCGACTGGCAGCGCCACATGCCAACCATC
>CAZSBO010000124.1:0-12197 GCA_964605265.1 uncultured Prosthecobacter sp.
GGAAAACGCCGAAGGCAAACAGCACAAAGGCGACCGCCAGCAGGCGCGCCAGGAGTCGGCTGAAACGCGAGCTGCCTGCCAGCGCCAGGCAGGGCAGGCGACCGCTCAGTTCGAGGGTGGGCGACGGACTCATGGCAGGCTGGAGTGGACGGCGGCGAGGCGGCCGAGGTCAAGCACGCGTCGGCAGCGGGCGATGACGGCCGGATCACGGGTGGCGACGAGGGCGGTCCAAGGCTGGGCCGGGTCGAGGATGAGATCGCAGAGTTCGGCCAGGCTGGCCTCGTCGAGGCCGTCGAAGACCTCGTCGAGCAGCAGCAGGCGCGGGCGGGCGACGAGGGCGCGCGCCAGCACGAGGCGGATGCGCTGGCGACTGGACAGCGGCAGGCCACCGGTGATCAGCGGGGTGTTGACCCCCTCCGGCAGTTCGAGCAGCTCGCGCAGCAGACCGACCTTGTCGAGTGCCGCGGTGACCTCGTCGAGCGTGATCGCCATGTTGCCCAGGCGGACGTTTTCGACCACGCTGCCCTGGAAGATGTCGTCGGGCCGCACCAGCGCCACCTGCTCGCGCAGGGCTTCGAGGTACCAGCTGCGCAGGTCGAGGCCATCGAGGCGGATGAAGCCGTCGGTCGGCTCGCGGCCGCCGTGCAGGATGTCGAGCAGGGTGCTCGAACCGCTGCCCTGATTGCCGGTGAGGGCGACCCGTTCGCCGGGCTCGGCGGTGAAGGACAGGCTGGTGAAGACCGAGACGCCGTGCGGGTAGGTGTATGCGAGGCCGCTGACCTCGAGGCGCGCGCCCTGGGGTTTGGCAGGCGGGAATTCGCCGTCCTCGCGTTCGACCGGCAGATCGACCAGATGACCCAGCTTGTCCATGGCCGCCATGGCATCGTACCAGGCCTCGAACTTTTTGCCGAGCTTCGACAGCGAAGCGACGATGGTGCCGACGATGAGTTCGCTGGCGACGAGCTGGCCGAGGGTGAGTTCCTGGCTGATGACCAGCCAGCCGCCGACGATGAGCAGGGCGGCGCTGGCGACCACTTCCATGACCAGCAGACCGGCGATCTGGCGGAACAGCACGCGGAAGTGGCCGCGGCGGTTCTCCAGGTAGCGGCGGGTCAGTTCATCGGCGCGATCAGCGGCGATGCGGTAGCCGCCCGGGCCCTTGAACAGGCGCGGGTAGCGGGCCAGTTCCTCGAGCCAGCCGACCACGTCATACTTGGACACCGATTCCGCGATGCTGGTGCGCACCGCGCCGCGGCCGAGCACGAGCATGGTGCCAAGCAGCAGGCCGAGCAGCAGCAGCACGAAGCCGAGCAGGTAGGGATGGTAGAGCCCGAGCACGGTCATGCCGACGACCATGCCGAGCACGATGTTGATGCCGTCGAGCAGCATGAGCGCCGTGCTCTTCTGCACGGTCACGACGTCGAGGAAGCGGTTGACCAGTTCCGGCGCATGCAGGCCGTCAAGCGCCGCGGCGCGCACCCGCGGCAGGCGGTGCGAGAGATCGGCCGCCAGTCGCACGAAGAGCCGGCGCTGGATGACCTCGACCAGATAGTACTGCATGGCGCGGATCATCGCCGACAGCATCAGCGCGAGCGTCAGGGCAAAGGCCATGACCAGCAGGGCCGTCCAAAGCGGACCCGTTTGGCCGCCGAAGGCGAGGTTGCTGACCAGGGCGTTCACCGCCAGCGGCAGAGCCAGGTAGAGGAACCCGGTGACCAGGCTGAAAATGACGACCGAGCCGATGTCCTGACGCTCGGGTCGCATCAGGGCCAGGAACCGTCGCACCGGCGAGACCGTGCTGCCCTGGCCGTGGCTGTGATGCCCGGTGGCCAGGCCCTGCATGGGCAGGGATGGGGCGACGACACCGAAATCGGCCAGGTCACTCGCCTCCTCCAGGCCGAGGCGGCGGGCCAGTTGGACGCGGCCCAGGGTCTCGGTCTCGGTCGGCTGCTCCGGCGAGGTGAGCCGGGCGCGGAAAAACCCGTGCTTGCGCAGCACCAGCCAGCGTTGCTCCGGGGCGCACCAGACCACCAGTGGCAGGGCCTCATTCGCGCGCCAGATCGCGTCGGCCAGGGACAGTCGAACCGGCGTCAGCCGCAGACCGGTCTCGCTGGCCGCCTGGCAGAGTCGCTCAAGCGGTTCGCCGGCCCCGCGCGCGGCGTTGTGCAGTCCCTGACTGGCGCGCATGCGATCGAACGGCACACCGGCCAGCCCGGCCAAATGCCCCAGGGTCTGCACGAAGTGCTCGTGCAGGGCGGTGTCATTGGGAATGGCAGCCGCAGGGGATGAGTGTGTCACAAAAAGGCGCTTACCTTACGCCCATTTTCCGCGGGTGGATGCGAAAAAAATACGCAAGGCCCATGGGCGTCGTTCGCCAGAACGCGTGGGCTGGCCGCACCTCGTTGCAACCTCGGTCCCGGATGCGCGTTGCAGTGTGCGATGCTGCATCGCCCGTCACCCCGCTCCTTCTCTGGGCTGCTGCTTGCCCTGGCCCTGGGTGCCTGCCCGGCTCAGGAAAGCACGGATCCCGAGCAGGCGCGCGCGCTCGCAGGCATCGCCATCCTGCCCAGCCGGACCGATCCGGCCATCCAGGCCTTCGATTTCGCCCACTACCTGCATGTCGATCGCGACATCGTGCTGCGCGCTGCCAAGGACAAACCGGTAGCGCGCGGCGAACTGCTCGTCTGGCTGACCGGCACCGGCGGTCGCGGCCGCGGAGCGGGCGAGTTCTGCCGGCTCGCCGCCAGCCAGGGCTACCACGTGCTCAAGGTCATGTATCCGACCGATGTCCCCGCCACGGTCTGCAAGCGCGATCCCGATCCCGCGTCGTTCGAACGCTTCCGCACCTGCCTCATCGCCGGCGGCCGGTGCGAACAAATCACGGTCGACCGGGTCGACAGCATTGAGCACCGCCTGATCCAGCTGCTGCAGCTGCTGGCGAAAACCCGGGCGCGCGAGCAGTGGGGCCAGTTTCTGCAGCCCGATGGCCGCCTGCGCTGGGACAAGATCGTGCCCGCCGGCCAGTCGCAGGGCGGCGGCCACGCCTTCCTGATCGGCATGCAGCACCGGGTGGCCCGCGTCATCGGCACCGGCGCGCCGAAGGACTGGAGCCCGCGACTGCCCGGCCCCGCGCCCTGGCTGCTCGGTCCGTCGGCGACGCCAAAGGACCGTTTCTTCAGCTTCAACCATGCCCAGGATCACCAGGGCGCCACACCCGACCAGCAGTGGCAGATCCTGCGTGCCTTCGACCCGGCGGCGAAGATCGTTTCGATCGACACCCCCCCGCCGCTCGACGCCAAGGCCCGCCATCTCTCGACGAATCACCCCGGCACCCCGCTCGAATCGACCGAGGCCCACACCTCCGTCATCGCCGATCGCAACGCCGATCGCCTGCGCCCCATCTGGCTGCACCTGCTGACCGCGCCTTGAGGCTGTGCCGGGCTCTTGGACTGCGGCAGCCCTGCTGCCGCTTTCCCCAGGCCAGCCTGCTGGTCGCACGATCCCGCAGCAGGGCTGCGACTGACAAGGCGGCAGCAGGGCTGCCGCAGTCCAAAATCCGAGGCTTTGCCGAACACAAGTGGCTTTCTGCATTCAGCCAGAAGCGGACAAGAGTGTCCGCGCTCCCTTCCAGCCCATCTCCCATCTCCCATCTCCCACCGCGCCCTTTCCCGGTTGAATCCCGGGGCACGCCGTTTCAGGGTGACGGTTCATGGCCAAAATCCGCATCCGCAACCTCGGCAAAGTTGTCGCCTGGCTGATCCGCGCCATCGGGACCACGTTGCGTTTCGAGGTCGAGGACCGCGCCGGCGCCTTTGCGAAGGGTCGCCCCGGCTGGATCTGGGCCTTCTGGCACAATCGGATGTTCGTCATCCCCTACATCCACGACCGCTGGTTCGCCCACATCCCCGGTGCGATTCTGTCGAGCCCGAGCGGCGACGGCCAGATCATCGCCGATGCCTGCGCGGAGTTCGGTTTTGAAGCTGCACGCGGCTCCAGCTCGAAGCCGCAGAAGGGCTTGGGCGCCCTCATTATGCTCGCCGAGAAGGTCAAGGAGGGACGCGATGTCGGCATCACGCCCGACGGCCCGCGCGGGCCCTGCTACGAACTGCAGCCGGGCCTGCTCAAGCTCGCCCAGCTCACTGGCGGCGCCATCGTGCCGGTGCGGGTC
The DNA here is from genome assembly GCA_964605265.1 of uncultured Prosthecobacter sp. Taxonomy (GTDB): domain Bacteria; phylum Verrucomicrobiota; class Verrucomicrobiia; order Verrucomicrobiales; family Verrucomicrobiaceae; genus Prosthecobacter. The sequence goes on from CAZSBO010000124.1 coordinate 4,169, forward strand.
GAATACAGCTGCGCCCTGCGCTTCAAGACCTGGGATGCCTTCCTGCTGCCCCTGCCCTTCTCACGGGTGAAGGTCATCTTCGAACCGCTCGTCACCGTGCCGCGCAAGCTCGACGAAGCGGCTTTTGAAGAACACCGGCTCGCCCTGCAGAAAACGCTCGGACGCGACTGAGGGACAGGCTGTAGGGCGGGGCATCGACCCGCCAGGAACGGCCGGGGTCGCTGCTCCAGCGAATCCTTCCCGTGCCCTTCGGGACAGACCCCTCATTCAACGATCTCGCCAACCAGCAGCAGCGCGCCGGGATGGAAGGCGGTGCCGGCAAAGCGCTCGGGCTTGTCGATCGTCTGCTGGCGTTGGGCGAGGATTTTGGCCTTGTCGGGCGACTCCGGATGCAGCTCGATGCGCACCGTGTGCACGGTGTCGGGCAGGTCGGTGCCCACAACGAAGCTGCTCAGGCGGTGGTAGGTGCCGTAGGCGTCGAAGCGCGGCACCACGCGCGGCGGCTGGTCGTCGAGCGTCACGGTCACCTGACCGCTGTCGGGACCGATGACGTCGTAGATCGCGCAGCGCGTGCCCTTGAAGCGGAAGCTCAGCGCCTCGCCCGGCTTCAGCGCCTGATGCAGGGAGGTCAGGCGGTTGGCCCAGCGCTTGCCGAAGGCGTCCGTCTGCGGGTCGAGGCGACGGAACCCGGCGCTGACCATCGACGCCCGGATCGGCACCAGCGCCGCGCGCTCGTAGTTGTCGGCCTCGAGCGGCGCGGCCAAGGCGTGCGCGCCCGGCTTGGCGGAAGCGGCTTCAATCGGGCCGAGCGAGCGGGCCACGGCCTGCAGGTAGAGTTCGTGGCCGGTCTCCGGATGCGGATGCACGCTGTCGGGCGCAAAGACGAACTTGTCGCCCAGCGCCTGCTTTTCCGCGTCGGTCTTCGGCAGCTTGGCGCGCCACTCCAGTTTGCCCTCGCGCGCCAGCTTGGCGACCTCCAAACCCAGGTGGATCGTCGGCAGGCCGTAGTGATCGGCGACCTTTTCCATGGCGCTGGCCGAGCGCTGAAACTTGCCCTCGAGCAGGGGCGGCACCAGGGCCTCGGTGATCGTGTACACGAAGCCGATGTCGCAATCGGGCCGGGCGCGCCAGGTCTGGCGGACAATGCCTTCCATGCAGCGCTGGATCTGCTCGGGCGCGGCACCGCCGTCGTTCACCGCGAATTCGACGAGCAGCAGGTCGGGCTGGTGGTCGAGCACATCCTGGCGCAGGCGGCAGACCCCGAGGTCCGAGCCGGTGCCGCCGATGGCCGCGTGGATCTCCTCGAACTTGGCCTGCGGCCAGGTCTTCTGGAAGTGCGCCAGCGTCTTGGGTCGCCAGCCCGGCTGGGCGGTGATGCTGCCGCCGAGGTAGGCGACCCGCACCGTCGCACCCGGCGTGCGCGCCTTGGCGAGGAAGTTCGGCCAGCCGGCGCGCGGCCGGCATTCCTGGGCCTCGACGAGCGGGAACTCGTCGGCGGCGGACAGCGGGGCAAGGGCAAGCAGGGCTAGGGCGCGCAGCAGGATCATGCCGCACCGTGGCGGCGACATGGCGCTTTGCAAGCCGGCTCAACGCGGGCGCAGCACGCCGTGCTGTTCAAACCACTCGCGCACCAGCCGGAACACCTCTTCGCGCATCGTTTGATCGATCGGATGGCCCTGGCCGTCGGCGATGAGGCGGTCGTTGGCGACGCCGCTGCGATCGAGCGCCTGCTTCAAGGCCGCCGACTGCTCGGGGCGCACCGTGGTGTCGTCGGCGCCGTGCAGCATCAGGAAGGGTGTGCGGATGCGTTCGGCGGTTTTGACCGACGGCGCCGGATGGCCGTCCTGCGGCGCCACCCCGCTGCCGGTGATCGCCGCCGCCTTCAAGCCCTCGGGCTGGCTCGCGGCCAGACTGATCGTGACAAAACCGCCCATGCTGTGGCCGTAGGCGGCGAGCCGGCTGGCATCGACCTCGGGCAGGCCGCGCAGGATCTCCAGGCAGGTGCGGGCGCGACGCAGGTTTTCCTCGCTGGCGCCGAACGCGGCGCGATCGCCGCCGGCGCCGCTGTGGGTGTAGTCGGGCGCGAGGCAGACCATGCCCCAGCGCACCATCTCGCGCGCCTTCTGCAAACCAAAGCTGCCGGCACTGCCGCCGAGGCCATGACTGATCAGCACGGCCGGAAACGACCCGCGCCCCTCGGGCTTGAGCAGGATGCCACTCATCGTGAAGTCGCCCTCGCGCCAGGTCCAGCGTTCGCCCTCGAGTTGGAAGCGACCCTCGCCGCCTTTCGCCGGGCCGGCAGCCGCGCTTTCGCCGGGGGGTGCGGCGGGTGGCGAATCACGCTCAGGTGCACTGCCTGACCTCCAGGCAGCATCCTCCTCGCGAGTGACGAAACCGTCGCCGTTGCGGTCGAGTCGCTCAAACAAGGGCCCCGGCCCGCGGAATTCATCGCGCGACAGTTTGCCGTCGCGGTTCGTGTCGGCGCGTTCGAGCAGTCGCGCAAAATCCGGGGGCGCGCCCGCGCCGGGCCGGCCCGCGGGCGACTCCGTCGCCGCGACCTGACTGCGGGTCGCCTTGGCTTCCACGGTGACCTCGCGCTTCTGCAAGCGCGCCGCAAAGAAGTCGGCCACCAGGGTCTCGATCTCCGGCCCGCTGAAGCCACCTCCGCCGTGGGCCGCGCCTTCAATCGTGTGGAAGTGCACGCTGACACCGGCCTTTTTCAGCGCCTCGAAGAGCAGCTCGCTTTGGTTGAGTGGCACCACCGGATCGCGGTCGCCATGGACGATGAGGAAGGGTGGATCGTCGGCGCTGACGTGCGTGATGGGATTGGCCTGCGTCGCCAGCTCGCGCTTTTCCTCGACCGTGCCGCCGAGCAGTTTCGCCTCGGGCGCATTCGCGGCGGCGTGGCTCTCGTAGCCCTTGGTGGTGACGAAGGCGACGAAGTCCGTTGGCCCGTAATAGTCGCACACTGCCTGCACCGCGCTGCTTTGGTCGAGGTGGGCGCCGACGTCGAAGGCCTTCACCTCGCCGCTGGTGCCGAGCAGGGCGACCAGGTGACCGCCGGCCGAGCTGCCCCAGACGCCGAAGCGCTGTGGGTCGAGGCCGAACTCTTTCGCGTGGGCGCGCAGCCAGCGGATGGCGGCCTTGCAGTCCTCGATCTGCGCGGGAAAGACGGCGTGACCGCTGAGCCGGTAGTTGAGGCTGGCGACCGCGTAACCGCGCTCGACGTAACCCGCGCGCAGCGGCGGGCAGCCGTCCTTGCTGCCGTTCTGCCAGCCACCGCCATGGACCCAGATCAGCACCGGCAGCGGGCCCTGGGCCTGCGCGGGCAGGAAGAGATCGAGCTTGTGGCGCTCATGCCCGTTGTCGACGTAAGCGAGGTCGCGATGCGCCTGCACACCCTCGGGCAGACGCGCGGGGCCTTGGGCGAAGACGGGCGAAGCCGCAACAGCGGCGAGGACAAGACTGCGGAACCAGAGGGGGATCATGGCGGATGAAAACCGCCGGCGGGACGTTGGTTGCGGGGTACTGGGAGATGGAAGATCGGAGATGGGAATTGTCGTCATCCACGTTCGTGGACTGCGGCAGGCCTCCTGCCGCTTTTCAGCCGCAGCCCTGCTGCGGGGATCGTGCGGCCAGCAGGCTGGCCTCGGCAAAGCGGCAGCAGGGCTGCACGCACTCCAAGGCGCTGGCGCGCCTCCGCCTTCACACCGGCACGCGCAGTCCTTCCGCTTCGGCAAGTTGCTGTTGGTTCGCGTCGAAGGTCAGGAAATCGGTGCCACCGAGGTGGAGGGCCGTGGCGATGTGAAGGATGTCGAAACTGCGATGGCCATGCCTGCGGGTGTGCTGGAGGGCGAGTCGCTCCGCCTGCTGATGCACCTCCGCCCAGTCCACGGCAGCGAGTTGAAACACGCCTGCCTTGAGGTCGGACTGCAGCGCCGCCAGGGCCGCCTGCCCCTGCACGCGGGCATAGCCCTGGCGACGGTCCTTTTCATGGCGAAAGATCTGAAATTGGACCGACTGACGGAATTCATACAGCAGCAGGGAGGACACCCTGAGCGGAGCTGTCTGCGGTTCGAGCCAGGCGATGGCCTGCTCGGAGGTGCTTTGTCGCACGTAGAGCGCGCACAAGAAGGAGGTGTCGGGAAAGGCTATCATCCCTCCTCCCCTTCCAGCTCCGCCGCCCGCATCGCTGCCACCTCGTCGGCGGAAAAGACCCGCTCACCCCAGATCTTGCGGAGTCGCCCGGCAAAATCGACGCGGGGCCTGACCTGCTCCAGACCTGCCACCTCGGGCACGAGCCTGGCAAAGGGTTTGCCCCGCTTGTGGATCGCCACGGTCTCACCATCTGCAATCCAGGTCGCGATCACCGCGAAGTTGTTCCGCAAATCCGCCACATTGGCCGTCTTCATGAGAGATTAAAATACCACTTCGGCCTTCCGTCAAGAGAAGCCCCTTCTGCCCCGCCCTACCCTTTCCCGCGGGGTTTCGGCGCCCGGGGGGCGGTGCTGATCATGCGGCGGGTGCGGGTTTCGCTGGTGGCGATGAGGTCGGGGATGAGGCGGGCCTCGGGCAGGTTGGCCCAGAATTTGCGCGGCATCTCCGACTGCATGGCGCGGACCTTGAGGCGGGCGGGATTGAAGATGCTGCGGTAGTAGGCGCGCCAGAGTTCGTCGTGGGCGTCCTCGGCCGGCACGTCCTCGCGGCGCAGGCCGGGCAGAAACTCCAGGCGGGCTCCGTCCCAGCGCGCCGATTCCACCGGCGTGCCGATGCACCAGTCCATGTTGGCGAAACGACGCTGAAAAAACGGCGCGGCCAGGCGGACGATGCGATATTCCGGCTCATACCAGGCGGCAAACTGCTCGCGCCCGGTCGCCGGGTCGGTGCCGAGCAGGCGGAAGCGCACGAAGGCATGCATCTTGTGGACATCGCGCCCGACCGCCTTCGCCCAGGCCTGGCACTGGCGGGTGTCGGGATCGGCGGGATGATCGAGCAGGTGTTTTTCGCCACCGCGGGTCAGGCGGAAGAGCAGTCGGTACAGCACGGCAAACCGACGCGGATCGGTGTGCGCGCACACCGAGGCGGCGAGCGACAAAAACGCGGCCGGCACCGGCACGCTCGCTCTCACCTCACAGGCCGGCGCGGCCTCTTCAAACAGGCTCGGCGTCTGGGTGGCATCGGTCCAATCGATCGACTCCGGCGCTACGCCCGCAGCCAGCAGCTTGCGGGCGCGCAGGCGCCAGGCCTCATAGGTGGGTTCGATGGCAACGCAGCGCATGGCTTTCAAAGCTGGCCGGTCAGGGCCATGACGGCGTCGCTGCGCACCGGGGGCGGGTCGAAGTCGAGTTCGAGCTGGCGCGGTCCGGGCAGGAAGCGGTCGCGCAGGCGCGGGTCCTCGAGCAGGGCCGGGCGCGGGCAGTGATCGGCGGCGATCAGGAAGGGGCCGGCCTTGGTGAGGTTGAGGCGCAGGCGACGCAGGTCGGCGAGGTGCAGCCGGGTGTGGCGGCGCGCGGCGAGCACGCGCTCGACATTCACCGTGCCAAGGCCGGGCACGCGCCAGAGTAGCTCGCGCGGGGCGCGGTTGACATCGACCGGGAAAAGCTCGCGATGGCGCAGGGCCCAGGCGAGTTTGGGGTCGAGTTCCAGGTCGAGATTGGCCGCCGGTTCGGGCAGCAGCTCGCGCACATCGAAGCCGTAGAACCGCAGCAGCCAGTCGGCCTGGTAGAGCCGGTGCTCGCGCACGAGCGGTGGCGGCCGCAGCGGCAGCAGGGTGCTCGGCGAGGGGATCGGACTGAAGCCGCTGTAGTAGACCCGGCGCAGACGGCAGTCGCGATACAGCTCATCGGCGCGGCCGAGCACCAGGGCGTCGCTGGACGCATCGGCGCCGACGATGAGCTGGGTACTCTGGCCGGTGGCGAAGGCGGGCGGCCGAGCGCGGGGGCGTTCGCGCACCTGCCGCGCCGCGCGGGCGACCGCGCGTGTTTCATCGATGCGCTGGCGGATGCCGGTCATCGCCTGCTTCGTGCGCGCCAGGTTCTTTTCCGGCGCAAGCCGGTCGAGCGAGGCCTGGCTGGGCAGTTCGACGTTGAGGCTGATGCGGTCGGCGTAGCGGCCGGCGCGTTCGATGAGTTCCGGCGAGGCCTCGGGGATCGTTTTCAGGTGCAGGTAGCCGCGGAAGTCGTGCTCCTCGCGCAGTCGGCGGGCGACCTCGACGACCTGTTCCATGGTGCGGTCCGGGCTGCCGACGATGCCGCTGCTGAGGAAGAGGCCCTCGATGAGGTTGCGCTTGTAGAAATCGAGGGTCAGGCGCACGACCTCGTCCGGGGTGAAGCGGGCGCGCGGCGTGTCCGAGGAGCGACGGTTGATGCAGTAGTGGCAGTCGTACTGGCAGACGTTGGTGAGCAGGACCTTGAGCAGGGAGATGCAGCGGCCATCGGGGGTGTAGCTGTGGCAGATGCCCATGCCGCCGGTGGAACCGACCCCGCGACCGCCGCGCGAGTCCTTGCGGGCGGCACCCGAGCTGGCGCAGGAGGCGTCGTACTTGGCGGCGTCGGCAAGGATCTCGAGTTTGCGCAGCAGCTCCATGGCGTTCTTTTGAACGCCTATTCTACGCACCGCAGACGCCGGGCGCGAGTTTTTTCAGCCGACCGTCTCAAGAATCGCCAGGCGCAGGGCCTCGACCATGCGATCGAGCTCGGCCTCGCTGACGCAGAGCGGTGGCATGAGCACGAGGGTGTCGAGGATGGGTCGGGTGAGCAGGCCGTGGCGGCGTGCGGCGAGGCAGACGGCGGCGCCGGTGCGCTGGTGAGGCGGGTAGGGTCCGAGGTCGATGCCGGCGATCAGGCCGCACTGGCGGATGGCCTGCACGCCGGGCAGCGCGCGCAGGGTTTCGAGCCGTTGGCCCAACCGGGCGATTTTCGCCGGCAACTGCTCTAGCACGCGCTCCTCGCGGAAGATGCGCAGGCTGGCCAGGGCGGCCGCGCAGCCGAGCTGACTGCCGGTGTAGCTGTGGCCATAATAAAAGGTGTTCTCACGGCCGAGGAAGCCGGCAAAAATTCTCTCGGTGGTGAGGGTGGCCGCCATCGGCAGCAGGCCGCCGGTAAGGCCCTTGGCAAGGCAGAGGAAGTCGGGCACGACGTCCTCGTGCTGGCAGGCGAACATCCGGCCGGTGCGACCAAAGCCCGTCATCACCTCGTCGAGGATGAGCAGCACGTCGTGGCGGTCGCACCAGGCGCGCAGGCCGCGCAGCATGCCGGCCGGCCACAGGCGCATGCCGGCGCTGCCCTGGATGAGCGGTTCGACAATGACCGCCGCCAGCGTGGCGATCTCGTCCGCGCCGAGCTTTTCCAGGGCCTCCAGACTGGGGGCGCGACGCGTGCGATAGCCGAAGTCGTTGGCGCTGCCCTTGAACAGCGGGATGCCGCCGACGCTGGCCGCGCCAAGGCTGTCGCCATGGTAGGCGCGGTCGAAGGCGAGGATCGTGTCGCGCTCGGGCCGGCCCTGCTGGCGCCAGAACTGCAGGGCCATGCGCAGGGCACATTCAATCGCCGTGCTGCCGTCGTCGGAATAGAACACGCGGCTGAGGGTGTCGGGCGGAAACAGGGCGGTCAGTTCCGCGGCGAGACGGATCGCCGGTTCATGGCTGAAGCCGAGGAAGGAGGTGTGGGCGACACGGTCGAGCTGGGCGTGCAGGGCCTCGAGCAGGACCGGATGGCCGTGGCCGTGCAGGTTGGTCCAGATCGAGCTGTTGCCATCGAGGTACTCGTGGCCGTGCTGATCGCGCAGCACGCAGCCATGGGCGCTGTTGAGCAGCAGCGGCTCATGCTCCGGCGCGCACCAGTCCGCCATCGGCGTGAAGGGATGCCAGAGGTGGCGTTTTTCCAGGGCGATCAGGTCGGCGGACACAGCGCGAATGAGGCTGCACCCGCGCCGGATGCAACTGCCGTCTGCCTCGGGGGTGTGCTTTTGCTAGGGCGCGAGCCCTGAGCCGCCGCGCCAGCGGCCCTGGAGTGCTCCAGTCCTCTGGAGC
>CAZSBO010000125.1:0-12078 GCA_964605265.1 uncultured Prosthecobacter sp.
GCATGAGGGGATAAGGGATGAGGGATGAGAACCGAGAACTGAGAACCGAGAACTGAGAACCGAGAACTGAGAACTGAGAACTGAGATTCTAACAGCGTTGGAAGGCGGGGCTGGCGAGCAGGAGGCCGAGGTGTTCGGCGGCTGGGGCGGACGCGAGGGTGGCGCGTTCGGTGGGGTCGGGACGGCGACCGATGAGGTGGCGGAACCAGGCGTCGGGGCCGGCAGGGTCGAGGGCGCGGCGCAGGGAGGTGAGATCGATGCGGACGCCGGGCTGACGGTTTTCAGCAAGCGCAAAGGCAACGTTCCAACGCCAGAGCAGTGTGCCCATCCAGGGCAGTTCGTCGTCGGGATAGCCGTCGGGCGTGGGATACTGGAACAGGCCGTGGCCCATGCGCTGCAGCGGTTCGAGCAGGGGTTTGTCGGCCTGGGTGTCGGCGGCGAGACCGCGCAGGGCGGAGACGAGGAACTTGAAGGGTCGCTTGAACAACTGGCCGCAACTGGCGGCAAACTCGGGTGAGGTGAAGATCAGCCGCAGCAGGGGCCGGATCTCACCGCCGCTGCGCTCGAACTCGGCGGCGAGACGGGCGACTAGGGACTCCGGCGGTTCCAGGCTGACGAAGCGGCGGCAGAGTTTGGTGGCGATGAAGCGGGCGGTCGAGGGATGCCCGCAGACGATGTCGATCAGCCAGTCAAGGTCGCGGGCACCAAGCCCCGCCTTGATGCGCCGGCCGAGCACGACTTTTTCGCCGTCGTCATGCCAGTCGGGCCGGAAGAAGGCGGCGGAGGGGTTGCGAGCCAGGAAGCGATGGCGATCAAAGGTCCAGCCGCTCAGGCAGCGCGCCGCCTCGAGCACGTCCTGCTGGCTGTAGCCGCCGTTGACGCCGAGCGTGTGCAGTTCGAGCAGCTCGCGCGCGTAGTTTTCATTGGGCACCTCCTTCGTTCCGCGGCGCACCTTGTTGGAGACGCCATCGAGATAGACCAGCATGGCCGGCGAGGTGGCCGAGGCGCGGATGAGGTCGCGGAAGTTGCCAAGGGCGTGGCGACGAATGACGTCGCGGTCATCGCTGGGCTTGAGGTAGATGCAGTCGCCCTTCTCAAGATCGACGTTGAGGTGGTCGGTCCAGAACTCGACCATGACCTCGAAGAGCTGGCGCCGGCTGTACACCGCGCGCAGCAGGGCATGGCGGGTGAGTTCGTCGCGCAGCACGGGCTTGCGAAATTCATAGGCGTCGCCGGCACTGAAGTAGAGGCTTTCAAAGCGCTCGGCGCGCAGGTCGCAGGCGGTGTCGTCGATCCGCTGCGGCTGCAACTGCTCCTCCAGCCAGGCCTCGTGCCCGATCCGGCGCAGGCGTTCGAGATCGCCAGGCCAGGGCCCGAAGGCGGCGCGACTGAGCAGGTGGAAATCCGGATCAATGACGTCGCCGGATGGCGGCGACATCCGCTCGGGCACGGCCTCGCCGAAGAACTCGCGGTTGAGGCCGCTGATGAGGCGGTCGCAACCGGTGAGGGCCACCGGGGCCAGGGCGACGGCGCGCAGCCAGGCTCGGCGGGTTGGCTTCATGCGCTGGGGGTGGTGAGCGGAGTTGAGGAAACCTTGCCGCCGCCGAAGAGCGCGCGCACCTGCAAGCCGGCACCGATGACGGCTAGCAGGGGCAGCAGGACAAACCAGCCGACCACCGGCAGCAGGGCGACGCAGACGAGGGTCAGCCCGCCGTGCTTGACCTGGCGCCAGGGTTCGGCCAACGGCCAGAGTCGCTCCCCGAGCAGAGCCGCCGTGCCGCCGATGCCGAGCAGGCCCCAGGTGAGCAGGACACCGCCGAGCAGGGCGGCGAGCGCGCCCATCTTCGGCAGTTTCGACAGAACTGAAATGACCGCGATGCCGGCGATCAGCACCGGCAGGCCGCAGAAGAAACTGCGCAGCAAACCGCGCTCGGCGAGGCGGCGCAGGCGCTGCGTGCGGTCGGGCCAGAGACCGGCGGCGAGGATCCACAGGGCCGGCAGGGCGAGGACAAAGGCGGCGGCGACGAGCAACCAGGTGAAGACGGTGGAGAAAAGCATGGCGACGGGTCTAACGGGTGGTGGAATCTTCGGTCACGGATTTTTGCAGCTTCTGCGGCCGCTTCGGCCGCAGCTCCTGCCAGCGCGTTGCCTGCTCCGGCGTTAGTTCGCCGGCGACGGCATCGGCGGCGCGATCGATGATGTCCCAAGTGCGGGCCTCGGCCTCGTGTCGCCAGGCCTGCAACTCGTCGAGCGCACGGTCGACCTCCGCTTCAAGGCGGGGTCGCTGGTCGGCATCGGGTTCCAGCTGCTGGATCTGGCGCAGCACCGCCCAGCGGATGAATTCGGACGAGCCGCTCTTCTTTTTCCAGGTCTGGTGGGAGAGCACGCCGAGGATGAAGCCGGCACCGCCGGCGATGACGACGGCGAGGGCGATCAGGCAACCGGCTTTGAAGCGGCTTGTCATGGCAGGGGCAGTTCGGGGACGAGGGTGGTTTCGATCCAGGCCGTCAGCGGCGAGGCCGAGGCGGCCTGCCAGCCGGCGAGGCCGAGACTGACGGTGAAGAGCAGCGCGCAGGCGCAGAGGGCGCGGCGACCGAAGAGTGCGAGCCATTCGTCGAGCGGCTCGGGGCGGGCCGCCCGCCAGCGCGCCACCACCGCCGTGGCCAGGCCAAGCGGGGCGGGTTCGGGCGGATCCGCCGGCGCGCGACGGGCCGCGTCAAGCACGCGGCGCCAGCGGGGTTCGAGGGAGTGTTGCATGAGGGCGAGTTTCGTTGGGCGTTGGGGGTAGGGCCCCGCTGCGTCGGGGCCGTGACTTTTGGGTGAGTGAGGTCGAAGGCCGGAACAAGGGTGCGAACCACTATGACTGAAATTCAGGCGGCAGCAGGCGACGGGCGAGGGTGTGGAGTTTGCGGCGGGCGCGCAGGGTGCGCATCTTGACCATGGGCCGGCTCCAGCCGGTGAGGGCGGCGACCTCGGCGGTGCCGCGTTCTTCGAGATCGACCAGGGTCAGGACGAGTCGCTCGGCGGGCGCAAGCTGGGCGAACAGGCGTTGCACCAGCGCACGCGCCTCCGCAGGTCGGGTCTCCGGCTCCGTGCTGCGCGGGTCGGCGAGGAAATCCAGCCAGGCACGCTCGCCCTCGCCGAGGTCGGCGTGTCGCCACTCGGGGCGGGCGCGTTCGGCGCGCAGGGCATCGAGGCAGGTGCGCACGGTCAGCCGGCTCACCCAGTGCTCGAAGGGCACGCCCGCGCGCTCCTGGTAGCGGTCGAGCTTTTGCAGCAGCTTGAGGAACACCTCCTGCACCAGATCCTCCTCGCTCTCGCGCCGCGGCAGGTGGTGACGCACCCAGCGACGCACCAGCGGGTGCAGGTGCTCGACCAGGGCACGGGCCGCGGCCGCCTCGCCCTCGCGGGCGCGGCGCACGACTTCCTGCACATCGAGATCCGCAGACATCAGGCGCGCAGTCTATGGACAAACAGAGGGACACACCAAGCGCCAAACGCGGCAGGCCCGGCAGCGGTCACGGAAATTTCCGCCCCCGTTCCTGGATTGCGGCAGGCTCCTGCCGCTTTGGCATCCTGCAGCCCTGCTGCGGCAGGGCGGCGCGCGGCGACGCCGAGGAAACGCCAGCAGGGCTGGCTTGAGGAAAGGGCAGCAGGGCTGCACGCAGTCCAAGGCGCTGCGAGCAGCCCCTTATTCCTTATTCCTTATTCCTTACCCCTCCCCCTGCTGCCAAATCCGACACAACCTTTGCCGGAAAGCCGGGCCTGTGCGTACGTTACACAACGCACCAACCCACTGCATGAAACTGTCCCTTCTGCCCGCGCTCTGCGCCCTCCTCCTGCCGCTGTCCGTTTTCGGACAGGACGGCTTCACGCCGTTGTTCAACGGTCGCGACCTCTCCGGCTGGGAGGGCGACCCCAAACTGTGGAAGGTCGAGGACGGCGCCATCGTCGGCACCTGCAGCGGCCCGGACAGCCCCGAGCACAACACCTTCCTGATCTGGCGCGGCGGTCTGGTGAAGGATTTTGAACTGCGCGCCAAGGTGCGCGTCGAGGGCGACAACAATTCCGGCATCCAGTACCGCAGCCGCCTGCTCGAGGGTTTCGGCACCTGGGCGATCACCGGTTACCAGTGCGACATCCATCCGGCGGTGCAGCACACGGCGATGACCTATGAGGAGAAGGGCCGAGGCATCTTCGGTCTCAACGGCCAGAGCGTCGTGCTCGACCCCGCGGGCGGCCGCTGGCTGGTCGCCGAGCGCGACCCGGTGCAGGTCGATGTCGCGCAGTGGCAGGAATACACGATCATCGCCCGCGGCAACCACCTTGTGCATCAGGTCAACGGCAAGCTCACCTCCGAGCTGACCGACTACGATGAGAAGGGCCGCGCGCTCGAGGGCCTGCTGGCGATCCAGCTACATCGGGGCAATGCCAACCGCGTTTTTGTCAAGGACATCCGGATCAAAACGCTGACCGACGCCAAGGTCATCCCCTTCGAGAAATCGAACATTCCCTCCGACGCCCAGCGCATCGAGAAGCCGGTCACGAACAACCCGCAGGGCAAGACTCCGAACCCGGCGCCGAAGGCGGCCACGAAGGCGAAGGCGGGTGCCAAAGCCAAGGCGGCCGCGAAAGCCGCCCCCAAGGGCAAGGCGGCGCGCCCGCAGGCGGTCGGTCCGGCCATCGGCGAAAACAAGGCGACCCCGGTCGGCCGCATCAAGGCCCTGCCCGGCTTTGAGGTGGAACTGCTCTACTCCGTGCCCGGCGGCGAGCAGGGATCGTGGGTGGCGCTCGCCCAGGACGACCAGGGCCGGATCTATGCCAGCGACCAGTACGGCGATCTCTACCGCTTCAACGCCCCGGCCGCCGGCCAGCCGCTGCGCCAGGCCGACGTCAGGAAGCTGCCGCTCAACATCCGCGCCATCAACGGCATGGTCTTCGCTTACGGCGCCCTCTACGCCGGCGTCAACGACTACGAGCAAAAGACCACCAGCGGCCTGTACCGCATCACCGACAGCAATGGCGACGGCGATCTCGACAAGGCCGAGCTGCTGCGCGCCTTCGATTCGAAGAGCGACCACGGCGTGCACAAGGTGGTGCCGACCCCCGACGGCAAGGGCCTGTATCTGATCACCGGCAACAACGCCATCATCGAGGGCGGCCCCTACGAGGGCACGGCTGCCAGCTCGCCCGTGCCGAAGATCTGGGGCGACGACCACCTGCTGCCGCGCATGCCCGACGGCCGCGGTCACAACCGCCACGTGCTCGCCCCCGGCGGCGTCGTTTACCGACTGGATCCGGACGGCAAAAACTTCGAGGTCTTCGCCTCCGGCTTCCGCAACATCTACGGCGGCGGCGTCAACCGCGACGGCGAGCTGTTCACCTATGACGCCGACATGGAGTACGACTTCAATACTTCCTGGTACCGTCCGACCCGCGTCAACCACGTCGTCAGCGGCGGCGAGTACGGCTGGCGCAACGGCGCCGGCAAGTATCCAGAGTTCTATGCCGACAACCTGCCCGCCACCCTCAACATCGGCCCGGGCTCGCCCACCGGCACCACCTTCGGTTACGGCGCCAAGTTCCCGGCGAAGTACCAGGAGGCCTTCTACGTGCTCGACTGGAGCTGGGGCAAGCTGTACGCCGTGCACCTGCAGGAAGCCGGCGCCTCCTACACCGCCACCAAGGAGGAATTCATCACCGGCGCTCCCCTGCCCCTGACCGATGCCTTCATCGGCAAGGACGGCGCGATGTACTTCGCCATCGGCGGTCGCCGCGTCCAATCCGGTCTCTACCGCGTCAGCTACAGCGGCAAGGACAGCACGGCCCCGGTCGCCCTCACCGCCCGTCCCTCGCCCCTGCGCGACCTGCGCCACCAGCTCGAAGCCTTCCACGGCAAGCAGGATCCGAAGGCGGTCGACGCCGCCTGGCCGCACCTCAACCATGCCGACCGCCACATCCGCTGGGCCGCGCGCACGGTGCTTGAGCATCAGCCGGTCGCGACCTGGCAGGAACGCGCCTTGAAGGAGAGCGACACCGCTCGCCAGCTTGAAGCCCTGCTCGCCCTGGCCCGCGTCGCCGGCAAGTGCCCGAGCCATCGCCCGGCCGAGTTCCAGGCCGACGCCGCCACCCGCGATGCCCTGCTCGCCGCGCTGCTCCAGCTCGACTTCGCCAAGCTGTCGCCCGAGCAGCAGATGACCCACGTGCGCACCCTGCAGATCGCCCTGCACCGCTTTGGCGATCCCGCGGCCGCGACGATCCAAAAACTCATCGCCCAGCTCGATCCCGCCTACCCGGCACCGAGTTTTGAACTGAACTGGCTGCTGACGGAAACGCTCGCCCACCTGCAGGCGCCGAACACCGCCGCCAAGGCGCTGGCCCTGATCGATGCCGCTCCCGCCCAGGAACCGCAGATCGAGTTCGCCCGCAGCCTGCGCCACCTCAAGGCCGGCTGGACCCCGGAACTGCGCAGCCAGCAGCTCGAGTGGTTCCTCAAGGCCGCCTCCTTCCGCGGCGGCGCCAGCTTCAGCAAGTTCATCGAGTTCATCCGCAACGACAGCCTCGCCACCTTCACCGACGCCGAGAAGACCCAGCTCGCCGCCCTCATCGAGAAGAAGCCCGAGGTGAAAAGCGCCTATGAAAACGTCGGCGCCATCTTCATCGGTCGCACGCCGACGATGTGGACGCTGGAGCAGCTCAGCGCCGCCGCGCGCAACGGCATGAAGAACCGCGACTTCGACAACGGCCGCAAGATGTTTGGCGCCGCCGCCTGCTTCGCCTGCCACCGCTTCGGCAATGCCGGCGGCATGACCGGCCCCGATCTCACCGGTGCCGGTGGTCGCTACAGCCCGCACGACCTGCTCGATCAAATCATCAACCCCAGCAAGGAGATCAACGAACAGTTCGCCCCGATCATCGTCACCAAGAACAGCGGCGAGATCGTCAGCGGCGTCGTCGTCAACCTGAATGGCGACACCGTCACGCTCAACACCGACCTCAGCGATCCCGACCAGCGCGCGACGATCGACCGCAAGGAAGTCAAAAGCATTGAGGTCAGCAAGGTCTCGCCCATGCCTCCCATGCTGCTCAACATGCTGAAGCAGGACGAGGTGCTCGACCTGCTCGCCTACGTGCTCAGCGGCGGCGACCGCAGCAACGCGATGTTCAAGAACTGAGTTCCCACACCTTCAGGCCGCCGTTCGTCTTTGACGGGCGGCGGCCTTTTTTTGCTGTTCGCTGTTAAACGCCCTACCGGGACGCGCTGCGCCGCGTCCGACTTTTTCGTCCCGGACTCCGCCACCCACCCAAGCTCGGCGCCCCGAGGACAGGGCGCCCCACCTCAGGCCTCCGCGGTCGGCTCTGCCGCGGCGACCGCGGCCGGTTTCTCCGCCACCTTGCGCGCGAGGCGCGCGGCATAAAAGCCGTCGTGACCCGTCTCGGCCGGGTTGAGGAACAGCTCCTCCTCCATGATCCACTCGCCCGCTTGAGCGGCGAGGAAGGCCTGCACCTGTCGCTCGTTCTCGGCCGGCAGGACGGAGCAGGTCGCATAGACCAGCTTGCCGCCCGGCTTGACCATGGCGCTGTAGCGCGACAGCAGATCCTGCTGCAGGGCGGTCAGTCGCTCGATCTCGGCGGGCTGCAGCTTCCACTTGGCGTCCGGGTTGCGGCGCAGCACGCCCAGGCCCGAGCAGGGCACGTCGAGCAGCAGGCGGTCGGCATAACCGGCCAGGCGCTTGAAGGTCTTTGAGCTGTCGATCGGCCGCGTCTCAATGAGGTCGGCCCCGGCGCGGGCGGCGCGCTTGCGCAGTTCCTTGAGTTTCCACTCGTGGATGTCGAGGGCGATGATCTTGCCCTTGTTCTGCATGAGCGCCGCGAGGTGGAGCGACTTGCCACCGGCACCGGCGCAGGCGTCGACCACCTTCTGCCCGGGTTCCACCTGCAGGAAGGGCGCGATGCGCTGCGACGAGGCATCCTGGACCTCGAACAGCCCCTCCTGGAAGGCGGGCAGGCCAAAGACGTTGTAGCGCTGGGCCATGCGCAGGGCAGTCGGCACCTCGTCGACGGCCTCGGTGATGAATCCCTCCTGGGCCAGGCGCGCCTTCAGGCTGCGGCGTTCGGTCTTGAGGGTGTTGACCCTCAGGAAAACTTCGGCGGGATTGTTGAGGGTCGCCCGCACGGCCGGCCAGGACGCGCCGAGCTGTTCAGCCAGCAGGCTGTCGAGCCAGTCCGGCAGCGAGGCCCGCACCGCTGGCGACACCGCATCGGCCTGACGCAGGCGCGCCAGGATGGCGTCGGCCCGCACGCCGTAGAGTTCGTCGAAGGCCGGCAACTCATGCCCAGCCTGCAGCCAGTAGGCCGCCCAGACCTGCCAGAGGCGTTCCTCGGTGACCGCCTCGCGATCGTCGTATTCCGCGTCCGGCAGACCGGCGGCATGCCAGAGCCAGCGCCACCAGCGCACGATGTCATAAACGGCCTCGGCAAACAGCCGGCGGTCGCGACTGCCCCACTTGCGCCGGCGCTTGAAGACGTACTCGACGCATTTGTCGGCGTAGCGACGCTCGACAAAGATCTCGCGCAGCGCGCCAAGGGTTTCGTCAACGATGAGGTGGGGCAGTTTCAGAACGGGAGCAGGTTGGGGTGAAAGGATAATCTACCCCCGTTTCCCGGCGCTGTCATGGGGATTGCGGTTCTCGGTTCAAGCCACGGCCCCGGCGCAGCGGGGCCCTACCCATTCCGCAATTGTCACTCCCCGGCCGGCACGGCCAGGCGCAGGAACTTGGCGAGGTCGGCCTTTTGCTTTTTCAGGTCGGGCAGGTTCAGGTACATCATGTGGCCCGAGCTGTAGTCGTCCTGGACGACGTTTTTCTGCAGTTCGGGCGGCAGGCGCAGGTGGTTGAAGGTGTAGCGGGCGGCGAAGTAGGGGGTCGCCATGTCGAACAGGCCGTTGGAGACGTGCACCTTGAGGAAGGGATTGGCCGTCATGCTCTCGGCGAGGATTTCGCTGACGTTGGCGAAGTGGTTCTCGGCGTCCCAGTTCCATTTGCCGACGCTGGCGAGGATGTGGTAGGGGCGGTCGTCCTCGAACTTGAGGTCCTCGCGCACGTAGTGGTTGAAGGTCGAGGCATAGGCGCTGAACACGGCGTCGGCGCTCGGGTCGCGCTCGGCCTGATTGCTGAGCGGATCGCGCACGGGGCTGGTGTAGCGGCTGTCGAAGCGGCCGGTGACGAGGCGACGGTCGCGCAGCAGTTCGGCGCTGAAGCGGGACAAGGGCACGCGCAGGTCGGCGGCATCGAGGAAGGTCTCGCTGAGGCCGGTGAGGCGGGCCATCCTGCGGATCACCTCCTTGCGGCGATCGGCCGGCAGGGCGGCGCCGAGCAGCAGGGCCTGGTTGTAGTCGCCCGCGGCAAAGGTCTCGGCCTCCTGCAGCACCTCGGCGAGCGGTTTCGCCTGCAGGTCGGCCGGCAGCTTCTTGTGATACCAGGCGGTGGCGGCGTAGCTGGGCAGGTACAGAAGGTGCGGCAGGTCATTGCCCTCGGCGCCCCAGATGGTCTGGAAGTTGAGCACGGTGGAGACCAGCATGATGCCGTTGAGGTTCATGCGATGGCTGCGCAGCAATTCGCCGCTGAGCGCGGCGGCGCGAGTGGTGCCGTAGCTTTCGCCGATGAGGAACTTCGGCGAGGGCCAGCGACCGTGGCGCGTGACATAGAGGCGGATGAACTCGCCGATGCTGCGCGCGTCCTCGTTGACGCCAAAGAAATTCTTCGCCTCCTCCGGCTTGCTGGCGCGGCTGTAGCCAGTGCCGACCGGATCGATGAACACCAGGTCGGTCTCGTCGAGCAGGGAGAATTCGTTGTCGACCAGCGTGTACGGTGGTGGCACGGCGAAACCGTCGTCGC
Organism: uncultured Prosthecobacter sp.; assembly: GCA_964605265.1. Classification (GTDB taxonomy): domain Bacteria; phylum Verrucomicrobiota; class Verrucomicrobiia; order Verrucomicrobiales; family Verrucomicrobiaceae; genus Prosthecobacter. Next base: position 9,897 of record CAZSBO010000125.1, read on the forward strand.
GCAGCTTCACCCGCTTCGGCCCGAGCAGGCCGAGGTGCAGCCAGACCGAGGACGAGCCGGGGCCGCCGTTGAAGGAAAAGGTCAGCGGCCGCGCGGCCGGATCGGCGACGCCCTTGCGGGTGTAGGCGATGTAGAAAATCTCGGCCGTGGTCTTGCCCTCGGCATCCTTGAGCGGCAGCAGTCCGGCGGTGGCGGTGAACTCGATCTTCTGGCCGTTCACGGTCAGCACGTGCTCGGTGACGCTCTTCTTCTCCGGCACCTCCTTGGGCTTGTCCTCGGCCTTGGACTCCTCCTTGGCCGCCGGCTTTTCCGGAGCTTCCCCTTGGGCAATTCCCCAGCTCAGAAAACCCCAGGACAGAAGGAGACAAACAATCGGGCGCATCTCCGACGGTCGCCGAGCCATGACGAACTGCAACTGGTACCGTCCTGCTGGCACACCTGAAGCTGAGCGGCCTCGGCGCCCTTCGCAGGTTGACGCCCGGCTGGCTTCCGCCATGGTGCGAACGCTTTTCCGACCATGAAACCCACCCTTCTCATTCTCGCTGCCGGCATGGGCAGTCGCTACGGCGGCCTCAAGCAACTCGACGCCATGGGCCCGAGCGGCGAGGTCGTGCTCGACTACTCGGTGTTCGACGCCATCCGCGCCGGCTTCGGCAAGGTCGTCTTCGTCATCCGCCGCGATTTCGAGGAGCAGTTCCGCACCCAGATCGGCACCCGCTTTGGCGACCGCATCCAGGTCGAATATGCCTTCCAGGACCTGCACGACCTGCCCGCCGGCTTCCGCGTGCCCGAAGGCCGCACGAAACCCTGGGGCACCGCCCACGCCGTGCTCGCCGCGGAAGCGGTCGTGCACGAACCCTTCCTGATGATCAACGCCGACGACTTCTACGGCGAGGACGCTTTCCGCAAGATCGCCGCCGACCTCACCGAGCCGCGCCCGGCCGACGGCAAGAGCCATTACTCGATGGTCGGGTTCTACCTGAAGAACACCCTGTCCGAGCATGGCAGCGTCGCCCGCGGCGTCTGCACCCGCGGTCCGGACGGCCAGCTGGCTTCGGTCACCGAGATGACCAAGATCTTCAAAACCGCCAGCGGCGCCGAGAACCGCGAGACCGACCCGCCCCTGGCCCTGACCGGCGAGGAGGTGGTGTCGATGAACTTCTTCGGCTTCACCCCCGACATCTTCGGCCACCTGCGCGCGGCCTTCACCGACTTCCTGCAGGCGAACGCCGGCGACCTCAAGGCCGAGTGCTACGTGCCGAAGGTGGTCGACCAGCTGATTCAGACCGGCAAGGCGGACGTGCGCGTGCTGGAATCGAACGACTCCTGGTTCGGCGTCACCTACCCCGAGGACAAGGCCGACGTCGTCGCCAGCATCCGCGCCCTGGTCGCCGCCGGCCGTTACCCCCAGAACCTCTGGGCTTGAACGGACTGCATTTCCGCGCTGGACAAGGTTTCGCCTTTGTGAAACGATTTTGTCTGAAATGCCGCCCCCGCCCGGCCGGTGCCGCGTGAGGGTGACCTGATCCTGTTGCCACGTGCCTGCCACCCCGACCCATCCCAGCCCGGAAACGCCCGCGAAGGAGGCGCTGCGCGATGACTTCCTGCGCACGCTGCGCTGCATGATCCTGTCGCGCACCCTCGAGGAGCGACTCGCCAGCCTGTACCGCGCCGGCGGTCGCATCGTCGGCGGGGTCTACCTTGGCCGCGGCCAGGAGGCCTTCAGCGCCGCCGCCGGCATCCACCTGCGCAAGGGCCACGACGTTTACGGCCCGCTGATCCGCGATCAGGCCGGCCGCATCGCCTACGGCGAACCGGTGCTCGACACCCTGCGCACCTACCTCGGCGCCGTCACCGGCCCGATGCGCGGTCGCGATGGCAACATCCACCGCGGTCGCCCACGCGAGGGCTACCTGGCGATGATCTCCCACCTCGGCAGCCTGGTCTCGGTCGTCGCCGGCACCCTTTTCGCCCGTCGCCTCAAGGGCACCCTGGGCGACAGCGTCGGCGCCACCAGCATCGGCGACGGCGGCACCTCGACCGGCGCTTTCCACGAGGGGCTGAACCTGGCCGCCGTGGAAAAACTGCCGCTCGTGGTCAGCATCGCCAACAACCAATTCGCCTACTCGACGCCGACCGCCCGCCAGTACGCCTGCGAGCACCTCGCCGACCGCGCCATCGG
>CAZSBO010000126.1:0-12068 GCA_964605265.1 uncultured Prosthecobacter sp.
GATTCGGACGCGGCGGCTCAGTTTGGGCGACGAGCAGTGCCGGGGTGGCAAACAGGCCGCAGAGGGCCAGCAGACGGGTGGGTTTCATGGCAGGTTACAGGTTGGGTTGTGGTGATGGGGCGGACACAGCCGCCAAAGGCTCATTGGTAGGAAACCGGCAGCACGAGATGCTCCTCGCGCGGCCGCTCGACGGTGATGCGGGCGCCATCGCGTGGATCGATCCAGTCCTGTCGCTCAACAGAGTAGAGGCGCAGGCGCTGCTCATGGGTTTGCTCGGCCTCATTGAAGGCAATGCCTTCGTCCTCGGTGTGGACGACCTCGCGGATCGTGCCGGCGGGCAGCAGCGCGGGCTTGGCGGCCGCGGTTGCCGGGCCGGCCGGTGGCGCCAGCATGGCGCTCACCGCCAGGGCGGCGGCGGCACCGGCGGCAGCCCAAGCGAGGGGTGGCAGCCAGCGGCGCGGTCGGCGACGCCCGTGCAACCACTGGCGGTCGAGATCCAGATCGTGGGCGATGCGCTCGTGGAGCGCCTGCGACGGGCCGCGCGGCGCCAGGCCGGAAAGCAGGGATTCAAGGTCGTTCATGGCAGGGGGCTGGCGGGTTGGGGAAAGGGGATCAGGGCGGGCGTCTCCAGCACCAGCTCGTGACGGCGCGGTGCCAGGCGTTTTTCCAGCGCCTGCAGGGCGTAGCGGTAGCGGCCGGACACGGTGTTGATGGACTCGCCCGTGGTTTCGGCAATCTGCGCAAAGGTCAGGCCGGCCCAAAGCTTGAGCGTCACCACCTCGCGCTGCGGCTCAGGCAGTTCCTCCAATGCCTGCTGGACGATGGCGGCGGTCTCGCGCTGTTCGGGTGGCGGATCAAAGACGGCCGCATCCCCCAGAGGCAGGGCCACCTCCGAGGCCGCCTCGCGGGCGATGCGACGCTGCCAACTGCGGCGCTGGTCGAGGGCGATCGTGCGCACCGCCGCATACAGCAGCGGGATGTGCCGCTCATCACCATCGGGAAACCGCCGCCACCAGCGCACAAAGGCCATCTGCACCACGTCCTCGGCATCAGCCCGCGACGGGCAGAGCTGGCAGGCGTAGAGCAGCAGTCGCGGCGCGACGCGTTCAAAGCAGTGCTTCCAGATATCGACGGCAGGACCCATGATCGGAGTTCAACCCCCTAACGTCGCCGGTGTTGTTTTTGGTGTGCCGGCAGTGAAAAAAAACTCCCGGTTCGCGGTCGCATCCCTCATCCCTCATCCCTCTCCACTCAGTGGCAGCAACTCGGCACCGTCGCACCGCTGAAATCAAGGGTACCGCGCAGACGCCAGGCCAGCAGCACGGCCGTGCCCAGGGCGAGGCCGCGCTGAAGTCGGCCGAGGGCGGCGGGCGAGAGCGTGCCGCCCAGCCGGTGCAAACCGGTCTGCGCCAGCCAGAGCAGCGGCAGGGTGCCCAGGCCAAAGGCCACGGTGAAACCCGCCCCCTTGAGCGCCGAGCCGTTGGCGAGCGCCAAACCAAAGATCAGGTAGAGCGGCCCGCAGGGCAGCAGCGGCGTGGCCAAACCCAGCAGGCCGGAGCGCGGGCCACTCTTCAGGCGAAAAGCCGCGGCCTGCAGACGGCGCAACGGCCGCGCCAAAAAGCCCGGCTTGGGCAGATGCTGGTCGAGCCCCAGACCGACGATGGCGAAGGCCAGCACCATCAGCCAGGGCAGCACCAGTCCGGCGCCCTGCTGGAAAAAGCCAAGCGGCACCACCCCCACCGCCCCGGCCAGGGCACCGACCAGGCCGTAGGCCAGCAGTCGGCCGGCATGGTACAGACCGGTGTCGCGAAAAAACACCGCCGACCCGGGCGAGGCACTGACCGCCCAGGAACAGGACAGCGGCCCGCACATGCCGACGCAGTGCACACTGGTGACCAGACCGGCGAGAAAGGCGGCGGCGCTGGTGTCGATCGGCATCATCGGACGGTGGCAGGCAGGTTTTCCAGGGGCACAGTCGGCGGCTGGTTGGCCAGGGCGATGCGGATGAAGCAGAACCACGCGGTCAGGAAGACCGCGACCAGCAGCACGACCAGCAGCCAGGGCTTACTGGACAAAATCTCGCGGATTGAGCGGAACATCGGATTTAAGGCGGGGATCGGGGCCGAGAAACTCCATGACACGTGTTTCCATGCTGGCGCCGCTAGCGGTTTCGGTGACCTTGACCTGAAGCTTGAATGGCCCGGTGAAGGCGGCCTCAGGCAGCGACAGCACCAGCGTCTTCTGCTCCTCGCCCATCGCCTCCAGGCGCAACTCCTGCTCGGCACCGGCGACCTGCAAGCCGGCCGGCACGGCACCCGTCAATTCAAGCTTGTAGGTCGAGGGCGCGTTGCGCTTGTTGATGATACGCACCAGGAACTGATTGCGCACCACCCCGTCAGCCACGTAGTAGGGCGCGCCAACCATGCGCACCACGCTGGCACGCAATGGCTCGATCCGTGAGGCGGCAAACAGGAAGACCGCCGCGCCGGCGAGCAGGATGGCCGAATAAAACACCGTGCGTGCCCGCACCAGCTTCGTGCGACCGCCATGCAGGCCGGCGTGCGAGTCGTAGCGCACCAGCCCGGTCGGCCGCTTGAGCTTGAGCATGATGTCGTCGCAGGCATCCACGCAGGCGGCGCAGCCGATGCACTCGAGCTGCAGCCCCTGACGGATGTCGATACCGGTCGGACAAACCTGGACGCAGCGTCGGCAGTCCACACAGTCACCCGTCGTCGTGCCGGCCTTGCCGCGCGGCTCGCCGCGGCGCTTGTCGTAGCCGATCACCACGGAATGGTCGTCGGTCAGCGCCGACTGCAGCCGTCCATACGGACAGAGAATGATGCAAAACTGCTCGCGGAACCAGCTGAAGGAAAAGTACAGACAGCCGGTCAGAAAGACCACCACCCCAAAAGCCAGCGCATGCTCCTGTGGCGAACGCTGCATCATGGCATAGAGCCCGCGGATCGAGACAAAGTAGCTGAGGAAGACGTGGGCAATGAGCGCCGAAACCAGCAGGAAGAGCGCGTGTTTGAAAAGGCGACGGATCATCTTGCCGCCCGTCCATGGCGCCTTTTCCAGCCGCCGCCGTGCCGAGGCATCGCCGTCGATCCAGCGCTCAATACGCCGGTACACGTGCTCCAGAAACACTGTGTACGGACAGGTCCAGCCGCACCAGACACGCCCAAACAGCGAGGTGACAAAGAACAGGGCGAAGGCCAGACCGGTGATGAGGAAGAACCCCACCCACAGGTCCTGCGCCGCCAGGGTCAGGCCGAAGAAGTGAAAGCGCCGCGTCTGCACGTCGAGGAAGACCGCCGGGAAGCCGTTGACCGGGATCCAGGGCAGCGCGACATAAACGACCAGCAGCAGCAGGGCCGACCACCGGCGCCAGCGCGTGAAGCGCCCCTGCACATCGGCCGGATGCACGAACTTCCGTGATCCATCGGCATTGATGGTGGAAAGCGTCGTCAGGGTCGGCGTGTTCATCCAGCGGCAGGCACACTAGACCACGGCCTCGGCAAATCTCCACCCTCGTTGCGCAGTCGGCGGCGGATTTTGTGATTGGGCCGTCTTTCCAGCCAGCCCGACTGCCGCCTCCAACAGGCAGGCCAAAAGGCCTACTCCGCCGCCAGCTCGCCGACATGCGCCGCCACCGCCCTGGCGAGGCCGTCGAGATGATAACCGCCCTCCAGCACGGACACCAGCCGGCCGTCGCACAGACTGTCGGCCGCCTGCTTCAGCAGCCGGGTGAGGCGCACAAAATCGGCGTCGGTGAGCCGAAAACGACCGAGCGGATCGTTTTCACGCGAGTCGAAGCCGGCCGAAATGAGGATGAGATCCGGCTTGAAGGCCTCAAGCGCGGGCAACAGCCGCTCCTCGAAGGCGGCCCCGATCTCCTGGATGCCGGCGCCGGCGGCCAGAGGGCAGTTGAGGGTCGTGCCGCGCCCCCTGCCCTCGCCCGTCTCGGCGGCGTCGCCGGTGAAGGGGTACCAGGGCGACTGATGGGTGCTGAAAAACAACACGCTGCCGTCGTCGTAGAAGAGGTCCTGGGTGCCATTGCCGTGGTGCACATCCCAGTCGACGATGGCGATCTTGTCGGCACCGTGGCGGCGCTGCGCGTGGCGGGCGCCGAGGGCGACGTTGTTGAAGAAGCAAAAACCCATGCCCTGCTCGGCGCGGGCGTGATGACCGGGCGGACGCACGGCGCAGAAGGCGCGCCGATACCCACCCGTCATGACCGCGTCGACCGCCCCCAGCACGCCGCCGACCGCCTGCAGCGCCGCCTCCAGGGAGCGCGGGCCAAACTGGGTGTCGCCCGTGCTCAAGGTGCCGTGGCCGGCGGCGGTCTCTCGGCGCACGAGTTCGAGGTAACGGCGCGGATGGCAGCGCTCCAGTTCCGCCCATTCGGCAGGCCGCGACGGCAGGGCGGGTAGCCGTTCCGTCAGCCCGGCCTGGACCAGCGCGCGCGTGACGGCGGCATGGCGCGCAGGACTCTCGGGATGCCCTGGACCCGTGTCATGGGCGGCAAAGACTGGATCCTGAAAAAGGCCGGTGCTCATGTGGAGAAGACGTTGAAGGCAGGCTCAAAATGCCGGAAGGGAGGGCTCCGGGAAAGTTTTTCCGCACCATGCCCCTCCCCCTGGATGCCCCGCTCGATGCCGTGCCCGGCCTGCCGGCGCGCGTGCTGAAGTCGCTCGCCAAGGAAGGCATCGATCGCGTCGCCCAGGTCGTCGAGTGGCTGCCCTTCCGCCATGAGGACCGTCGCCAGACCGGTGCCGCGGTCTTTCAGCCCGCCCTGGAACCGGTCTGCCATCAGGTGCGCGTGCTTAAGGCCAGCAGCCGCTTCTTCGGCCGCCGCCGCGGCGCGGGCGTCTTCGAGGCGCAGGTGGAACCGCTCGCCGGCGGTGCCCTCGGCTCGCAACTCACCTTGCGCTGGTGGAACATGGCCTTCCTCAGCCGCGTCATCGCCGAGGGCCAGGAACTCGCCGTCTTCGGCCGCATCAAGGAATTCAAGGGACGCCTGTCCATGGACCACCCGGACTACGAGGTCCTCGGCGGCGAGGAGGAACCGGGCATCCACACCGGCCGCCTGACCCCGGTCTACCGCCTGCGCGCCGGCATCACCCAAAAAGCCCTGCGCACCGCGGCCTGGCACGTGCTGCAATCGCTGGAGCCGGATTTCACAGCCGACCTGCTGCCAGTGCCGCGGGCGGACAGCGAGTTCGCCGGCTGGAACCGCGCGCGCGCCCTGCGCGCCGTCCATTTTGCCACCGGCCCCGAGGAACTGGCCACCGCACGCCGCTACCTCGCCCTCGAAGAGTTTTACGGCTACCAACTGCGCGTGGTCCGGCGCCGGCGTGCACTCACCGCCTCCGGCGGCATCGCCCAGCCGGCCGGTGAACTGGCGGCGCGCTTCGAGGCAGCCCTGCCCTTCCCCCTCACCGGCGCGCAAAAGCGCTGCCTGGAGGAGATCCGCCGCGACATGGCCTCGCCCGCACCGATGAACCGCCTGCTGCACGGCGATGTCGGCAGCGGCAAAACCGTGGTCGCCCTGGCGGCCATGCTTGGCGCCGTCGAGAACGGTCGCCAGGCAGCCCTCATGGCGCCCACACAAATCCTCGCCGAACAGCACTTCCGCACCGCCCAGGCCTGGCTGGAACCGCTCGGCCTCGGCGTCGCCCTGCGCACCGCCGCGCGCTCCGACGACGGTGCCGGATTCTTCACCGACCGCCGCGCCGATGTCGTCATCGGCACGCACGCCCTGCTGCACGACGAGGACCTGCTGCACAACCTCGGCCTGGTGGTGATCGATGAGCAGCACAAGTTCGGCGTCGCCCAGCGCGCGCGCCTGATTCAGAAAGGCCGCACCCCCGACGTGCTGGTGATGACCGCCACCCCCATCCCACGCACGCTGACGCTGACGATCTACGGCGACCTCGATGTCTCGACGATCGACGAGCGGCCGCGCGCGCGCGGCAAGGTCGTCACGCGCGTGCGTCCGGCGGCGAAGCAGGACGAGGCGGCCAAGTTCCTGCTCGAACAGCTCGAGCAGGGTCGCCAGGCCTACCTGGTCTACCCGCTCATCGAGGAATCCGAGAAACTCGATGTCACCGCGGTCACCAAGGGCTGCGCCGAATGGACCAAACGGTTGCCGCATTTCCAGACCGGCCTGCTGCATGGCCGCATGAGCGCCGAGGAAAAGGAGCAGGTCATGCGCGACTTCCGCGCCGGCCGGATCGAAGTGCTGGTCTCGACGACCGTCATTGAGGTCGGTGTCGACGTGCCCAACGCCAGCGTCATGTTCATCCATCACGCCGAACGCTTCGGCCTCGCCCAACTGCATCAGCTGCGCGGCCGCGTCGGCCGCGGTCCGCACGCCTCCTACTGCGTGCTCTTCGTCAAGGATGGCGACGACGAGGCGAAGGAACGCCTGGCCATCCTGGAGCAGACCGACGACGGTTTCCGCATCTCCGAGGAGGACCTGCGCCGGCGCGGGCCGGGCGACCTGCTCGGCCGCGCCCAGAGCGGCCAGGCGCCGCTGCAGTTCGCCGAAATGCTGGCCGACACGCGTCTCGTCCGCCTGGCGCGCCGGTTGGCGGAAAAGGCCCTCGATGCCGACCCCCAACTGAAAGCACCGCGCTTTGCCAGCGTGCGCGCCTTTGTCTTTGGCGACGACACCCCGCGGGCGGTGATGCAGTGAGGACGCGCGCTTACTCCATGGCCACGTCGTCCTTGCGCGGCGTGAAGTACTCGAAGTAGCCGATCATCATCTCGTCGTGGGTCTGCGGCCCCCAGCGCACGGTCTTGTCGGGGTCGGGATTGGCGGGGTTGCCGGCGCTGTTGTCGAACACCGCAGTCAGGCGCACGCGACTGCCGGCGGGCAGGAACTTCGGCTGCGCGTAATCGTAGCGCAGCTGCCAGTTGAAGTCATAGCGCGGGATGTCGAGCAGCACCTCGGGTTCACCGCCGCCGGGCGGCAGCACCTCGAATTTGAAGGCCCGGCCACGGACATGCATGTGCGCCATCAGCCCGGTAAGATTCATGGGGAACGGCACCGCCTGTTCCTTGACCTCGACATGCCGGGCCGCATGCGGCGGGATGTTCAGGCGCGCGTGCGCGACCGCCGCGGTGTGGACGACATAACGCGGCGGTTCCTTGGCGAAGTGCAGGCCCAGCCGCAGCTGGTCGCGGGTGGCGCGACCATTCGGCGTGTAGTGAATCTGGAAGCTGACCGTGGCGCCGGCCGGCAGCTTTTTGGCGAAGCCGGACGGGTAGGCATGATGGGTGTTTCCCGGCACGTAGGCGGCCCAGTAGCCCTCCGAACCCTCGCCGCGGTCGCGCACCCGCGCGCCCTTTTCATGGACCTGCACAATGACGTGATGCACGACGCTGCGATCGGTCGGCAAAATTTCGTAGGCGCGCACCCAGCGATCCTCGGCAAAGTCGGTCGGCACGGTGACAAACTGGTAGGGCATGGTACCCTCGGCCTTGATGGCAATCGGCGCGGTCAGCTGCACGATGGCATCCGGCGCACCCAGCTCCCACTCGGTCGGAAACCGGCGCGGCAGCGGAGCGTCGGCCGGGTTGCCGCGCGGACGGTCGCTGGCCAGCCAGGCGAGCAATTCTGCCTTGTCACGCTCCGGCAGGGCGGCGTCGTTGCTCCACGGCGAGGGCCCGCCCTCCGGCAGTGGCGCGGCAAACCAGGGCGGCATGACACCGCGCTCGACCTGGCGACGCATCATGCCGGCGTTCTCAATGACATCCTCGTAAGTTTCCAAGCTGAACGGCCCCACGCCATCGCGGCGGTGGCACTCGACACAATGAGTCTGCAGGATCCGCTCGATCTGGTGGTGATAGGTCAGGCCCACCGCCGCAGCCCTTGCCGTCGCAGGCCGTTGATCGAGCGCGCAACCGGGTGCCGTGGTTGCGGCCACCTCGGGAGTACCGCCGCTGAGCAGGGCGGCCACCGCCTCGCGCAGGTAGTGCCGGCCCGCTTGTTCCTTGGCATAACCCAAACCGTATTGATCGTTGACCGCGCCTCGGTAGATCAGCGTGCGGGCGGCATCGACCAGGAAACACTCGGTGGTCGTCGTCGCCGCCAGGGCCGTGGCGATGGCACCGTCGCGGTCGTGCACGACCGGCGCCTGCAAGCCATGGGCGCTGAGGAAGCCGCGCAGGTCATCCACCGATTCCGCCGCCACCGGACAGACCAGAACCAGGCGCAGGCCCTGCGACTCGACCTCTTTTTCCAGCCGGACCAGTTCGGGACCGAGCTTGCCGCTGATCGGGCAGGTGGCGCCAAAAAAGGCGAACACGAGGCCACGCGCGCCCTGCAATCGTGCCGACAAGGACGCCTCATGACCGTGGATCTCGCGCAGGATCAGATCGGGCAGTCGCCGGCCAACGCCGTGCTCGGCGGCCTTCAACTCGACGGGCGCCTCCTGCAACGATGGCGCCTCTTCCGCCGCCGCCGCGGCCCCCAGGCCGCGCGCACCGCGCAGGCGCGCCGCTCCAGCCTGCGCCTCCGCCAGGGTGATGCGGCCGTCGCGATTGGCATCCAGGAGCCGCCGCCAAACTTTTTGCGGCAATTCCGCCTCGGTGACCACACCGTCCGCATCGCGATCCAGGGCGCGAAAGCGCTGCTCCACGGTGGGTGTCTGGGCGGCGAGCGGCAGGGCGAGCAGGAACGTGGGCAGCAGGTGTTTCATGAGACAGTGGCAGGAACTGAAACTCCTAACGGGGCGCTGGGTTGCCGGTCACCAGCTTTTCGCCGTTTCAGGCGAAGCGCCCGGTGATGAAATCGCGGCTGAGCTTCTCGGCAGGCTGCTCGAAAAAACTCAGGCTGTCGCGGAACTCGATCAGCCGGCCGGCGCAGAAGAAGGCGGTGAAGTCCGCGGTGCGCATCGCCTGCTGCAGGTTATGGGTGACGATGACGAGGGTGTAATCGCGCTTGAGCTCATGGATCAGGTCCTCGATGCGCGCGCTGGCCAGCGGATCGAGCGCGGAACAGGGTTCGTCCATCAGCAGCACCCGCGGCTTCAGGGCAATGGCCCGGGCGATGCACAGACGCTGCTGCTGCCCGCCGGAGAGGCCACCGGCAGGCGCCGACAACTGATCCTTCACCTCATCCCAGAGCCCGGCCGCGCGCAGGCTCTGCTCGACGGCGTGATCAAGCCGGTCGCGACGCTTCTCGCCCTGCAGGCGCAGGCCGTAGGCGACGTTGTCATATAGGCTGCCCGGGAAGGGATTCGAGCGCTGGAAGACCATGCCGACCTCGCGGCGCAGACGCACGACATCGAGACCGGGATCACTCACATCCAAACCCTCGACCTCGATCCGGCCGCGGCGGATGGCCGCGGCCTCAATGCGGTCGTTCATGCGGTTGAAACAGCGCAGCAGTGTCGACTTGCCACAGCCGGACGGACCAATGAAGGCGGTGGCACAACGCCGCGGCACATCCAGGCTGACACCGGCCAGCGCCGGCTGCGCGCCGTAAAAGAAGTCGAGGTCGCGCACCCGGATGGACACGGATGCATCGGCGGTGGAACTGGAAACGGGCTCGACCATGCGGACTCGGCATTGTCGCGCCGGTGCCGCGACGCGCAACCTTCCTTCTTGTCAGGACGGCCGGAAGCAGCCATCAGATGGCCATGCGCCGCCACCGTCTCGCCCTGCTGCTCTGCGCGCCGCTTGCGGCCGCGCCGGTGGCTGCCGTCGAGATCGATCCCGCCATCCCCGCCTACCAGCGCGTCGATGGCGTCTCGGGTGGCATCATCTCAGTCGGCTCGGATACCCTCAACAACCTCATGACCCTGTGGGCCGAGGGCTTCAAGGCGCGCTACCCAAACGTCAGCCTGCAGGTCGAGGGCAAGGGCTCCGCCACCGCACCGCCCGCCCTCATCGCCGGCACCTGCCAACTCGGCCCGATGAGCCGCGAAATGAAGCGCGAGGAAATCCACGCCTTCGAAAAGAAATTTGGTTACCCGCCACTCGCCGTGCGCGTGGCAGTCGACGCCCTCGCCGTCTTCGTCCACAAGGACAATCCCGTACGCGGCCTGACCCTCAGCGAACTCGACGCCGCCTTCTCCTCGACCCGCCGGCTTGGCGCCCCCGCCGATCTGCGCGACTGGGGCCAACTCGGCGTGACCGCCTGGACCGGCCGACCCGTCTCGCTGTACGGCCGCAACAGCGCCTCCGGCACCTACGGTTTTTTCAAGGAGCATGTGCTCGGCCGCGGCGACTTCAAAAGCCACGTCAAGGAACAGCCCGGCTCCTCCTCGGTCGTGCAGGCGGTCGGTGCCGACCCCTACGCGCTCGGTTACACCGGCATCGGCTACCGCACCTCCGGCGTGCGCGTGCTGCCGGTGGGCGAAACCCCCGCGGACTTCGCCGAGCCCACCTACGAGAACTGCATCAACGGCCGCTACCCGCTCGCCCGCTTCCTGGTGATCTACCTCAACAAGCAGCCCGGCCGGCCGCTCGACCCGGCGACGCGCGAGTTCATCCGCTTCATCCACAGCCGCGACGGCCAGCAGGTCGTGCTCAAGGACGGCTACTACCCCCTGCCCCGCAGCGTCATCGACCAGACCCGCGCCCAGCTGGAGCGCTGAAATGCCGCACCCGGTCGCTTGCAGACCGCCGGCCGGCATGGAAGGTGGCGCATGTTCACCGGACTCGTTGAAACCACCGGCCGCGTCGCCGCCCTCGAAGCCCGCGGCGAGGGCGCCCGCCTGACACTGGCAACCGGCCCGCTGACGGCGGAGCTGGCACTGGGCGACAGCCTGGCCGTCAACGGCTGCTGTCTGACGGTCGCGGCGCTGGATGCAAGCGCCGGCACCGCCGCCTTTGACCTGCTCGGCCAGACCCTGCGCGTCACCAGCCTCGGCGACCTCCGTCCGGGTCGCTTGGTCAACCTGGAACGCGCCCTGTCGATGCAGGCCCGTTTTGGCGGCCACTTCGTTCAGGGGCACGTTGACACCACGGTGCGCCTGCTCGACCTCAGCCCGCACGGCCAGGACCACCGGCTCGAGGTCGAACTGCCGGCCGAATTCCGCGGTCTGGTCATCCCCAAAGGCTCCATCTGCCTCGACGGCATCTCCCTGACCGCCGCTGAAGTCGGGGAAGGCAGCGTCGTCTGCTGGATCATCCCCCACACCCTGGCCGTCACCCACCTGCACGAACGCGCGCCCGGCGACCGCCTCAATGTCGAGTTCGACCTGCTCGGCAAGTACGTCCGCGAATTGCTCGCGCGGGGACGGGTCCAGATTCCAGTTTGACAGCCCCCGTGGGGTGCCGTATTAACTCCGCCCTTTACCCGCAGACCCCTATGGCCAATATCCGCTCCAGCGAAAAAGACATCCGCAAGACCGCCAAACGCACGGCGGCGAACCAGGCCGTCAAGAGCCGCATCCGCACCCTGCGCAAGAAAGTGCTCTCCGCCATCGAAGCCGGCGATGCCACCACCGCCAGCGCCTCGCTGAGCGAATTCGCCTCCGCCGCCGACAAGGCCGCCAAGACCAAGGTCCTGCACAAGAACACCTCCTCGCGCCTGAAGAGCCGCCTCGCCCTCAAGATCGGCGCGCTCGCCAAGAAGGCCTGAGCCGGGTTTCAACCCCTTCCGAACCCACCTTCCTGCGGGCAGGGTGGGTTCTTTTTTTGCGCCGTTGCCAGCCGCGCTTTCCCGCCTTGAATGGCGGCCATGATTCCCCGCCTGCCCCTCGCCGCCAACGGACCGACCTTCTCCCGCCTCATCTACGGCACCTGGCGGGTGCTCGACGACGCCGCGACCGCCACGCCGGAAAACCTGCTCACCCGCCTGCACGCCTGCCTTGAGCTGGGCATCACCACCCTCGACACCGCCGAGATCTACGGCTTGTACAAGGTCGAGGAGTTCATCGGCGAGACCCTGAGGCGCGAGCCCGGCCTGCGCGACAAGTTCGAGATCGTCACCAAGGCCGGCATCTACGTGCCCTGCGAGTTCCATCCTGACCGCAAGACCGCTCACTACAACGCCAGCGCCGCCCGCCTGGTGAAAAGCGCGGAAAAATCCCTGCGCCTGCTCGGCACCG